>JBIIBL010000004.1:0-62081 GCA_044239425.1 Crocinitomicaceae bacterium | reverse complement strand
TCAACTACAAAGCCAATGGTATGAGTTATGAAATCAAAGGAATTGAAAATATTGATGGTCAGGATTGCTATGTGTTGTACACCACCGATGGCCAAGCCGAAAACTACGATTACTACACGACCAATACTTTTATGAAAGTGCGTTCGACTAACATACGTAAAATGGAGAATGAAATAGTGGAAACCACCACCATTTTCTCCGACTATAAGGAAGTAAATAGTTTCAAATTTGCACATTCATTTAACCTAAGCGTTGGTAAAATGAATCTAACAGGAAACGTGAAAACAATTGAAGTCAATCCGAAGGAAGTATTGCCCACAGATTTTTAGACCAAATGAAAAGCCACTTGAAAGTGGCTTTTTTATTTTTGTGCCGTTGTTACTTAATGTTAATCACCATTATATGAAGTTATTTATTACGGTGCTTAGCGCTCTTTTAATGGTGAGCGCAACTGCACAAATACACTTGTATCGAGCAGAAATATTTTTGAAGGCGAACCGTTTTTGGCAGTCAATCCTCAAAATGACCAACATTTGGTGGCGGCCTGGATGGGTTTTGAATTCAATCAAAAAATTGTGATCAAAAGCGTTGTTTCATTGGATGTAGGCAGCACGTGGTCGGCACCCGTTTGGCAAGCGCATCAACAAGCTGGCAACAGCAGTGCCGATGTTTCGCTTGGTTTTGACCTCAATGACAACCTTTATATGGCTTATATCGATTATGACAACGTCAGTTTTACAAATGGTGCCGTCATTTGCAGGAAATCCACAGATGGGGGCCTCAATTGGGGCACAGCAGTGGTGGCAAGATCCATCGCTTCTTGTCCGAATAAATTATGTATTGACCGCCCTTGGATAGCGGTGGACCCACTCATAGGGAGCGTGGTAATTACCAGCACAAATGCCAAGCAACCAGGCTTGGGGAGCAGAATTTACCATTAGCCCAATAGTGGAGCACGATTCCATCTTACTTGAAAATGGCAACGACTTCATGAATGTGCAATTTCAAAACAACCAACTTTATACCCTTTGGGGCGACGTCCGCAGTGGCAGTCTAAAAATCTATCTCCATCAGTACAATCAAAACGACAGCAGCAATTTTGTGCAGCAAATCCTTACATCATTGCCTGTTTATCCCAATCCAAGCTTAGGTATTTTTGAAGTTCCAACGGTTTGTTATGGTCAAGTATTTGAAGTGAGCAACCAAGATGGAAAAGTAGTTTTAAAGGGCAACCTTGAACACCTACTAGACCTAAGCTCTTTTCCTGTAGGAACATACTTCTTATCGGTAGGACGTCAACAATTTAAATTGCTCAAAAATTAGCCGAAGTGTTGATATCTTCGCTGTACAATTTTAAAAAATAGCGGTATCTTTGAGCTATGAGTGAATTTGTTGTATCGGCACGCAAATACCGCCCGCAAACCTTTGACACGGTTGTGGGGCAGCAATCCATTACCAACACGCTCAAAAACGCTATCAAAAACCAGCACCTTGCCCAAGCTTTTTTATTTTGCGGCTCAAGAGGTGTAGGCAAAACTACCACGGCACGAATCCTAGCCAAAACCATCAACTGCTTCAACCCTACTTCAGAAATTGAAGCCTGTGACCAATGCGATTCCTGCCTTTCCTTCCACACCGGAAACTCCCTCAACATTTATGAGCTAGATGCCGCCTCCAACAACTCTGTTGATGACATCCGTAACCTCATTGACCAAGTGCGTATTGCTCCACAGCTCGGCAGCCACAAAGTCTATATCATCGATGAGGTTCATATGCTCTCTACCTCGGCCTTCAATGCGTTTCTCAAAACACTCGAAGAGCCGCCAAAGCATGCTATTTTCATTTTAGCAACCACAGAAAAGCACAAAATTATTCCAACAATTCTCTCGAGATGTCAAATTTTTGATTTTCAGAGAATTCGTGTTAAAGACATCGCAGATCACCTCAGCACCATAGCAACCAAAGAAGGTGTTTCTGCTGACCCAGAAGCCCTGCACCAAATTGCCATGAAAGCCGATGGAGCCTTGCGCGACGCCCTTTCCATCTTTGATCAGCTCGTTACCTTTGCTGGCAACACGCTCACCTACAAAGATGTCCTTGAAAACCTACACATCCTAGACTATGAATACTATTTCAAAGTCATCGACGCCGCTGAAAAAGAAGACATTTCGTCGGCCCTTCTCATTCTCAACGACATCTACGAAAAAGGCTTTGATGGCCATCATTTTGTTGTTGGTCTTGCCGAACACCTACGCAACATTCTCGTTTGCAAAGACCCACGAACGGCTAGCTTGCTAGAAACCCCAGACACCATCAAACAACGCTTTGTTCAGCAAGCAACAGAAATCGAAGCACAAAGACTTCTCAGAGGCCTGCAAGTGCTCTCCAAAACCGACATAGACTACAAAGCGTCTAAAAATCAGCGGCTTCTCATCGAAGTAGCCCTCATGCAGCTCTGCTCCCTCAAGCAAGAGCAAGAAAAAAAAAAGGGCTAACTGAGCGCATCGATATCCTTCCTGCGCCCAAACAAACGCTCCGAAAAGCAAAAACCAACGCCCCCTCTTCAACGACCACAACAAGTGCAGCAACCAACACCACAAGTGCTCCACCATCTCTGCCATTAAAAGAACCAGCTCCGCAACTAAGCAAGCCACAAGGCAACGTCAAAGCCAATATCATTTCGATTAGAGAAACCCTCGAAAAAGACCAAGCGAGCAGCCAACAAGTACGGCAAGAAGACCTCCCTCGGGAAGGTTTTCACCTCGACCACGTCAAAATGTACTGGAAGCAATTTGCTTTTCAAGTGAAAGAGGATGGGATGGAAACTTTCTATAATGCACTCATCAAGCGCGACCCTATCTTGAGAGGCGAAGAAACCCTCGAACTTACCGTAGACAACCTCGTCCAACAAAATTACATTCAAACGCATCTGCTTACTTTCAAAGAATTCATGCGCAAGCAGCTGAGTAACTACTATCTAGATATCGTTTTGGTGCAAGCTGCCGCCGATGATGAAGAGGTCAAATTTTTGACTGGCAAAGACAAATTTGCTGCACTGGCGCGCAAAAACCCGAACCTGCACACCCTCAAGAATCGTTTCAATCTAGATATCGATTACTGATGAGAGCCAAATGGAAATTTACGGCTCCTGGCTCACCACTCGAGCAAGAGGCACAAGCCTTTTTACAGCAATGGGAAACAAATGCTGTTTTTCAAATCAAGAGCTCCGGAACAACCGGCAGTCCGCAAACATGCAGCTTTCAAAAACAACAACTGCTTACATCGGCCACTGCGAGTATTGCGGCATTTGGCCTAGACCAAAACACCCGTGCGCTCTTGTGCTTACCCACGAGCAGTGTTGGCGGCCTCATGCTAATGGCGCGTGCACTTGTTGGTGACTTTGAATTATTTTTTCAAGAGCCAAGTTCTCGGCCACTTCAGCACCTCAACCAATCCATTGATTTTATTGCAATGGTACCCACACAATTGCAACAAAGCCTACTTCACGACCTCGATCAGCTCAAGCGCATCCCCAAAATTTTAGTGGGTGGTGGCGAGCTTACACCTGCTCTGAAAGCGGCGTGTCGTGCGGCTGAGCTCCAAGTTTGGCAAAGCTACGGCATGACCGAAACGCTTTCTCATGTGGCCCTCCAACAAATTAGCCCCACTGAAGCTGTGCATTACAGCGCCTTACCAGGCATTCAATTTTCAACAAAAAATGACTGTTTGGTGATCCACTACCCACAAATGCAAACTCAGGCATTATATACCAAAGACCTTGTTGCCCTACACAGCGCTACCTCCTTTACTTGGTTAGGCAGAGCCGACAACGCCATTAATTCAGGCGGATTCAAAATCATTCCTGAACTCCTGGAGCAAAAACTCGCTGGTCACTTTCAAAATCCGTTCTTTACAGCTGGTGTTACCGATGAAAAATGGGGGCAAGTGGTCGGGATCATTTTTGAAGGTGAAGTTGTTAAGGACTACCTTCATTTTGACGGACTCGGACTCTCCAGCGCAGAAATACCCAAAAAATACGCCTGTATTCAGGTTTTCAAGCGGACCAGTACCCACAAAATTCAACGCAAAGAAATCCTTCAATCTTTGAGCAATGCCGACTGGAAACCCTTATAAGATTCTTGGCGTTGAACCGAATGCAAGTCCTGAAGCCATCAGGAAGGCTTACCGCGCTTTGGTAAAAAAATACCACCCAGACAAAAACCCGAATCAAGCAGCGGCTGCCAAATTCCTCGAAATACAAGCAGCCTACGAACAAATCACCAATGGCGAAGCCCCGCTTCAGCCAGAAGCAGTAGAACAAAAATACCGCGCTACCCAACAACAATACGACCAAGACCTCGAGGCCTATAAACAACAAAGAGCCGCTGCCCGCGAAAAACTCCGCCAGCAAAAACTCAAAGAAGAAGCCTACAAAATAAACTACCTTCTACAACTGAAAAGTGGGAAAATTAGATTTTGGCACCAAGCAGCTGCCTATTTGGGTCTGCTGCTCTTTTTTGTCGTTTGGCTAGACTACTTCTTGCCTTCCAAACAAGAACCTATCCAAGCACATTCTTATGGCATTCACTCCTATGGCAGCGTAGACGGCCACATGGTTCAACTTTTCAAAAGCACGGACGGTCGGGCTTTTTGGGTCAGCGACTACCTCAGCCAAAATTTACCAAAAGCTCAAGGTTTAAGCACAATAGAAACACCTTGGCTACACCAAGTCAAAGCGTTGCGTTTCAACGATGGCTTGTACGAGCTCACAACACCTATTCATTTCAGTTTTTATTGGGCCCAAATTTGGGTGAGTTTACTCTTTCTGGTTCCTTTTCTAAGCTGGCATTTTGCGAGTGCCGACGTTATTTTTGTAGCGGGTTCTTTTTTGTCGCGATATGCCATTTTAGCGCTCATGATCTGGATTTTAATGAGTGAAAACCGCTACCTTCACCTCCTGAGTATAGGCCAATTATGAGTACCAAAAAAGAAAAAGCAAAGTTTGTCTTAGAAGCGCTAGAAACGCTTTATCCAGAAACACCTATTCCGCTAGACCACAAAGATCCTTACACCCTTTTGATTGCAGTTTTACTTTCTGCGCAGTGTACCGATGCGCGCGTCAATACCGTTACACCTCACTTATTTGCCCTTGCCGACAACCCGTTCGACATGGCGCAGCAACCTGTGGAGCGCATTCAAGAAATCATTAGGCCTTGCGGGCTTTCTCCCAAAAAAGCTGCTGCTATCTCCACGCTATCTCAAATACTGATCGATAAATATCAAGGCGAGGTACCAAAAAGTTACGAAGCACTGGAAGCCCTACCTGGTGTAGGACACAAAACGGCGTCGGTAGTGATGTCACAAGCTTTTGGTTTTGCAGCCTTTCCAGTAGATACACATATCCATCGTTTGCTAACGCGCTGGGGTCTTACAAGCGGGAAGAACGTAGAGCAAACTGAACGCGACGCCAAAAGCCTTTTTGCTGAAAATACTTGGAACAAACTCCACCTCCAAATCATTTTTTATGGGCGCGAATACTCGCCTGCTCGTTCACCCAAACGCGACAAAGACTTCATTACCCAAGCAATTGGTACGGCCAAAGCGCGCAAAGAACTTTGCTGATTTCAACAATTGTTGATAAACCTCCTTCACAACTTTTTTATAACTAAGAGTCTGTAGTTTTTCGTTGTCAAGTCGCCTTTGCCTATATTTGTTCAATGGACGCACCTGATAACAACCGCAAACCAATTGCACGCATCAAAAACCAAGCACAAGCGTTTGGTGAAATCGGGCGCGTACCACCTCAAGCAATTGATATCGAACAAGTTGTACTTGGCGCCATGATGCTCGAAAGCAAAGCCATCAACGACACCATCGATATCCTTTCAGAAAAAACATTCTACGACCCACGTCACCAATACATTTTCAAAGCCATTCGTGGACTTTTTGCCGCAACCAACCCCATTGACCTCGTTACCGTTACAACCCATTTACAAAAAAGTGGCGAACTCGAACTTGCAGGCGGTGCGGGCTATGTGAGCTCACTAACCACAAGGGTAGCAAGCGCAGCTCACGTGCAGCACCACGCGCGCATTCTTGCCGAAAAATTCATCAAAAGAGAACTCATTAACGTGAGTTCGAAGATCATCCGCGATGCCTACGACGACACCCGCGATGTCTTTGACCTGCTCAACGACGCCGAATCAGACCTCTTCAGTATTGCAGAAAACAACATGTCGAAGCAAGTGGGCTCGATGTCATATATTGTGCAAGAAGCCATCCACGAGATCGAACTCGCATCCAAAAACACCGATGGTGTTTCGGGTATCCCTACCGGCTTCCATGACCTCGACAAAGTAACGTCGGGTTGGCAGCGCTCAGACATGATTGTACTTGCCGCTCGCCCTGGTATGGGTAAAACCGCATTTGTACTTTCCATGGCGCGCAATACCGCCGTAGATTACGGCAGAGGCGTTGCGGTGTTCTCTCTCGAGATGTCTTCGGTACAGTTGGTGAAACGTCTTATTGCGAGTGAATCTCGGCTTTCTGCTGAAAAACTACGAAAAGGCGACCTCAAGGAACACGAATTCCAACAACTCCACAGCCGTATTGGCAAACTTGCCGAAGCACCTATTTTCATCGACGACACTCCAGGCATCAATATTTTTGACTTCCGAGCGAAGTGTCGCCGTTTAAAAGCCCAACACAACATCGACCTCATCATCATTGACTACCTTCAATTGATGAGTGCCAAAGATTCAAAAAGTGGCGGCAACCGCGAGCAAGAAATCTCAACCATTTCGCGTTCCATCAAAGAAATCGCCAAAGAGTTGAACGTTCCTATTATTGCACTTTCTCAATTGAGTCGTTCAGTAGAAACCAGAGGCGGAGACAAACGACCAATGCTGTCCGACTTACGTGAATCCGGAGCCATTGAGCAAGATGCCGATATCGTTTCCTTTATTTACCGCCCCGAATACTACGACCTCACCCAAGATGCCGACGGAAATTCTACTTTAGGTATGGGCGAGATCATCATTGCCAAGCACCGAAATGGCGCCCTTAAAAATGTAAGGCTGCGTTTTGTTCCTGAATTTGCACGTTTTGAAAACCTCGACGAAGTAGAAGCTCTAGATCTGCCTGGCACCACAAATGCTGGACTCAATCAATTTAACCAAGAATTCTCGACCTACACCATCAAAAGCAAGATGGACGAAAGCAGCGAAGACATTTTCAGCAAAGACAACGCCGATGAAGATCCGTTCTAGCCTTCTATTTGTATTTTTTACCTTAAGTATAAGTTTTCAAAGTTGGTCTAGTCAAATCCTAGTGCCAATGGACGACTCCCAACGCGATCACCTGAAAGCCTATGGCTTGGCCTACTGGACCCTCGAAAATCAAATAACCATTGAATGGCTGCTCAATTACAGAGGTGGTAGCTTTCTGATTCCGCACCTGCAGCGCATTGAAGAAGAATTATTGCTGCGCAATATCAGCTACCAAATTTTGGCCGATGGTCAGGTCAACAAAATCAAAAGTGAAATCGCCGACCCCGAGGTGAACATGGAAGTTGTGCAGCTCGAAAAAGCGCCCAAAATTGCGGTCTACACCCCACCCAACAAACTTCCCTGGGACGACGCCGTTACGCTGGTGCTGACTTACGCCGAAATCAAATACGACAAAATCTACGACTCCGCAATTGTCAATGGCATTTTACCTAAATACGATTGGCTGCACCTTCACCACGAAGACTTCACCGGGCAATACGGTAAATTCTATAGCTCGGCACGCATGCAAAGTTGGTATCAGCAAGAAGTTCAACGTTCAGAAGCAGCTGCCTCCAAATTAGGCTTTGCCTCTACGGCTGCACTCAAACGCGCGGTCGCTTTGAACATCCGAAATTTCGTCATTGGTGGTGGCTTTTTGTTTACCATGTGTTCCGGTACCGATTCTTTTGATATTGCATTGGCTGCTCAAAACGTAGACATCCAAGAAGCTATCTTTGACGGCACACCCTCCGACCCCAGCGCACAAAGTAAACTCGACTTCGGCCAAACCTTTGCTTTTAAAGATTTTCATATCATCAAAGATCCAATGGTTTACGAATACAGCGACATCGACGGCACTGATCTGCGCACCCAACGCCAAATCACCGAAAAAACCGACCAATTTACTCTCTTTGATTTCTCCGCCAAATGGGATGTCGTTCCCACCATGCTCACGCAGTGTCACGTAGACGTCATCAATGGCTTTATGGGACAAACGACCGACTTTCACAAAGAATTCATCAAGTCAAACGTGCTTATCTTGGGCGAAAACAAAGCGGCCAACACCGCCAAATATGTGCATGGCGAATTTGGCCAAGGTACCTGGACTTTCTACGGCGGCCACGACCCCGAAGACTACCAACACCTCGTTGGCGACCCACCAACCGATCTCAACTTACACCCTAACTCACCTGGTTACCGCCTCATTTTGAACAACATATTGTTTCCTGCTGCCAAAAAACAAAAACGCAAAACATAGTTTTTAGCAAATCGCATTCTTTTTCGCGTTTTTTTACTTAAACTTGCATCGAATTTCCAATCGCCCATTTCAGGGCCAGCTCCAAATTCAGCTTATAACTTACCATTGATGGATTTAAAGACCTTAGAGAGTAAAAAAATCTCGGACCTTCGTGTCATTGCACAAAGCCTTGGCATTGACGCCGGCAGTCTCAAAAAAAACGAACTCATTACCGCAATTACAGGTAAAAACAGCCCAGCACCTGTTGAAAAAGCAGCACCCGTAACTGATGCAGCGCCTGTTGCAACAGCAGATGCTCAACCTGAAGTGCGCAAACGTGGTCGCAAACCCAGAATTGTCGTCAACGATGAAACACCCGCTGTTGAAGAAGTAACTCCAGTTTTGGATACGCCAGTTCTTAAAGAAGAAAAACGAGAAGGGCAAATTCAACATCGAAAGCCACAACATCAGCACCAAAATCAACAACAAGGGCAACGTTTTGAGAACCGCAATCCGAACCAAAACCAAAATCCAAATCAACGCCAGCAGCGTCAGCCAAACGAAAACCAAGAAGAAGCGCTCAAAGAAGAAAACTTTGACCTCGTTGGCATCGTTTCTGCAGAGGGTGTTTTGGAAGTAATTCAAGATGGCTACGGTTTCTTGCGTTCCTCAGACTACAACTATTTGCCATCACCAGACGACATCTATGTTTCTCAAAATCAAATCAAACTCTTTGGTCTAAAAACCGGAGATACCGTCAAGGGCACCATTCGCCCACCAAGAGAAGGTGAAAAATTCTTTCCGCTCGTCAAAGTAGAATCTATCAACGGTCGCGACCCCTCTTATATCCGAGACCGCGTTCCTTTTCAATACCTTACTCCGCTCTTCCCCTCCGAAAAGTTCAAACTTACGGGCCACGCACAAGAAACCCTTTCCACAAGAGTCATGGATCTTTTTGCGCCCATCGGAAAAGGACAGCGCGGCATGATTGTCGCTCAACCTAAGACGGGTAAAACCATGCTACTCAAAGACGTAGCCAATGCTATTGCCGCCAATCACCCTGAAACCTATCTGATTGTATTGCTCATTGACGAGCGCCCAGAAGAGGTGACTGACATGGCGCGTTCTGTCAAAGCAGAAGTCATTGCCTCTACTTTTGACGAACCAGCAGATCGCCACGTAAAAGTGGCCAACATGGTGCTCGAAAAAGCAAAACGCATGGTAGAATGCGGGCACGACGTCTGTATCTTACTAGACTCCATTACGCGTTTGGCGCGTGCCTACAATACCGTTTCGCCTGCTTCAGGTAAAGTGCTCTCTGGTGGTGTCGATGCCAATGCCTTACACAAACCAAAAAGATTCTTTGGCTCAGCGCGTAAAATCGAAAACGGAGGTTCTCTCTCTATTCTCGCTACTGCGCTTACCGAAACAGGCTCTAAAATGGATGAAGTCATCTTTGAAGAGTTCAAAGGAACTGGCAACATGGAACTCCAACTCGACCGCAAAATTTCTAACCGTCGCATCTACCCTGCCATTGACATTACGGCATCCGGTACACGTCGCGAAGACTTACTTGTTGGCAAAGATGTCTTACAACGCGTTTGGCTCCTGCGCAAGTTCATTGCAGACATGAACCCTGTTGAAGCCATGGAATTCATGAAATCACACATGGAAAACACACTCTCCAACGAAGAGTTTTTAGTTTCAATGAATAGCTAATGAAAAAAGGTTGGCTTTACGGCTTGGTTTTTAGCGGTCTTTGGATTGCGCTCAAAATGCTTGCTTTTTGGCTCAATTGGCGCTTAGATGAAATACAAATATTCGTCTTGCTCAATATGGCTTTCTTGACCAGCGCTATTGCGTTGTTTATGTACCGCAAAAAAAGAACCAACACCGAAGAGAGTAACATCCTAACCGACATCAAAGCTGGCCTCACCGTTGGCCTTCCCTACACCCTTTTGGTGAGTTTCTTTTTGTTTTTTTATTACCAGGACATCTATCCAGAGTTCAATGAACACAAAAGAGCTGCGTATGAACGCAAAATGGATAGCCCAGCAGAGATTGATGAAATTCGCAAAGGCAACAGCGCGCTAGAAAACAAAAGCGATGCAGAAATAGTAGCCATGGCGCGCCAAAACACCGCCATGATGTACGACCCGCAATTTACTTTGAGCGTCAGTTTATTAGCCCTTTTAGTATACGGAACACTCAATAGCCTGCTCATTGCGGTTATTTACCGCAGGGTTGTGTTTAGAGACTAGCTTTTAGGTACTTAAAGACGCGCACAGCTTTTGCCCAAGTGCATCGTAGTCAATGCCATCAAAGTTACCACTAGACATCATGAGCAGCACTTTATGGTGCCAATCTTGCGCTTCAATAAAAGCCAAAACATCTTGTGTTTGCGTGCAAATCTGAACGGCTCCGCCAAAACCTGCTTTTACTTCTTCAGGATCAAGTGCCGGTAATTTTTTGTGCGCGACAACTTCAGGACTGAAATAAACGAGCGCGTGGTCGGCGGCATCCATTGCGCCATTATATTGCGGTAAAAAAGCCTTTTGCAAAGAACTAAAAGTGTGGAGTTCCATGCAGGCAATGACTTCTCGGTCGGGATATTGTTGTTTGACAGCCGCAGTTGTTGCTTTGAGTTTAGACGGCGAATGCGCAAAATCTTTGTAAAGCACAAAACTGCCTTCTGAAACCACTTTCTGCAAACGCTTACCTGCACCTGTAAAATCGGACATTGCATCTAAAAAGGAAGCGGCGTCTATACCCATTTGCGTAGCGACATACATGGCGCCCATTAGATTTTGGAGGTTGTGTGCACCAAAAACTTGCAATTGATATTTTTGTCCGTCAAAAGTGAGTAAGGTACCGTTTGCGTTCGGTTCAAAAACTGGCGTCTGATAAGGAAGCAAGGAAATCGTTGAAGCGTTTTCAGCAATTCGCTGAATTTCTAAATCTTCTTGATTATAAACCAAAGACCCGTTAGGCTCAATGAGTGAAACAAATGTTTCAAATTGGGAGACGTAATTTTCAAAAGTCGGAAACACGTTGATGTGATCCCAGGCAATGCCTGAAAGCAAAGCAATATGTGGTCTATATAAATGAAATTTAGGACGGCGGTCTATGGGTGAGCTCAGGTATTCGTCCCCTTCCAAAATCATAAACTTGGCTTCTTGCGTGAGTTTG
The DNA here is from genome assembly GCA_044239425.1 of Crocinitomicaceae bacterium. Classification (GTDB taxonomy): domain Bacteria; phylum Bacteroidota; class Bacteroidia; order Flavobacteriales_D; family Crocinitomicaceae; genus UBA952. Next base: position 50,387 of record JBIIBL010000004.1, on the reverse strand, counting down.
ACCATGCAATCATAGCCCTCTAGCTGTGCACCAACCATATAATCTACATCTAGACCGATTTTAGCTACCGCATGTAACAACATGGAAGTAATGGTGGTTTTGCCATGGCTACCGCCAATAACTACTCTGATTTTATCTTTGCTTTGCTCATAGAGGTATTCCGGATAACTATAGATTGGTATTCCCATTTCTTTGGCTGCCAAGAGTTCAGGATTATCAGCCCTGGCGTGCATACCAAGTATAACTGCAGTGAGTCCTTTGTGAATGCGTGCAGCATCCCAACCGAGTTCAAGTGGTAAAATTCCCTGCTTTTTTAAACGGGTAAGGGAAGGTTCAAAGATTTCGTCGTCTGACCCCGTTACCTCCATTCCTTTTCTAGAAAGCGCTATGGCGAGATTGTGCATTGCGCTGCCGCCAATGGCTATAAAATGTACTTGCATTCTTCTTATTTTTTCAAAACGTTTGCACCGGTAGAATCATTGAACCATACATATTCTGTGCTCACCTGTCCGTCTCTTGTAAAATAAGTTTTGCCATTTTCATCGGTTGTTTGCTCGTAAACAACGCCGTATCCGTTGGGGTCTACTACAACTCTTCGAATAATTACTTTGGTAACAAACCCTTCTTTGTTCTTGATTTGATAAGTCTTTTCGGTCATGGTGTTCACCGGAAACAACACGCCGTTTTCATCGCGCAAATAGTTGGGGGTAGTTTTGAGTTGTACAGTAGAGGCCGCGGTTTGCTGTATTTTCTCGTATTGTGCCTGACCACCAACAGTAGCCACTTCTTGCGCTAGTTGTTTGGTATAGGTAACTTCTTGCTCGCGTGCATTGAGTTCCTTCATATTTTGCTCTGCTTTTGCTGGCTCTTTTTGGGCTTGAAGCTCTAGACCATTCTGAAACTCATTGTGTCGTTTGAGTTCGTATTCTTGACGACTATCTGCGGCTTTAGCTGTGGTTTGGTCTTGGTGATCTTTGGCGTCCTTCCAGGCGCTGATGTTGTCGCTGTTTTCTTGCTGACGAACTGCAGCACTTGCTTCTCGTTTTTGAACAGCAACCTCGTGTTCTTGTGTTTGTTGGGCCTTATCGGCTTGCAAAGTATTTTGGGTGGTGTTGCTTTGACGTGTTGCTAAGTCGCGTTGAGAACGTGTCATTTCTAGTTGAGACATGGTTTCAAAGGAACCGATTTGGGCATTTTGTTGTGAAAAATAATTCTGGTACTCGACCTCTGTTCTGATCTGTTGTTGGGTGCGGTAAGGTTGCTCTTGTTTGGTCTCTCGGGTTAGTTGTAGGTCATTGAAAACCATAGAGTTTTCGCCACTCACCGCCTCGCCAGGCGCTGCGAGTCGGATGCCTGCAGGTTCAACTGGAACGTCGGGCCTCAACTTAGCTACTTGAACTGGCTTCAAGATCTCGCGGAGGGAATCTATACTTTTTTGAAGAGCTGGCAATTCAGTTGGCTTCAAATGTTGTTGTTGGACCTGCCCCACTGTATGGACTTTTTCTAGCGCCTTGAACGCAGCCGCGTTGTCTTTTACTTTGACCAACAAGTAAGCCTCTTTACGGTCCTTGTAGTAAGTCTCCATGATGGTGATCTTTTCCTTTAATGCAATGACTTCCGGCTCGCTTTGACGGCTTTTCATCGGGTCAGAGTTCAGAATAGATTTGGCAGTGCCGTAAAATTGCGGCCCTTTATTGAAATTTTCATTGGCTTTGGCCAACTGATTTTGATACACCTGCGACATCGAGTTGATCCCCTCGGTAACGCGTTTCATGCCAGCCTGCAATTCTTTTGAATAGGTATCGATCAGGGTTTGCTTGTGAAAGAGTGCAATTTGCTGATCTGCTTTTTTGTAGGTCTCCAGCGCGAGATCGTATTTCTTTTGAACAAATTGATCATTGGCCAACTTCATCGTTTTTTTGAGTTCAGCTTCGTTTTGAATATCGAACTTGAGGTCTTTGAGTGCGGCTAATTGGACATTGACGGTTTCTTTTTCGGTAGGCTTGATTTGTTGGGCCTCTTTGTATTTGTTCTCTGCTTCGTCGTATTTCTTTGCAGTCACTAAAGCTGCGGCTGTTTTCATGGCATTTTGAAACGCTTGGGTCTTGGCCTGTGCGTCGTTAGCTTCAGTGAAGCGTTTATTGATCAAATTCAGTTCTTGAACAACAAGTGGATTATTTGGAATCAGGGCATCAGCTTCTTTTGCTTTTGAACTGGCTAATTTAAGGTCGTTGGCCTCTCTTGCAGCAATAGCTTCATTTAACAACGCCTTCTGACGCGCTTCGTCTTGACTGCGTTTGAGCGCTGCAACTTGCGCTGTGGTAATTTGTGTTTTCTTTTGGGTAGCTAGAGAATCGTTTGGTCTGAGTACCAAAATAGAATCGAGGTAGATCAGGGCTAAATCTTGATTTTGAGCTGCCATACTTTTATTGGCGACTAATAGTAGGCGATTGTAGTTTTTTTGATCTTTTGCATATTGATAAGCAGCACGTGCTTTTTGATCGGCTTCGGTTTTGAGCAACGGTACTTGTACCAATGCCCCTGAAGTCCAAACAAATTTATCTGTGATTTGATTTTTTGAAAAACTGAGATCGACGTCTGGTCGGAGTTCGTAGAGCTCACAGTTGAGGTCTCGGATCAATTGCAAACCATTTGCAGTACTTTTTTGCCCTTGCAGCGTGGTGAGGTCAAAAAGAATAAATTTGGTCTGGTAACCACCTTTCGATAAGCGAAGTTGAAGTGGTGTTCCTTGCAAAATTTTAGCTGAGGCGTAAAAATTGCCGTTTTGGTCGCTGAGTACTTTAGTGAGTACGGCATCTTGTTGCATGATATCTATAGCCACACCAAAAATAGTTTGGTTGTCGAGCAAATTTCGGGTGCTACCCTCCATCACAACTAGAAAATCGCGCTGAGCAACAGACGCGAAAGGCAAAAAGAGCAATACAAAGATGAAGAATCTTGTCATGTCATTCAGGGTTTGTCAAATGACCATTTCAACGCAATTTGGTACATTTGTTTCAAACACAAATTTGCTAAAAATCAACGAGTAAAAAAAATGCTGCGATTTGATCAATTGAGTTACTGGGAATGCACACAATATTTGAGCAATCATACATTTGGAATTGTCGGTGCGGGACTCGTGGGTATGTCCACTGCGCTGTCCTTGCGTGAGCGCTTCCCAACAGAGAAAATTGTGATCCTCGAACGCGGTTATTTACCAACAGGTGCGAGTACCAAAAATGCAGGTTTTGCCTGTTTTGGAAGCCCCACTGAATTGAAAGATGACCTCGAAAATATGAGCGAAGCGCGCGTTTGGGAAACCGTAGCACTCAGGCTTGAAGGGCTTGAGCTACTTCAAAAAAGAGTCGGAGCGGATCAAATGGACTACAAAAACTGCGGATCCTGGGATTTGATCGGGCAACACGAGGCAAAACTCGAACCCGATTTTATAGCCTACCTCAATCGCGAAATGAAACAAAATTTCGGACTCGAGCACGTGTATTCCATAGACCATAACTTTCAACAAACATTTGGATTTGAAGGCTATCAAGCAGCTTACTTCAATGCTTATGAAGGAAGTATCGATACCGGCCAGCTGATCCAGACGCTATACAAGCAGTGCATTGCAGCAGACATTCATTTTTTATTTGCGACGGAAGTACAGCACTGGGTTTCGAATGCACAAAATGTGGAAATCCATACCCAACATGGCGCATTGGTTGTGCAACAATTGTTTTTGTGCACCAACGGCTTTGCCCAAGCATCCTTTCCAACTGAATTGCGTCCAGCTCGCGCTCAGGTTTTGCTCACCAAACCACTAACACACCACATCAAAGGTACTTTTCACAGCGACCGCGGCTACTACTACTTTAGAGATATTGGTCAACGAATTCTCCTTGGCGGAGGCCGAAACCTCGACTTCGAAGCCGAAACAACCACCACATTTGAACAAAACGCGCGCATCAGAGCAGCTTTGATCGCCAAACTGACCCATGAAATTCTGCCTGGGCAAGCTTTTGAAATTGAACAAGAATGGTCTGGGATCATGTGTGTTGGCGACGAAAAGAAACCAATTATTCGGTCGCTGAACAAAAACGTGCACGCAGGTGTTCGTATGGGAGGCATGGGTATTGCAATTGGCTCCGCGGTAGGAGACGCCCTGAGTAAAATGGTATAAAATGAAGCAAGAAAAACAGGTTAAAGAAGAATTTGTCAATCCAATTGACCCGGACAAAATTGCTGAAAACCCGCACCTTTTACCCTATGCGCACACCGTTGGTGGCGCAGTCATCAAGCCCGAAGACACCGGCAAACTCAAAGGCCGCGCGCTTAGTGCCATGAACCAACAGACCGACATGCAGCTGTCTCAAATCTATGAGCAAATGCAATTATTAGCAGTACAGGCTCAAAAGATACAAACACGCAAGTCAATTTCTGACTACATCTATCAAACAGAATTGCGTTTTGAACCCCTCATCAATCACATTTACCACCTATATAGAAAAGCCGACCTCAAACTAATGCTGTCGCTAATTGGTCCGAACGCTTGGGGTAAATCAGGAGCTGAACTTACCTTTTTGGCGAGCGTAAAGTTGTTGGCTGATCATACTTGGGAAGTCATTGAGCAAAATCCGGACTTCGATTTCAACGGATAAAAATCCAATCATTCTCGCTAGACTTCTCGGCTGCAAAGCGATAACCTAAAGCCGTAAACGCTTGAATGGCTTTAGGCTCTGTAATTTCATTTGTGGCGCACCACCTTGCCATGGTGCCGCGTGCTTGCTTTGAAAAGACCGATACAGCCTTGAGTTGGCCACCCTTTTCTTCAAAAAAATGAGGTGTCACCATTCGCGAACGCAACTTTTGAGCTTGTATGAGTTCACTATATTCCGAACTCGCTAAATTCAATAAGTACTCTTCTTTGGACAAGGCCTTCAGCAGATAATATTCAACTTTGTGACGCCAAAATTCGTAGAGTGATCGGCCATCAGGAGCCACCCCGCGCTGGGCCATTTCCAAGCGATAGATTTCGATTTGATCCAACGGTTTCAAAACACCATAAATTCCTGATAAAATCAACAAGTTATTTTGGAGATAGGCTAATTCAACATCCGAACACGCAGCGGCGTCCAGCGCTTTAAATGCTTCTCCGATGTAGGCAAACAAGGCCGGGCTAGCATGAATAAGGTTCTTCTTTGAACCCCAATTTTGAATGAGCTGATGGGTTTCTTGAGCTTTAACCTCAGAAAGTTTCATGTGCTTACTCAAATCCTCGACCGACCATGCTTTTAATTGCTGCATCAGTACCTTTGCCTCTTTCAAAAGAACGGGCGTGCCATTGGAAAGCACCTGATGAGAACGCATGAGTTTAGCTGGGGATAAAATGAGTTTCATTAGCTGTAAAATTACTCGTAAAGTCTATAATTCAGATAATTTTTAATAAATTCAGCACGCTAAACTCAAAACTACCTCAAATGAAACTGCTCTCACTTTTTGGCGCTCTCCTACTCTGCGTACATTTTTTTGCACAAGAAGCAACGTTTTATGGCTATATCAGCCCTACGACTGCAGCCCTCGTACCTGCTCCAAACCAAGCTGATCCTAAAAAAGATATTGTTATTCCGAATTTCAAAGGTCGCGAACTTCCAGTTCAGTTAGGCACAAATGCGCACCTGCCTGACTGGGTTTGGCAACAACACCAAAACACCCAGAAAACAACCTCTGCAAGCCTCTTGTGGCAAGTTCAAGGAATTGGAAATGGCATTTCCCCTCCAGATCCTTCTGGCGAAGCCGATTCAACGGTATATATTCAAGGAACCAACGCAGGCAGCGGAGGTTCTTACAAAATTTTCAATAAAACAACTGGTGCAGCAGTGAGCGGTACACTTGTGATGGCAACCACTCTAGGTAGCCCAACGGTTACAGGCCTCGGAGATCCAATTATTCTTTATCACAAGAGTGCCAAACGTTGGATCATTACCCAATTTTCTACTCAAGCACAAAAGAAATTATTGGTTTATGTTTCCCAAACCAGCAACCCACAAGGCGCTTATCATTTCTACCAATTTACATGTCCTAATTTTCCTGACTATCCGAAATGGAGCATTTCTGAGACATCAGACGCTTTGCTGGCTTCTACCAATGAAGGCGGACCACCACGCGTATACGCCATGAAGCTCAGCGCACTCATTTCAGGTGCAAGCTCGCCATTTATTGGAATGGCCATTGGCTACTCGCTCAATGGCTTTGGCTTTCAATCCATTACACCTGTAGACCTCGAAGGTGATTTAGCTGCTCCAGCTGGGCAAAAACCACTTTTTGTGCGTCACCGCGACGACGAAAAACACTCCAATGGCTCGCCGGACAGCCCTACCAACGACTGGATTGAAATCTGGGAAATGACCATCAATTGGACCAACAATACTGGAAGCGTTGCCAAAATTCAGGACGTTCCAATTACCGAAATCGACTCAGACTTGTGCGGACTCACCAGTTTTTCTTGCATTGCACAACCTGGCACAACCGTTAAGCTGGATCCACTGCGCGAATGCGTCATGTACAAAGCGCCCATGCGCGTTTTCAATGACCACCAATCCATGGCTTTGTGCTTAGCGACTGATGTCAACGGTAACAACCGTGCCGGTGTGCGCTGGCTAGAGCTTCGCCGACCTACAGGCAGCACTGGTTCTTGGACAGTCTATCAAGAGGGCACCTATGCACCTGGCACTACCCTCAACCGCTGGATGCCGGCCATCAATATTGATAAGTACGGAAATATTATGATGGCTTATTCTACATCGGGTAGCACTGCACCAGATTACCCGTCTATTCAAATGACCGGACGCAAACCATGTGATCCACTGGGTCAAATGACACTACCTGAAATGGTCATCAAGCAAGGAATGTCTGCACGCACCTCTAATACGCGTTGGGGCGACTACCACCACATGTGTGTAGACGACTTTGATGGGCTCACATTTTACTACACCGGTGTAGTCATGAATTCCAATAACAACATCGTCACGAACGTCTCTGCTTTTAAAATGAACCCTGATAGCCTCGATGTAGCCATTCTAGAAGCCTTTACTGTACAATCAGGAGGCATCTGTGGTGCAAGCACACAAATTGCAGTTGTAGTTGAAAACAGAGGATCAAACGCCATCAATACTTTTACGGTGGCGGCACAAGTTGGTAGCGCTAGCGCAAGTAATCAAAATTATACCAGTACTAACCTTAGTAGCTATCAACAAATCGATACCATATACATCACTACATCAGGTCTTGTTGCGGGTAGCAATACACTACAACTCCAACTCTCCAATGTCAACGGAAACGGTAATGACGAAAATACTTGCAATGATGAATTTACTTTAAGTATATCCGTAATTGGCGCTTCAACCACAACCGTCAATCCTTTAGTGAGTCAACAACCAAGTTGCAATGCAACGAATGGCGAGATTCAACTTCTCGCGACAGGAAATAACGCCCCCTTTACTTATTCAGTCAATAACGCTGCACCACAAAGCTCCAATACCTTTGCAAACCTAGGTGCCGGAACCTACAATTATACAGTAACAGACAACCAAGGATGTACTACGTCTGGAAGTCTTGTAGTAGCCGCTACCACAACCATCGGAGCAACGCTTGCACAAACTGCCACCATTGCTTGTGCGGGTTCGCAAACAGCCAACTTAGTGGTTACACCATCGGGTGGTTCGGCACCATACAGCTTCTCCATTAACAATGGCGCCGACCAAGCGAGCAATACCTTCAACAACCTAGGTGCAGGCACCTACACAATTGGTGTCATTGATGCCAACGGCTGCAGTACGAGCATTCTTTACACGGTCACAGAACCAACTCCACTCAATGTAAACATGATCCCAACCATGATCAGTTGTAATGGAGCCAACGATGGCGTTCTGAACGCTCAAGTGAGTGGAGGCACAAGCCCTTACACCTATTCAATTAACGGCGGAACAGCAGTTGGAAATCCGGTTTTCAATAACTTGACAGTAGGCACTTACATGCTTACCGCAACCGATGCGAATGGCTGCCAGCAAGCGTTCACAAGTTCCATTACCGAACCAAGTGCTTTAACCCTCGTTGCCAGCACAACCGTTTCTAACGGCAACGATGGCACCATTGCGTTGTCTGGCGTAGGTGGCAATTCACCTTACACTTACTCAATGGACGGCCAGACCTACTATTCAGGTTCTTTCTTTTCTAATTTAGCAATTGGCACTTACACTTGCTATGTCAAAGACAACAACGGCTGCATCACCACTATTGAAGTGATGGTGAACAGCTCTAGCCTGTCAGAACTCACCTTTGACCTCATGAGCCTTTATCCGAATCCGAACAACGGCGTTTTTGAACTCGAAATTGAAGGTGTAAACGGAGCCAGTTTAGATGCAAAGCTATTCAATGCACAAGGGCAACAAGTAGCTAGTTTCGTTCTCAAAAGCAACAACGGAAAAGTAAAACAAACCGTTGAACTCAGTCCGAAAATTGCAGCCGGCACTTACTATCTTGGTGTTTATGAGCAAACGCAAGGTGCTGTATTGCAATTTGTGAAGCAATAAGTTTCTCGTCATATTGAATAGGATAGTCGTACTCCTTTAATAGAAAAGACTAGTCTACTCGAAAGGTTCAAAACGGGTAATGGTTTAGTTTGCCTGCAATGGGAATTCAAATTCTGCCTCCAACAGGCGCTCAATTGGGTACTCAAAAACGAGGTCTTAACACGTTTTAGCAAAACCATTCTCTAAGTAGATTGTCATTTGCAAAGGGGTCAAGCGCACTTGCTCTTTTTATGGGCCTATGGTTAACAAAATGCCCACAACGAGCGCACCCAACAAGAACAAAACACCAAAGAATTTATTTTTCATCAGCGCATAAAATACTACTAACGCAAGCTAGACGTCAATCCAACAAAAAAGCCGCTATTTGGAGCGGCTTTTTTTAAAAAAAATAGTTGAATTGCTTAAGCGCGAAGACGCTTAGAGAAGTCAAGTAAGATAGGTGTGGCAACACACAACGAAGAATAAGTACCGATGAGTACGCCAACCAATAAAGCAAACAAGAAGCCTTTGATGGCCGGGCCACCAAAAATGAACATGATCAAGACAACAACAAATAAGATCATTGAGGTATTGAAGGTTCTTGAAAGTGTTCTGTTCAAAGAGCTATTGATGATATCGCCATGGTTGTCTTCTGGCTTGCTCTTGCGAAGGTTCTCGCGGATACGGTCAAATACAATGACTGTATCGTTCATGGAATAACCGATTACCGTTAGAATGGCAGCGATAAATGCTTGGTTGACATCTAAGGTAAATGGTAAGTAACCGTGAAGCAAAGAGAAGATAGAGATCACGAAGAATGCATCGTGTGCCAAACCAACAATTGCACCCAAAGAGTATTGCCAGTGACCAAAACGAATGAGGATGTAAGCAAAAATGGCCAATAATGCAAGGGTAATCGCAATTGTCGAGGAGGTCCAGAGCTCGCTAGAGATAGATGCGGAAATAGCGCGTGACTCGAGTACTTCGTAATTGCCCATTTTGCCTTTACAAGCGTCAAGACCTTGTGCTAATTTGGCGTTTACTTCATCAGTTGCACCGTCGTTGCTGAGCAAATAGTTGGTCACGATTTCGACGTTGAAATCGTTAGATTTAGTTTTGAGGTCAATAGAGGCTGGCTCGCCGTTTTCAACAAATACTTTAGTGAGTTCTTTGCGGATAGACTCGATGTCTGCTTTCTTTTCGAATTTAACAGCAAACGTACGACCACCCGTAAACTCAACACTTTGCTTAAGACCGCGTGTGCTCAAAGAAATGACACCAGCAATGGTCACTACAATGGAGAATACGTAGAAGTATTTTCTTTTGCCCATCCAGTCAAAATTGAAGTTTTGGAAAAGACCTTGAGAGTATTTTGTGTTGAATGCAACTTCTTTGCCTTTAGACAACCAAGTATGGATGGCTAACTCAGCAATGACCATTGCAGAGAACATGGAGGTGAATATACCGATGATGAGCGTTGTTGCGAATGATTCGATTTCACCCGTACCAAAAATTTTAAGGATAATGGCAACAAGTAAGTGGGTTACGTTCGCATCGATGATAGATGGAAGGGCTTTGCGGAAACCAGTGTTGATGGCAGTTTCGGTGTCAGCACCTAAGGCTTGCTCTTCGCGGACGCGCTCAAAGATGAGGATGTTGGCATCTACGGCTGTACCAATGGTAAGAACGATACCTGCAATACCAGCTAAGGTAAGGACCGCGCCAAAAGAAGCGAGGGAACCGAAGATAAATACAACGTTGACGATGAGGGCGATATTGGCGGCCTGACCTGCTTTACCGTAGTAGAACATCATGTAAAGAAGTACAGCAAGGAACGCTACACCAAATGAGATGAGACCCGCTTGTGAGTTCTCGGCTCCGATTGTTGGTCCTACTTTTTGAAGGTCTTTGATGACACAAGGTACAGGAAGTGCACCACCATTGAGTAGACCAGCAAGGTCTTCAGCTTCTTGGAAGGTGAAGCTACCAGAGATTTGTGTGTTGCCGTTGGTAATGGCGTTGATCACGCGTGGAGCGCTATATACAACGCTATCCATGGAGATGGCAATGATGCGGTCTTTGTTTTCGGTGGTCATGCGACCCCATTCATTGGCACCTTCGTCTGTCATGGAAAGACTTACGATGATGCTACCGTCCGTTTGGTCGTAGTCAACTTTAGCGTTGTCTACGTGCTCGCCGCGAACGCGTGCTTTACCTGTGTCAGGGATGCGACAAGCGTAAAGGAAATAAGCAGTTTTCTTTGATTTGTTGTCAATGCTTTCTGGCTTTGCTGACCACATGAATTTGAGATCTTGTGGGAAGGCAGCTTGTACGTCCTTGCGACGTAAAATAGCGTCAACTGCTGCTTTTTCGTTGGCAGCAACATAACCCATGGCGTAACCGCCAACAGGAACAACGAATTCAGCCAAGCTTTTTTTAGAGGCATTGGACATTGAATTTTGTGTATTTGTAGTTACCGCTTGTACGGCGGTATCAGTAGAAACGGCTGTTGAGTCTGCTAGGGTATCTGCCTCGAGTGCTAATTCATCGACAACTATTTCATTTGTCTTGCTCAAACGCGCAGCCTCTTGCCATTGCATTTGAATTTGCTCAGGCATATAGGTTTCATAAAATTCTAGGTTGGCTGTAGAGCGGATTTTGCGTGAAACGGTTTCTTCGTCTTGTACACCTGGAAGTTCGATGTAGAGGCGATTGGTAGCGAGGTCGCGTTGAATGTTAGGTTGTGCAACACCGAATTGGTTGATACGGCGTCCGATGATGTCTTCGATGCCTTTCATAGAAGAAGCAACGAGATCGCGAAGGTAGCTTTCTACTTGTGAGTCAGTAGTTTTGATACCGATAGACTCCCCTTTAATGACGTAGCTCAATGGCAACGAACCATTTGCTTTTTTGTAGGCATCGATAAAAGTTGCAATGAAGTCGCCACCGTTTTTGTTGTAGGTTGCTACAGCGCGATTGAACGGCTTGGTAAATTTAGGATCGGTTACACTTTTAACGTGGCCACGAATGAGGTCTGGGTAGGAGATTTCTACCGTTACGCTCATCCCACCAACGAGGTCAAGACCAAAGGCCAATGACATTTTTTTCACTTGCGCAAAAGTAGAACCGAGCACAGGATAAACTGGCTTTTCGCCTTTCTCGCGAAGGATTTCGTTAACGAACGCTGCTTTGGCAAGTTCTACCGCTTCTGGGTCGTTGAAATTAACTAGCGTGCCGTTAGGAAGAAGAGCACTACCATCGTTGTTCTTGGCTTCATCGCGAAGCATTTTCACTTTAAGATCTGCTTCTTTTGCTGCTTTGTTTTCGACGTTACTTGCTACCCATGTAAAAGAGAGCTGATAGACGCAAACTGCAGTAAGAAGAATGGACAAGAACCAAAAAAATCCTTTTAAACGCATTTCTTGAATATTTGAGTTTGAATTAAGGTTGCAAATATAGGATTTTGGATCCTTAAATTCAAATAAAAAATCTAGGCTTCTTCTACTAAGTGAATCAAGCCTTTAGCAAAAGAAAGCCAAGCTACATCGAGATCGAGATTGAGCGCTGCCAAACGCGCGTTGCACTTTGAGATATCTCCCTGATTAAAAAGACTTTGCATGCGTTCTGCAAAGTACGTTGCTGCGGTGTTTTGCAATTCAAATCCGTATCCCTCTTGTTCCAAGCCTTCGGCCAAGCCCCCCACATTTGTACACAAAACTGCGCGCTTTTGACTCAAAGCCATAGCTCGAATACCCGATTGGGTGGCACTTAGGTACGGCAAAACCACGATATCCGCAGCTGCAAAATAAGTATCCACCTCAGCATCGGCAAGATAGCGGTTTACAAATTTCCAATTTTGATTGGGCAAAGCATTTAAGGCCTCTAGGTAAAATTCAGCTGTTCCGTAGACCTCTCCGGCAATCAATAACTGATAGCTGTCGTCGAGTAAACTAAATGCGGCAATGAGTTCAGAAAGGCCTTTGTAGGGTCTGATCAGGCCAAAAAAGAGAATGGTTTTTTTCTCTGGATGCATCCCGAGTGCTCCCCTAGCCTCCTCTTTAGAAATGGAGTCCGCTTCGCCTTCGTAAGGCGGATGTCCAAGGAGTGCCACTTTTGCATTAGGTTTGAGTTGCAAAACATCCTTTCGGACAGCTTCAGACAACACCACAAAGGCATCAAAGGAACGCAAGAAAATACGGTTGAATACTGCATCAAAGAGATGTTTTTCATGAGGAACCAAATTGTGAATGATGGCTACTTTTTTAGTACTGCGCGGCAAAAAGAGCGCCCAAAATGCCATCATAGGCGCCATGAAGGTCATCCAGTAGCTCGTTACAAACACGGCAGGACGTTCTTGCCTGATGCGCAACAAAGATGTTAAATAGGTCAACGGATTGAAGGTGGAGACAATTCTTTCAAAGGGTTCGGTAGTTAAACTTTGTTCATATTGACTACTTCCGGGAAATAAGAAATTGGGATACTGTTTGCGAAACGTAAACGGCTTGATGTGCTTTGATTTGGACAAAGCGCGCAGCGTATGCGCACTGAACTTTGAAATTCCGCCTCGAAATGGTGGCAAGGCTGAAAAGAAGACCCATTTTTCGGCAGCTTTACTCATTGATTCGGGTCTAGATTTTGGGCTTTGCAACGCTCTAAAAACGCTTTGAGTTCTTTGTCGTTGAGCGCATAACCGTCGCGGTACATCACTTTTGATTTGACGCTACCGACCTTATCGTAGTAAGTCATCCAGCCGTGGGGTAAGTCGCGTTGGTAATGCACTTTGGCCATTACCTGCCCCGTATTGTAATATTCCGTCCACAAACCAGTACGTTCACCTTGCTTGTAGGTGCCCGTTTGTTTGGCTTTGCCGTTGTAAAAATATTCTTGAAAGGCGCCGTCGCGTTTGCCGTTGACATAATAAACCACCTTTTGCATTTGTAATTTTTGCTCGTGGAACTGTCCTTCTTTGAAGTAATAGACACTCTTGCCGTGAAGTTGGTCTAATTTGTAATTCTCCGCACTAATGAGCTCACCTGTTGAAGCGTAGTTGTACCAGAGAGAATCTTTTTTTTCTCCCTTGTAAAAGCCATCGGATAGCAGCTGACCATTTTCAAAAAAGAGCAACACCGAAGAATTGCCACCTGGCAAACCATGGACGAGTTCGGCTTTCATTTGCCCGCTTTCGAAATTGTAGATGAATTTGCCTACCGGTTTGTCATTAAGAAAAGTGCCTTTGTACTGCAATACGGTTGTGCCAGGGTAATTTTTTTGCCATGGCCCCTGCTTTCTCCCTTGCGCATCGGTTTTGTTCAATTGTGCGCTCAATTGTAAACTATAAAACAATATTGCTAAAACCAGTGTATAGATTTTCATAAATATTGACTTAAATGTGCTAAATGCGCAATACGCAAATCGGGGTTTTCTTTGACCAATTCTTTGGACTCCACCAAAACTGTGTACATGCCTAAACGTTGTCCAAATTGAATGTCTGTGTTGGTATCCCCTACCATAACCGACTTCGAAAAGTCAATGGACGGAAACATTTCTTGGGCTTCAAGTGCCATTTGTGGCTGCGGTTTTCTACGTGGAGGAAGGCCATTTTTGAATTCGGTGGCGGCAAAGACATGATCTACATACAAACCCGCTTTTTGCAATTCGTCACACATTTTATGATGGATGGCGTCAAGCGCTTGCTGAGCCAACAAACCTTTAGCAATGCATTGTTGGTTGGTCACCACAATAATGCGATCAAAGGCAGATCCAATTTTTTGGGCGTGCTCTAGTAAGCCTTCAGTAAAATGAAAGGCCGACCAATCCAGCACATAATGATCAAAAATGCGTTTGTTGATGACGCCGTCGCGGTCCAAAAAAAGCGTCCAGCCGGGTCCTATTTGCGGAAAGTTTGTCATGCGCCGAGGCGACTCGAGATTAAATAGTGGTTGCGCGTGCTGGAGTTACGGCCAATGAGTTCGGCAATGAAACCAGCCATGAAAAATTGAACGCCGATGATCATAGCAACAAGTGCGACATAAAAATCTGAGCGCGTGGCCAAGCGTTCGGCGGTACGGTGAATCAAAAGTTTATCGATGCCCATGTAGGCAAAAAGTCCAAAACCCAATAAAAACATAAAGACGCCAACTGCACCAAAGAAATGCATTGGTTTTTTGCCGAATTTACCCATGAATGCGACCGTCATGAGGTCAAGCGGACCATTGACAAAGCGGTTGAGCCCAAATTTGGTGACACCGTATTGTCTGGCGCGGTGCGCAACTACTTTTTCGCCGATTTTCTGATAACCTGCGTATTTGGCAAGTGCAGGGATATAGCGGTGCATGTCTCCGTAGAGTTCAATGCTTTTGACAACTTCTAGTTTGTAGGCTTTCAGACCACAATTGAAATCGTGCAGATGAATGCCTGTGATGCGGCGTGCAGCCCAATTATAGAGCTTAGTTGGAATTGTTTTTGAAATGGGGTCGTGGCGCACTTTTTTCCAGCCCGAAACAACATCGAGGTCGTCTTGGATGATCATGCGGTAAAGTTCAGGGATTTCGTCTGGTGAATCTTGTAAATCGGCATCCATGGTAATGACTACAGTACCATTTGCGGCTTCAAATCCCACTTGCAAAGCTGCAGATTTACCATAATTGCGCTGAAAACGCAGGCCTTTGACGGCTTTATTTTGTTGTTGTAGGTCGGTAATGACGGCCCATGAGGTGTCTTTGCTACCGTCGTCAATAAATAGGATTTCATAGCTAAATTGCTGCGCTTCCATCACCCGAACAATCCAGTCGTGGAGCTCAGGTAAGGACTCTGCTTCGTTGTAGAGTGGTATGACTATAGAAAGTTGCATTGGCGAATTCTGAAAATCAAAGATACATTTTTATTGCCCTAATTTGACCCAAGAAAAGCGTTGTCCTTCGATTTCGACAATATAAGCGCCATTTGGCAAGGCTTTCGTGTCAATAATTGCTTGGTTTGGTGAGAGAGTTGAACTCAAACAACATTTTCCGTCTAGTTGAAACAATTGAACAATAGACGGGCCTCTTAAACCCTCAATTTGCAATTTATCATTACCAGGATTCGGATAAAGCACAAAATTTTCCGAACTCCCTTCGTTGCTCAAGTCAAGGATGGGCTCGTTACTCAGGCTAAAATGATCAAAAGCAGCTTCGGTAATATTTGGGTTGGGTGCATAATCGGCAGTGCGGATAAACAACTGCATAGTATTGGTGAATGTAAGCAAGCCAGCGAGTGCAAAACTTTTATATTCCCAAGTCATGGCTTGCCCCTGAGGCGCTACAATTTCTTCGAGCACAACTTGATCGAGGCCGTTGCTGAGTACGATCGAAAGGGTGTCGTCAAAATTACCCGGTCCGTGATAACAATAAAAAGAGCGGGCATAATTGAGGTGAGGTGTAGACAGACCCGTCAAATCAAAAATGGGTGAAATCAATGTCGTAAATCCATTATCTACGTCATTTTGATCGGTATTTGGAGTGGTGCCATTGCCGGTCACCATAGCGTTTAGTCCACAATCTAGTTGGCTGTCGTCATCAAAAACAGTAGCTGTTGTGGGGTTTGGATCGACTCTTTCCCAAGAACCTGTTTCTGCAAAGCCTATAACCGACCAACCAAAATCAAAAGTAAAGTCATCGTAATAGCCTTTTTTAAGATAAACCACTAACTCTTGGGTATTGGCGTCTATAAGCGGCGTTGAACAAATTGTTTGATAAGCCCATTTGCCAATTGCCAATTCGTAGGTGTCTTGGTAAAATAAAGTGAAGTTTTCTAAGCCCAATCCGTTGGTCTGACCATCGTGCGCGATTTGCGGATGCTGCAGTTTGATTTGCGCATTCGAAATCGGTAAGTTAGTGCCTTCTTCGAGCACTTTCACCTGCAAATTGAAGGGCGGAATCGGCAATAAATTGAAATTAAGTGTAGTTGTCAAACCTTCTGTTAAAGAAACCTGAACTGTTTGCGGGTAATAACCGGGTTTGTTGACCTCAACGACATGTGTTCCGGTGCTTGCTATGCCTGTTTTATAAACGCCTTGTGCGTTTGTTTTCTCAATCATGGCTGCACCAATGAGTTTAACACTCACTTGGTCTAGGACCTGACCGCTCACTAAATTTTTAACTACCCCAACCAAACTGGCCGCAGGCGCATAATTAATTTGCAATACAAAAAGCCCTTCGGTGATATCGGCCGCCACTGCTTTGTTGGAAGCAAAAAACGGATAAACGCCCCAGCAGCCATCAAACCCTGGTGTTTGCCCTTCATAGGTATCGTAGCTTCCAAGTTTGATCAGATTAGAAGGATCGTGGGCGTCGTGGACCACAATACCATCGCTGTAGTAACTCGTGATCAAATAGTTGCCTTTGACGTGGGTGTTGTGCGGAATAACCGAGGTGCCTTGCTCGCTCTGAACGCGATCTACCTCTTGAATTTGCTGTAAGTTACTAATGTCGTAGGCGGCTACAAAAGCACCAGAAATTTCATCGGTGGTATAAACGATGCTGCCGTCGGCACTTGGCCATATGTTATGGGTAAAAAAGTTAGGCGTGGATTGGGTGGCTAGCAATACCGGATTGCTATGATCGGAGACGTCTATAATGCTAAAATAACCGTCGTAAATATGACCCGTGTAAAGCGTGTCGTTGCGCTCATAGCCGTCGTGTACGTAAGAAACGTCATACACGCCCACCTCTATTGGCTGCATCGGGTTGGTATTTAAATCAAGGATGATGACGCCGCCCTCGCCTCGGTTTGCGCCAAAAATGTAGGCATAACCATTCTCGGAAGTAAAACAAGTATGGGCACTTTGCCATGGATTGGCCGTTGGACCCGTGTAAAGTGAAGTTGGTAGATTCGTGGATTGCGGCAAGGGGCTGAGGTCGATGATCAGTAGGCCGTCTTCGGCCTCGGTGGTAACGTAAGCGTAATTACCAAAGACACAGGGGTCGCGCCAGATGGATTCAGAACCCGCCAACCAGAATACCTCTTGAGGTTGTGCGCCGTTGGTGATGTCCACGATGGAGGTGCCTTTGGAAGTACCAACAATTGCGTATTCGTTGCCGAGTTCGTCGGTGTAGCCCCAGACATCGTTGAGGTTGGCACCGTGAAGGGCTTGGTAATCGATGTGAGACAGCGAGTCAATAGAAAACTGACCCCACAAGGTAGAATTCAAGACCGTGCATAAAAGAAAAACGATATATTTCAACAACTTCATCTTTACTGTCGGATGTATTTTTGGGCATAGGTGCCGCTTTGTGTTTCAATTTGAATCAGGTAGGTACCGGTAGGATAGCTACTCATATCGATGAAACTTTCAGCAAAATCAGCTGTAGATTTCATGTCTTCTTGATATAATGTCCGACCCGTAAGATCTAATAATTGCAGCCTTGCTTGGCCATTGATTTGTCCATTCAATTCTACTGTAGTGAGGCCTGCGCCTGGGTTTGGATAAATAGAAATTTTGGGAATCTGCGCGTATTCAGGTACATCTAGCGTAAAACCAACCGTGAAGTCATAGCGGTGGTAATGCCCGAAATCGCCAGGGAAAAACTCAATATAAGTACCTCCTACTTTACGCAAGCGCATTTGACCAGAGGTTTCGCCTTCTACTTGCGCAGAATACCAAAATGCCAAGCCATCGTGATCGGTGTCTTGTATAATGATAGAGTAGCAACCTGGTGCGAGGTCGAAAGTATCTTTGTATTGGGTGGTATTTTGAAGGTTAGCGCGCTCAAAAAGAACGGTGCCGGCGTGGTCCAGCAATTGATAGCTGTTTTCGCTTGCTTTATTGTTGGTGGTAAGCCAAATAAAGAAGGGGCCATCTATGCGTTCTGGCGCGTCGTATTTGACGGTTTTAAGGCTATTGAAGTTGTATTCATCTGGGCCAATATTGCCGTTAACGTCGGCAATCCAGGCTGTAAATGTATAAGAGCTGTCTTGCTCATACCACCAGTTCATGTCCGTGACGGGAATCTCGACCACTGCTTGCTCTAAGAAACCGAGGTTGCCGGTCCAGTCGAAAACCAAATTAGAACCGTAGTCAAGCCAGCAGAAAATACGGCAAGATGTAAGGGGCTGTGCACCCGTATTTTTGATGACAATGCGCGGATTCTGACAAGTTGGGTTCCATTTAGAGTAGTACTCGTAGTTATTAGGGTTGAGGATGTCGACAATGGCGGCATCGTTCTGGAAATTTGGAGCAGAATAAGAAATGAGGTCGTAGGCTGCGATGTAGTTACCTCCGGCCTGGCCCGGATCTGTGGTTGGTACCGCATTGATGGCGTAGTCGAGAGCAACGGTATCGCCAGGAGTTACGTAAGGCGTGAGTTCGAATTCGAATTCTTTGACCATGTCTCCGGGGCACCATCCTTCACGGGCATAAGGCCAAGTACCGCCTTGCCCGATATTAGGGTTGTCGCCACAAACCATGGCATCCCAAATGCTCCAGTTGAAACGCGGCACGCCGTCAACCTTGATTTGATGGCTGTTGTTGACCCACTCGCAACAAGCGTAGTCGCCGACTTGACCATGGCCCGACATTCGGGTCTTGATTTTGAACATATCGGCGGTATCGCTGAGCACCACAGGCTTGGCTTGTAAAACGGCATCTGCGGCCATTTGTCCGAAGTTATAGGATTTGAAATCAGCCCATATGGGCTCGCGCTTCACCACATCGCGTGGTGGAATTCCTTTAATGAATGCAAATTTCAAATCGATGAGTTCTTGGGTATTGTGCGCAGCGAGGTCTACCAATCCTTGAAGGTATTGTTGGTAGTCGGTAACATCGTAGATCCAGGTAAAACCGTTGGGACCTAGGTCGAATTGGATGCCGTAAGGGGTGATGTAGCGCGCAATTTCTACATCGTGAATGATTTCGTAAGGCGGGTTGTAAACGCTTAGCGACTGATTTTGTAAAGTTTGTGTAGTGAGTATTGGTGTACTACTGAGCAAAAGACCATTGAGGTCATAACTATTGTTGGAACCTGCCTGTGCACCGATAAAAGTATTCACGAGCTCAAAATGACGGTGCAAAGGCACTTGCTCAAAAATGACTACCGGCTCTTTTAACTTCAATTGATTGACCAAGTGAGTAGTCACATTCGGCGCCATATTACCTTGACCTAATTGAAGTAAAGGACGCTGGTTTTGACTATTTTGACCCACAAATTTTGTCGTGTTACTTTTGATCATGCCTGCCTCAGAAGGCATGAGGACATGGGTATTAGGGCTTAAATCTCTGGAATAGGAAAGGTTATCGAAGTCGTGGTACAACACCAAACTCGACCAATTGGGGTGGTTCGCATCGATTTTTTGATTGTAATTGGCCGCAATTGTGGCTGCACTCAAAGCGCTTTTGTAAATGCGGAGTTCATCCAAACTACCTTTCCAGGAAAGACTTTGGTTACCGCTGGCACCAATGATCAACCGATGAAAGTAGCCCATTTCGCGGTTCTTGTTGTTGCCTGCTAGCCAAAGTTGTCCGTTTTTGTAAATGAACATTTGTCCCGTAGTTTGGTCTTTTACAAAAGCCCAGTGGTTCCATTCACCGTCAATTTCGGTGTTGCTGGCCGCCTGATTGATGCGGTCATAGCCCGTTTCGTCGCCCGCATCAAAATAAATATTGTTGTTGCTCCAGGGCATATGGATGTTGAAAATGCGACGTCCTGCTGTATCCAAGGCCTCCATAAAAGTAGTGTTTTGCGCCAAGTTGCCATTGCCTTTTGCCCAAAATTCGATAGTGAATTGGTCTCCAATTTCTTGGTTGGCAAATGAAGACATCGTGTGATTGCTACCACTAAATTCCAACTGACCGTTGCGCATCCCATAACTCACGGCCATTGGTGCTGTATTGGCATCCATCAGAAAATCGATGGCTGCAAGTGCTGGAAAGTCATTGCTTATAGCGAATTCTATGAGCAGGTTACTGACGCCATCCCAAATAAAGTCTTGGTAAAAAACAAAATTGTTCCAGCCCACGGATAGAGGCATTTGAGACATTCCAGGTGCATGCGAGGCGCGGTATACCTCCGTGAAACTTGGGTCTAAAAATTGAGTGAGGGTGAGTTCTTGTGTTGAAGCAATGCGAATAACCGGATGCCACAATAGCCCACCAGTTGGGGTGTTTAAGCGCAATGAGCGGATGGCTCCTGGTTGCAGGCCAGCGGCAAAAAGTTCTGCCGCCTGGATCACAAACTGATACTTACTACCTTGCTGATTGGTCTTAAAAGGCAATGCTGAGGTACCTCCAGGACTATTAATTGGAAAGTAGCTAAGCCCTGCGCCATCTCTAGTCAATTCTTGAATTTGATATTGATCGGCGTCCGAATATGGCATAGGCTTGTAATTGATCTGAGCTGGACTCGACCAATTCATCAAAAATTGCATGCCATTGATTTGTGTGGAATCGAACTGGCCAGTGTGGTCAAAAACGCGGGTGTAAGTAAGGTAATCCCACTCGCCACAGTCGTATTGATCCCAGGTGGTGAGGGGCGAACACTTGAGTTTGTAGTACATCTCTACCTTCTCAAAGCGCTCGGTATCTAAGGAAGCTGGAAATTGAAAATTTGCCCGACGGGTTGTTATTGAGTCAAACGTAAAAGTCTGAACCCAAGTGGTGTCTTGCGCAAAAAAGTGACAATTGGAGATAAATAAAATAGCAAAAAGCAAGTATTTCATCGGAAGGACTTTAGTAGCCCTCTAAAATACAACTATTTGTGCTTAATTGAAAAACAATTTGAGCGAAAGCCCAAGCGTTTGACGCAATTCGGTACGCTCAATGATGTAATCTAAAAAACCGTGTTCTAATAAGAATTCACTGGTTTGAAAACCTTCAGGGAGGTCTCTGCCGATGGTTTCTTTTACTACACGCGGCCCTGCAAAACCTATTAATGCACCTGGTTCGGCAATATTGATGTCACCTAACATGGCAAAAGATGCGGTCACACCACCTGTTGTGGGGTCTGTTAGAAATGAGATGTATGGTAATTTAGCTTCGGAAAGCTGACCAAGTTTGCCAGAAACCTTAGCCATTTGCATCAGAGAAAATCCGGCTTCCATCATGCGTGCGCCGCCCGACTTTGAAATGATCATGAAGGCCGCTTTTTCGGCAATGGCAACATCTATTGCTCTGGCGATTTTCTCGCCCATGACAGAGCCCATAGAGCCCCCAATGAAATTGAAATCCATGGCTGCCACAACTAAAGGCATGCCCTCGAGTTTGCCTTTTGCAGTTCGAATGGCGTCTTTGAGGCCCGTTGCTTTTTGGGTAGCCACAACACGATCCGTATATTTTTTGGTATCGACAAAACCTAGTGGGTCGCCAGACTGAAGATCTGCATTGAGTTCTTCGAATTTTTGGTCATCGAACAGGAGTTCAAAGTATTCAGCTGCACCAATACGCTCGTGATGCGAACAACGGTCACAGACGTAATTGTTGCGCATGAGGTCTTCGCTGGTGTAAAGCGTTTTGCAATTAGAACAACGTACCCATAGGCCTTCAGGAACTTCCATTTTGTCGCTTGTGGAAGTAGTGATGCCTTCTTTATTTCTTTTAAACCATGACATATTTTCAGTTCAGCGTATTGATATTATTTAAATCGGCAAACGATTGTTCTAGGCGCTTGATAAAAGTAAGTTCGCCGTCGCGCAACCATTTGCGTGGATCGTAGTATTTTTTATTGGGCTCGTCTGCGCCAGTTGGATTTCCAATCTGAGTGCGAAGGTAATCCATTTTTGCTGCAATGTAATCGCGGACGCCCTCGGTAAATGCAAATTGAAGGTCGGTATCGATGTTCATTTTGACTACGCCATAGCCGATAGCTTCTCTTATTTCTGCTAGCGTAGAGCCCGATCCTCCGTGGAATACAAAATCTACAGGATTGGGTGCAGTGTTATATTTTTCTTGGATGAAGGTTTGTGAATTTTTCAAAATTACGGGCGTCAGCTGTACGTTGCCTGGCTTGTATACGCCATGTACATTTCCGAAAGATGCGGCAATTGTAAAATTGGGCGAAATTTGCAATAGCGCCTCATAGGCTTCCGCTACTTCTTCGGGCTGGGTATAGAGTTTAGCGTTGTCGATGTCGGTGTTGTCTACACCGTCTTCTTCGCCTCCGGTAATGCCTAATTCGATTTCGAGGGTCATGCCAATTTTGGACATGCGGCGCAAGTAGTGCTGACAAATTTCGAGGTTTTCGGCGAGCGGTTCTTCGCTCAAATCGATCATATGCGAGCTAAAAAGTGGCTTTCCAGTTTCCTTGAAAAATGCTTCACCTGCGTCCAGTAAGCCGTCTATCCAAGGTAATAGGTTTTTGGCACAGTGGTCGGTATGCAAAATGACTGTTGCACCGTAGGCCTCTGCAACTGCGTGCACGTGGCGTGCGCCTGAAATAGAACCTAAGATTGCTGCTTTTTCGCCTGCATTAGAAAGTCCTTTTCCTGCAAAATATTGTCCGCCACCGTTAGAAAATTGAATAATGACAGGTGCGTTGAGTTTGGCTGCAGCCTCCATAACGGCATTTACGGTGCTGGTGCTCGTGACATTGACAGCGGGCAGCGCAAAACCTTTTTGTTTGGCGAGTTGAAAAATAGCTTGTACTTGTTCGCCAGTGGCGACTCCGGGTTTGATCATTGACATGCTTTGTTGTTGTTGATTGATGCTACAAAATTAGAAATTATCTGCGATATAATAATTTCTGGTTTTGAACGTTAATATACCGAACTTTAAAACGGCCTATGATTAAAAACCCTTACTCAGCAACACCTACCTCAAGTGCCATACTTCTACCCGACCCAAGCATTCTTCAGTTTCTGAAAATGTACAGCCAATCCTTAGAGGTGATCAAAGGCAAATCCACTGCGATCTTAGTAGGAAAAAATTAATTGAGCGCCTTCGGGCGCTTTTTTTATGGCTTGTTTTGGAGATAGTCAAGGATGTCTTGCACTAATTCTAGCGGAAGAACTTCTTTGAGCGGAAACTGCACTGCTCCTTTAGAAAACTTAAACCCTCTTGCGGCAAATACCGGAGAAAAATGAGCAATTGCTTTGGCACCAGGATACAAACCAATATGCTTGGAGTGGCCCGCATAATGAATGAAATTTTTGCCGTTCCGTTGAAAAGTCGGGATGCCATAACCGATGTTTTGGGTCAGATTCGGAACTTTAGAATCGATAAAATGGTGTAGTTCGTTGAGTTGAGTTTGCGCATGCGCAGGGAATTGGGCAATATGCGCTACTATATCTGGATGCATTATTGCTCGCAGTAGGATTTGAATTGATGGAGGATGGCCTGCCAACCTTGTTGCTGCAGTTCTAAGGCATTTTCGGTTTCGGGCTCAAAGCGCTGTTGTAATACCACAAAGTTTTCGCCTCGGATGAATTTTACTTCCACCTTTCTGCCGTCTTCGAGTTCGGTTGCAATAAAAGTAGAAGGTTCAATTTCTAAGAAAGTTGCTTTGAGGTCAAAACCAAAACTGCCGTCTTTGGCCTCCATGCGGTAATTGGAAGCGCCGCCAACCCTAAAGTCGACTTCAGCTTTCGGGCAGCGCCAAGACGCATCCGCGAAGTTCCAATTGACAACATGCTCAGCTTGGGTCCATTTATCCCAAACTTGGTCTAGAGGGGCGTTAATTGTAGCCCTGACCTCTAAAAATTCTTCATTTGACATTGTACAAAATTAGTCAATGTCACTCAATTAATTGGTAATTTTAAGCCATGCAATTTGAACTGGTTTCTGACTACAAACCAACGGGCGATCAACCCGAAGCCATTCGCCAATTGGTCAGTGGTCTGCACAACGGCATTCATCAACAAACACTTTTGGGTGTTACCGGCAGCGGCAAAACCTTTACGGTCGCCAACGTCATTCAAGAAGTGCAGCGCCCAACGCTCATTTTATCGCACAACAAAACCCTTGCAGCCCAACTATACGGCGAATTCAAGCAGTTTTTTCCGAATAATGCAGTAGAATACTTTGTTTCTTATTACGACTACTACCAACCCGAGGCCTACATCCCATCCACCGGTACTTTTATCGAAAAAGACCTCCAAATCAACGATGAAATCGAAAAGCTGCGCTTGGCTGCCACCTCTGCTTTGCTTTCGGGCCGCCGAGATGTCATTGTGGTGGCGTCGGTCAGTTGTATTTACGGTATAGGCAACCCCACTGAATTCAAGAACAGCATTTTGCACCTTCAAGTAGGAGAAACCGTTGTGCGCAACAAGTTCTTATTTCGCTTGGTAGAAAATTTATACCAACGCGCTGGCACAGATTTCGAACGCGGCCAATTTCGGGTATCCGGCGACACCGTAGACATCTTTCTGGCTTATGCCGACTACGCGCTGCGCATCAGCTTTTGGGGCGACGAGATCGAAAAAATCGCCGCTATTGACCCCGAAACCGGCAAACAACTCGAGCAGTTTCAACAAATCGATATTTTTCCGGCCAACTTATTTGTTTCGAGCCCAGACAACACGCGCCAGGCCATTACCCAAATTCAGGACGACCTCGTTGAGCAGGTCGCCAACTTTAAAGAAGAAGGAAAGTTAGAAGAAGCCAAACGGCTAGAAGAACGCGTCAACTACGACCTCGAAATGATCCGCGAACTTGGCTATTGCTCCGGCATCGAAAACTACTCGCGCTATTTTGACCGCCGAGAGCCCGGCGAACGCCCTTTCTGCTTACTCGACTACTTTCCCGACGACTTCTTAATGGTCATCGACGAAAGCCACGTTACGCTTCCGCAAGTACGCGGAATGTACGGCGGCGACCGCTCCCGCAAGATCAATTTAGTGGACTACGGCTTTCGCTTGCAAGCGGCCATCGACAACCGTCCACTCAAATTCGACGAATTCGAGGGCTTCTTGTCCAATGTAATTTACGTTTCGGCCACACCCGCCGACTACGAAATGCTGCAATCAGAGGGCGTCATTGTGGAGCAGCTCATCAGGCCAACAGGCTTGCTCGACCCCATTATAGAGGTATTTCCGTCTAAAAATCAAATCGACCACCTCATCGAAAATATCCAAGAAAGACGCGAAAAAGACGAGCGCGTATTGGTCACAACACTCACCAAACGCATGGCCGAAGAACTGCAAAAGTACCTCGATCGCTTGGGCATTCCGTGCCGCTACATCCATTCCGAGATCGACACCATTGAACGCGTAGAGATACTCCGTCAATTGCGTTTGGGCGATTTCGATGTCCTGATCGGCGTCAATCTCTTGCGCGAAGGTCTCGACCTCCCAGAAGTTTCTTTGGTCGCTATTTTAGATGCCGACAAAGAAGGCTTCCTGCGCAACGAGCGCTCCTTGGTGCAAACCGTTGGGCGTGCCGCAAGAAACGTCAACGGCAAAGTGCTCATGTACGCCGACAAAATGACCGACTCCATGCAGCGTACCATCGACGAAACCGCACGCCGCAGACTCACCCAAGAAGCCTACAATATTACCCACCACCAAGTGCCAACTGCTCTTGTCAAATCCAAGGATAAAATCCTAGAATCGACAAAAGTGGCCGACGGCGATCAAACCACAAGACAAGTCAAACTCTTGCAAAATGAAAAAGAATTGCAGCAATCTATCCAACATGACGCCCAGTTTCAAAATCCGGAAGAGCGTGCCAAAGAACTAAAAGCCCTCAAAAAAGCCATGGAAAGCGCTGCCAAAGAATTGGATTTTATAGAAGCTGCGCGCATTCGCGACATCATCAAAACCATCGAAAAATCTTAAAAAAACATCCATATGTCTACCAACAAAGCACTCAAACAATTCAGGATCATGGCCATTGCCGAAGGTTTCTCTTGGCTAGGTTTACTCGTGACCATGTACCTCAAATATGGCCAAGCGATGCCTGAGCCCAACAAATGGGTCGGCATGATCCATGGTGTTCTATTTATTGGCTATTGTTTTTACATCGTCTATTTTTATTTCGAAGAAAAATGGAACATCACCAAATGCCTGGTTCTGTTTCTCACGGCATTTCTTCCATTTGGTACCTTTTGGGCCGAACGAAAGTATTTGAGGTAAAAAAGATAAAGCGTATCCTCGAAAAATAAAGTTGTTAACTTTGTTCAAAATTGAAGCACATGTCAAATCACTTACTTAAAGGAAAAAGAGGGATCATATTTGGTGCCCTAAACAATCAAAGTATCGCTTGGAAAGTCGCACAAAGAGCCCACGAAGAAGGCGCTACCTTTGTACTTACCAATGCGCCAATCGCCATGCGCATGGGCGAAATCAATGAGTTGGCAGCAGAAACCGGCAGCCAAGTCATTGCGGCTGATGCCACTAACATTGCGGACCTCGAAAACCTCGTTACGCAAGCACAAGAAATCTTAGGCGGCAAAATCGACTTCGTTCTCCACTCTATCGGCATGTCTCCGAATGTGCGCAAAGGCAAACATTACACTGAAAACGACTACAACTACTACGGGCAAACCATGGATGTCTCCGCGATGTCTTTGCACAAAACCCTAGCTACCCTCTACAAGCATGACGCCATGAACGAATGGGGATCTGTTGTGGCACTTTCTTACATTGCCGCACAACGCATTTTTCCTGACTACAACGACATGGCCGATGCCAAATCATTGCTCGAATCAATCGCACGCTCTTTTGGCTACCACTACGGTATCAAAAAGAAAGTACGCGTCAACACCATCTCGCAGTCTCCAACCGTCACTACGGCTGGCCAAGGCATCAAAGGCTTCACTGAATTCATCAACTTCTCTGAGCAAATGTCGCCACTCGGCAACGCTAGCGCAATTGCCTGCGCCGACTACTGCATCAGCATGTTCTCTGACCTCACCAAATACGTCACCATGCAGAACCTCTTCCACGATGGTGGCTTCTCTAACACTGGCGTTACCCAACAAGTCATTGAGCGCTTCGGCGATCAATAGATCTGTTGTTATTGAAATTAAGAAGGCCACTCGTTGAGTGGCCTTTTTTGATTAAAATAAATCAGCCCCCCTCCTCTTCGTTTTTTTCGTAATATCGATGTATACAAGTTTTGCGCAATCCGATTTATTTGAAACTGACTGACGAAGACATACAACACATAAGACAACAAAACGAGCGCTTTTTACAACAGCTCTACAAGGATGTATTCCCGATCATGATGTCGGTGGCGGTGCGCTTCATGAACAATCGGGAAGAACAACTTACAGCTGTACATAATGCTTTTATGAAAATGATCCGGTCAATTGATCAGTTCCGTAGCAATAGTTCGTTTGAAGCATGGATTGTCAGGATACTACGCAATGAAATGATCGATGAGTTTAGAAGAAACAACAAGCAATCGGCCATCAAATTTAGCGAACTCAAAGACGATATTCAGGACCATAATTTCCAAATTGACCAACTTGAAAACACCGCACCAGCAAAACTTCTCCAACTCCTGAATGAACTTCCTCCTGCCTCTAAAGTTGTTTTTAACCTTTATGCTATAGATGAATATAGTATCAAACAAATAAGCGAAGCACTTGAGATTTCAATTGAAACCGTCAAATGGCATTTGAAAACCTCTAGAAAAACGCTTCGTGCACGAATCTCAACGCTGAAATCAATAAACAATGAAAACGAGTAACAAACAGTTTGATCAGCTCTTCAGAAAAAAAATGCAAGAACTGCATTTTGAGGCCAGCGACGCGCCCATCAGTGAGTTGCTCAAGCAAACGAAGCAACGACACAAATTGCTCCGCAACAAAACATGGGGCAAACTCAGTATTATTTTGATCATCGTTAATGCCGCGGTATTCTTTCAGCTGCATATTCGCTACAACGCCAAAGCACCGAGGTATCAAGCCCAAAACAATTTTGAAAATCTTACTGCTTTTGCTTTTACCAATCAGACCGACTTTACAAATCAAATTTCAAATCAAAATACCCAACTCGTCAAGAACAATGAAAAGGAATCTACAGAAATCTCGTTTTTAGAGGACCAAAACAGCAGTGAAACACAGGAGAAATGGCAAAAACTAGCTAAAAAATTGCTGCACGAAAAAACAAAACTCAATGCTTATCACAGCAAGCACGCACCTGCAATTAACGGTGTTTTTCTATTTGAAGGCGAAAAACTGAAGGAAGAAAAAGCGTCAAACACCCAAACAATCGTATGCGGACAGAATAAAGAAAAAACGAAAATCATTATCGCAAGATCGAGAGTGGCCAACTTTAAAGCCGACAGCCTTGCTAAAGAAAATGCACAAGGGGTTTGTAGACCAAAGGGCTTTGACGACGATGCCGTGATTCAATACAATGTCTTTGATAAAAGAGCGTTGTTCGGCAGATTTCAAGCAGAGCACATCCACTGGGGCTTGGTTCGAACCACCAAAATTGCAAAGCCTGAAAAACCCAACAAAGAAGAGAAGCAAGTTTCAGCAAAGGAAGTGAAGGTTTCAAAAACAACTAAAACACCAGAAAAAACAAAAGCCAAAACTACATATGTAACGCCTACTACACGCCCACAAGTACATCAGCATGGAGTGCGCCAGTACGTCGAACCTGAATACGAAGAATTTGATTATTTCCTCAAAAACGACAGCCTCATTTTTATTAGCGAAGGCGTCAATTTTGTGGTACTAATGCAGCCAGATGGCACCATTTTATCCAAAGCAGAAATCGAAATCACTGAGCCGTATGTGTATTATCTCGGTGAAAAACGCGCTTATTTCGACCAAAAAACAGGTAAAACCTACGTTTGTGTAGCCACGCTCTATCACTTCAATTTCTATGAATTAGAACCCGCAAATGGGCAAACCAAATTCCTATTTCAAACAGATGAAATCTGGAATAATCCCGATTTTCATATAGAAAATGGCGAGCTCAACTACACTTATAAAAACAAAGCTTACAATAAAAAAGTATAGCGCTTAGTCTTCCTTCCAATTCAATCTAGACTTCGTATACGGAATATTGGCTTTATCGAGTGCTTCGTGAAGCTTCAACACACCTGTTTGGTAAGCAGAGAGGCTGGCCTTGAATTGCGCATATTCTTGTTCTACCATTTCTAAGTTAGCCTTGTGGGTTTTACTTACGCCTGTTGTGTTCTCTGAAAGTTGATAGTCGATCATGCCCAAACGACTGGTGAAGGTTGGCGCGGTTTCGAATTCGTGTCTTGTTCTGATGTCGTCACCGTAGAGTTGTTCGCGCAGTTGGGCTTTGAGCACCTTGAGTTCGCGAATTTCTTTAAGAAGTGAGAGGTCGGTGTTCGGGTACGTGAGTACCGCTTTTTCTAAGACCGCTAATTCATCATTGAGCTCCTCGAAACGTTTCTCTGAGCCGCTCACCTTGCGGTTGAGCTCTGCCACCGCCCTACGGAATTCATCGAGACCAAAAAGGTCCTTGGCAATTAAGGTTTGATTATTGAGACCTTTGACGACAAACGGCGTGTTGGCCACGAGTTCTTCCACTTGGCCGTTGTGGACCATCACGACTTTGACGCTGTAGGTGCCCGGCACTACTAATGGGCCACGGCCGCCATTGCCAACTGGGTTGGTGCTAGCTTTGCGCAGGTTCCATTGTTGGCGCACCAAACCTTTTTGTGGGCTGCTGCTCATGCGTCGGATTTCTGTGCCGTTGGCGTCCGAAATGATCCAAATGAGTTGTGCTGCTTCGTCAAGAGCCTCTGCTTTGAGCACTTCAAAGCTTGGATAGCTCACGTCTTTTTTGTCTTTCTCTAATTCCTTCTCTTTGGTTTGGCGCTCGCTCTTGAGTGAAGTTGGAACTTCTTTGAGGTGTAAAGTAAAGGTGGCGCCAAAGCTTGGATTTTTAGCAAACCACATGTTGTGCCCTTGGAAACCCGTTCCTTCTAAGCCAAGCGGATCAGCCTCAATGTAGAGCAGAGCGTCTTTCACTGGATATAAATGTGCTTTTTTGTCGAGGGTTTCTTTGGAAAGTGTGCGCAAAGGGCTGTAGTTATCGAGGACATAAAAACCACGGCCG
The DNA here is from genome assembly GCA_044239425.1 of Crocinitomicaceae bacterium. Taxonomy (GTDB): domain Bacteria; phylum Bacteroidota; class Bacteroidia; order Flavobacteriales_D; family Crocinitomicaceae; genus UBA952. The sequence goes on along the minus strand of JBIIBL010000004.1, from coordinate 19,866 downwards.
AAAGTAGCTGCAACGAGGTCAGTCTCACGCTCCTGGATATCGAGGTCATAAACGGCAATAGTTGGCAAGCCGGAAAGTTTGGTCCAGTTGAGGCCGCCGTCAGTGGTGAAATAAGCACCGAATTCAGTACCAACAAACAGGAGGTTTTCGACAACTGGATCTTGCTTGAGGCAGTAAACCGTACCGCGGATCGGTAAATTGGCCGCAATGTTGGTCCAGGTCTTGCCTTTATCAGCTGACTTCAATAAATAGGGCTTGAAATCGCCTTGACGTTGTGCATTGAAGCAAGCATAAACGACATTTTCTTGGTGTACAGACGCCGTGAGCATGTTCACTCTAGTGTTGAGCGGAACCCCAGGGAACGTTTGGTATTTAGTCCAGGTTTGGCCGTCGTTTTCGGAAACTTGCACCAAACCGTCGTCGGTACCGACATAAAGTAAGCCTTTCTTTTTGGGCGATTCGTCGAGGGCCACAACGTTGCCGTAAATGGTGGTAGAGGCGTTTTTCATAACCGCGTCTATAGTCCAGACTTGGCCCATGACTTCGATTTCATTGCGGTCGATTTGTTGGGTGAGATCTGGGCTAATAGTTTGCCAATCGTCGCCTTTGTTGCTCGATTTAAAGAGTTTGTTGGCCGCAAAATACAGTGTGCTGGCGTCGTGCTTGGATACAATTAAGGGTGCGTCCCAGTTCCAGCGATAGGCAGGCTCGCCAACAGCTGGCATGGGCTGAATCGGCACTTTTTCGCCAGAAACGCGGTCATAGCGAACGAGCCAACCATATTGAGCTTGGGCATAGGCAATGTTCGGATTTGACCAATCGGTAGCAGACTCAAATCCGTCGCCACCATTGGTAATGAACCAATCCGTATTGAGGATTCCCGATACATTTTGAGTGGCAGAAGGGCCGCCCATGGAATTGTTGTCTTGGGTGCCACCGTAAATATTGTAAAAAGGCGCAGCGTTGTCGGTAACGACTTTATAGAATTGAATGATCGGTAAGTTGCCGTAAAAACTCCATTCTTTGGCATGGGTGTAGGTTTCATACAAACCGCCGTCGCAACCCACCAACCAGTGATTGGTGTTGCTGGGGTCAATCCAAATGCAGTGGTTGTCTACGTGTTTGTTACGCTCCCCAGTTGGCACAAAGTTTTTGCCACCGTCGGTGCTGTGGTGCATGTAGGTGTCCATGGCAAAGACTTTGTTGACGTCTTTGGGATCGCAGAAGATTTCTTGGTAGTAGTTGCCGCTAGTAGAGAAAGATCCTTGCTTGGACCAGCTTTCGCCTTTATTGCTAGAGCGGAATACGCCACCTTTATCGTAGCGGGCTTCTACGATGGCATACACGACATTGGCATCGGCAGGCGAAACAGCTAAGCCCACGCGGCCCATGTCACCTTTTGGCAAACCTGCATTGATTTCTTTCCAAGTTAAACCACCGTCGGTAGATTTATAAAGCGCTGATTCTGGGCCGCCCCCGATGTAAGTGTACTCGTGGCGGCGGCGTTGATGTGCCGAAGCGTACAAGATATCTGGATTACTAGGATCCATCGCGATTTCTGCAATACCGGTGTGTTCAGAAACAAAAAGGGTGCGCGTCCAGGTTTTACCACCGTCGGTGCTTTTGTAAACACCGCGATCGCCGCCAGCACTCCATAGTGGGCCGTAGGCTGCTACCCAAATGATGTTGTCGTTGGTCGGATGCACGATGATTTCACCAATGTGTTCAGAATTTTTAAGACCCATGTTCGTAAAAGATTTTCCGCCGTCTACTGACTTATAAACGCCATCGCCGTAGGAAACCGAACGTTGGTTGTTGTTCTCGCCAGAACCCACCCAAACTGTGTTTGGATTGCTTGGTGCAAGTGTTACACAACCAATTGAATAGGAGCCATAACCATCAAAAATAGGTTCGAAGGTAATGCCGTGATTTTGGGTATACCACACACCGCCTGCAGCTGCAGCAACGTACCAAGTATCTCTATTGGTTGGGTGTACGGCGAGGTCAATGACACGCCCAGAGGTTAGTGCCGGACCCACCATTCTAAAAGACAGCGCGCCAACCGTTCCGGCGTCAAATAGTGGTTTTTCGACAGGTGTAGTTGTTTTCTTTTGCGCAAATGTAACGCTCGCCAATAAGAGGGAAAACCCTAGAAGTAATCTCATATCCTAATTTTTTGCTAAAAATACATTAAATTCGTGCAACCTCAAACCCCAATTTAACGTCCTGTTCATTTAGGTCTAAGTTCTGCTACTATGTTTAAAATTATACGTATTTCCGTCTTTTTATTTTTGTTTCAGCAAGTAAACGCGCAAGTACTTGTCGATTCTCCACTCTACCAGCAGCTCAAAGGTTCGGGCCAACTAGGCACAGTCAACACAGCAGCGAATGCTTCTATTCAATTGCCAGTGGCGAGCGTTCAGCCAGCTACCTACAACAAAGCCAACGCCTGCGACTGCTACATTGCGCCAGACGCCACCTACACTTTAGCGATGCAGCCCAACGACGACGGCTCAACAGGTATCATACCCATCCCATTCACCTTTAATTTGTACGGTCAGACTTACAACTCTATTTACATTAATAATAATGGGAACATTACCTTCACAGGTCCTCTTTCTACTTTTTCTGCCACTGCCTTTCCGTCGACAGGTAATGCTATTGTTGCGCCCTTTTGGGCCGATGTCGATACACGTAATGGCAATGGGCAAGTGCTCTATAAAATTACACCGACAGCCGTTTATGTCAATTGGGTAGACGTCGGTTACTACGCTTTTCACGGCGACAAACTCAATACTTTTCAGCTCATCATTACCAACGGCTCTGACCCCGTGATCGACGGCGGCAACGTGGCCTTCTGCTACCAAAACATGGACTGGACCACCGGCGATGCTTCGCAGGGTATCAACGGTTTTGGTGGTGTACCCGCAACTTGTGGCGCCAACAAAGGTGATGGCTTGGCTTACTTCCTCATTTCTCGCTTTGACCACGCAGGCAACGACTTCGACGGCGCATTGGGCAACCCAGACGGCATCGACTGGCTCGACTACAAAAGCTTTGCCTTTGACGCCTCTAATGGTGGCAATATTCCGCCCATCCCAGAAGGAATCGCCTCTTGCGACACCTTTAAAATTTGTGCCCTCGGCGACTCCGCCGATTTCAGCATCAACTTCCTCTCCCCCGAAACCAACCAAAGCACCACCATTACCTATTCAAATGGAGGATTAACTACTTTGCAACAAATATCAAATACGCCCGGCAATACGGCTAATATAGTATTGCGTGCCGTTGGCTCTTTAGCCACCATGGGCACCTACAACATTACGGTAACCGCTACCGACGACAACCTACCTACCCCAGGTGTTACAGCCCTTACTTTTGTGGTTGTGATTGACACTATTGTCAACAACCTAGATTCGGCAATGCTTGTCATCGCAAACTCCTGCGGGGCCATCGATTTAAGCGTCTCCAATGGTCCTTATGACAGCTACCTCTGGGACGACTTCACCGTTATGCCCACAAGTGGCATCACCACTGACCAAATTTACGGTGTAACCGTCAGTAAAAACGGTTGTTACAAGCACATTTCAGATACCTTTGATGTAGTCAATCCATTGCCTGTCAACCTACAAGGCCCTCTCGCGTTTTGCCCGCCAGACACCTCAGTGAGTTTAACGATTCCTAATTCCGTTGCTTATTCTACAGTGAGTTGGGGTCTTTCAAATCCTGCTTTAAATGCACAGTTCAATAATGTATTGGGGGCCGGTACTTATACTATCAACCTGCTAGATTCTGCAGGTCTTTGCAGCACCGACACCACTTTTACGGTGTTTGGCACCAGCGCTTCGACCATTTTTACTGATACAATTGTTTGTCAGAACACGTATCAAGTACTAGGCACCGTTTCGCCTGGTGGTCTTTGGACCGCCTCCTCGGCGAATGTATCGTTCAATAGTACTTCGGCACTGGAGCCCCTTATTTCGATTAGTGCACCTGGCACCTACACAGTTTCCTTTACCGACAACGTGTGTCAGCAAACGCTGAGCGCAACCATTACTTTACCTCCTAACCCTCAAATCTTTGCAGATTCTGCATTGTGTCAATTGAATTTTCAAGTAACAGGCACTACGGCTGATATAGGTGGTGGATCTTGGACTTACACCTGTAATAATCCAAATGCTACCCTCAATTTTACGCCGAACAATAACACCTTGAATCCGACACTCAACGCAACAGAATCCGGGATTTTCACGCTTACCTTCACCGATGCGGTGTGTAACCATACTGCGAGTACAACCCTAGAGCTTTATGCACAACCTTACATCTATTTGGATAGCCTTGGCTGTAATTACCAAGAGCAAGTTGTAGGTACGCTCTCTGCTTTGGGCGGCACATGGTCTTGCCCAGATAACACTATTTTATTTTCAAATAGTACCTCAGAAAATCCTTTGATCATTGCTACCTATGCAGGTGTTTACCCAATAAGTTACACCGACAACGCTTGTGGCATCACCCTGACCGAATTCATTGAGTTTCCTCCGTACGTTTATGTCCAATTATTGGATACGAATATTTGTCAGGGTTCGAGTTTCTCGATTGATCCATTCACCCTAAATGTACCTAAAGATAGTACGCTCACCGAATGGACACTCCAAAGCAACTACAATCCGCAAACACTTGGTGCTTGGCTAGACGGCACAACCGATGACCCTCGAATAATCAGTGCAGTTGGCAATTACATTTATACCATTAGCAATGCGTGTTATACCTACTCAGATACCTCAACTATTGGCTTTAAACCATGTGACATCATTGCGCCGAACATTATTGTCCTCTCTTCCGAGAACGGAAACAACAGTTTCTATGTGCAATACAGTGGTGTTTCTGAATTCGAATGTACGATCGTGAACCGTTGGGGCAACACCATTTATCAGTACACGGATCCTGCTAGCTCCTGGAACGGACTCACACAAAATGGCGATAAAGTTGAAGAAGGAACCTACTTTTACATCATCAAAGCGTTGTACGAAGGAGGAATACCTCTTGAGAAACACGGATTTGTCGAGGTGAAGTATTAACTTTGCCCCATGAAAACTGCAAGCGTCCGTTATTTAGGAGAGCTCCGCACCGAATGTACGCATTTAGGTTCGGGCACCACCATCATTACTGATGCGCCCCTAGACAACCATGGAAAGGCAGAAGCATTTTCACCTACCGACCTCGTAGCCACCTCTCTGGCCTCTTGCGTCATGACCATCATGGGTATCTACTGCCAAAGCCAAAACATTCCGTTTGTAGCGGCAGAAGCTACCATTGAAAAACATATGGCCTCAGACCCACGTCGGATTTCAAAAATTATCCTCGATCTTGACCTCAGCGGCAACGATTGGGACGAACTCACTAAAAACAAAGTCATTGCAGCAGGTAAAGCTTGCCCAGTGGCCCGCACCCTCGATGGCAATGTAAGCCTCGAACTTAACATCCACTAATGGAAGACAAATATCAAAAAAGCGAACGTCCAGAACGTCGCGAAACTAAAGAACGCACTTACCAACGTAAAGAACGCACCGATATCATCTTTGGTGTTCACTCTGTACTAGAAGCCATTCACGCAGGTCGTGAACTCAACAAAATCTTAATTCAAAAAGGCATCAACAAGGCGCTTTTCGAAGAACTAAGAGCAGCACTTACTGGTAAGAATTACTTCTTACAGTATGTGCCGAACCAAAAACTAGATTCCTTAACAGAAGGCAACCACCAAGGCGTCATTGCCATGGTACCGCCAATTACCTATCAAGCAATTGAGCCGCTCATCGATCAATGGCTAGAAGAAGGCAAAAAACCAAGTGTATTAGTACTGGACCGCATTACTGACGTTCGCAACTTCGGGGCAATTATCCGTAGTGCCGAATGCATGGGTATAGACGCCGTTCTCATCCCGAGTAAAGGCTCAGCACTTGCTACTTCTGATGCTATGAAAGCTTCTGCCGGCGCACTCAACCGCATTCCAATTTGTAAAACAGAACAACTCAAGCAGTCTTTGTTTTATTTGCAGCAGTCAGGCTTGCGCATCGTGGCGTGTACAGAAAAAGCGTTGGTTCCATTGCACGAGACCAATTTAAGAGGGAGCGTTGCTATTATCATGGGTTCTGAAGAATCTGGCATTACCCAAGACCTCATCAACTTGGCCGATATCAGCTGTAAAATCCCGATGAAAGGAGCGATTTCTTCTTTGAACGTAGGGGTAGCCACCGGAATGGTGCTTTACGAGAAAATCCGTCAAGAATTAGTAGGTTAAAAACAGCTTCGGCAGCAAATCAGGAATCACAGAAAGTTCCGAAATACAGTTGTCGTAGTTGTATTGATTTTTAGCGCTGGGGTCAAACCAGAGGGCATGCATACCTGCGCGCAGTGCACCCGCCACATCTACATGGTAATCGTCGCCAATCATGACCGACTTTTCTGCCTTGGCACCTGCTTGATTAAGCGCATATTTAAAAATGGCTAAATCGGGTTTATTCTTGCCCACGAACTCCGAACACACAACCACATCAAAAAAGGCCCTCAAGCCGCAGTTTTCGAGTTTTACAAATTGGACCTCCTGAAAACCATTGGTAATGATGTGAAGCTTGAAGCCCATCTTTTGGAGGGTTTCCAGCGTTTCTATGGCTTTCGGAAACAAAGCAGTTTGGCGCGGTGAGATCAGTACATAGGCTTCTGAAAGCCGTTGCACCAAAGCTTCATCTTTGATTTTAAAATACTTCAGTGTTACCCGAAAACGTTCGTGTCGGAGGTCGTCTTTTTTGATAATACCCTTGCCATAGAGTTTCCAGAGATGCGCATTTTGATAAACATATTGCTTGTGAAAATGATCAAAACCACCAACTTGAGCCTCTAGTTCTTCGGCTACAAAAATTTGTCGCAAAGCAATTTCTGAATTTTGATCGAAATCCCAGAGGGTGCGATCGAGGTCAAAAAAGAGGTGGCAATCAGAAAAGGGCATAGCTCATGAGCGTGAGAAGAAAAGCGTTGCCTGCCAAACCGATCAACATAAATATAAAGGTCGTTTGGTATTTGCCGTAGAATTTAGCGGCTACGTAACTGCCAATTGGTACTGAAAATAGCAAGGGTGCAAAAAGCGTAATGCCATAAAACCCGAAGCTCCATTTGATCCGGATAATTAATTTTTTGGTGCGAGTGACTTTGTGATAATTGATGGGTTCTTTGCCAGCAGCAAGTGCAGCTTCTCTTTTTTTGGCGCGTTGACGGTGTGAAAAGCGCAGGACCATTTCACTTCCAAAATAAAAAATAGCAGCAGCGGTTGAGGCTCCTAAGAAGGAAGCTAACCACGTTTCGTGAAAAGCAAGATGAAAACTTTTGCCTGGAAAAGACGACACCAAAAATTTGACCATTGCCAAACCGTATATACTCCAAAATCCTACCCAATTCATGTGCTTATTTCCTTATAATTTGATGCCAAATGCTAAATCTCCGGCGTCTCCAAGACCCGGTACGATATATGATTTAGCGGTGAGTTCGTCGTCTATGGCCGCTACCCAAATTTGGGTGTTGGCTGGTAAATTGCGTTGCACAAATGCCAAAGCTTCTGGTGTGGCAATGGCGCTTAAAATATGAATTTGTTTGGGGGTTCCGTGCTTTTTGAGTGCCTTATAAACAGCTATCATGGAGCTACCAGTGGCGAGCATAGGGTCTGAAATGACCCAAATTTTGTGGTCTAAATCAGGAACCGCCATGTATTCAACTTCAATCTCGAAATCTTCGGGGCTGCTATGCTTACGGTAAGCAGAAATGTATGCGCTGTCGGCGTGATCAAAGCTGCGCAGAAGGCCTTCGTGCATGGCCAAACCAGCTCGAAGAATGGTTAGAAGGACAGGTTGTTCGGCAGGTTGTTGAACCTGAGCCACACCCAAAGGAGTTTGGACCGCCTTGGTTTGGCTTGGGAGCTGTTTGGAAACTTCGTAAGCAAGAATTTCTGCAATGCGCGAAAGGTTGTGACGGAAACGCAGGCGATCGTCTTGAACGCCAATGGTCCTGATCTCGGACATGTATTGACCAAGAATAGAACTTTGTAAACCGATGTGATGTACCCTCTCCATTTTTCTTTAAAATTACGTATTATTGGGCATTCAAATCATTAAAACATTCCTTTTCATGAAAGATCAACGCAAGGTCCTGTTTTTGATCATTATAGCGGCGCTAGGTTACTTTGTAGACATCTACGACCTCGTGTTGTTTGGCGTAGTGAAGGCAGAAAGTTTAGCGACTATCATGCCGGAGGCCACAAATGAGCTAAGAGCCAGCACAGGAAAATTTCTCTTCAATATTCAAATGCTTGGAATGTTAATTGGGGGTATTTTGTGGGGTGTTTTAGGCGATAAAAAAGGGCGTTTAAAGGTACTTTTTGGCTCCATACTCCTCTACTCTGTTGCCAATATTGCCAACGCATTTGTAACAGACATTCCGAGTTACACGCTCATCAGACTAATTGCAGGAATTGGTTTGGCTGGCGAACTAGGCGCAGGCATTACACTCATCAGCGAACTCATGCCCAAAGAAACGCGGGGTTACGGCACTATGATAGTCGTTACGTTCGGCGCACTCGGTGCAGTAACGGCCTCGTTGGTGGGTGCAGAAGGACAAGTTGTAGGGGAATTTATTTACGAGCTAAGCGGATGGGCACCTGAAAATTGGCAAGTGGTCTATTTGATTGGCGGTGCCATGGGGCTCTTGTTGTTACTCATGAGAGTTGGCGCCCTGGAGTCAGGATTTTTCCAGCAAATGGACAATGACCCCTCTATTCACAAAGGACAACTCCGCCTCATTTTTGGAAAGCGCAATAATCTTGTTAAATACTTGCATTGCATCAGTATTGGAATCCCTATTTGGTATACCGTCGGGCTCTTGGTCATGAACTCTGCCGACAATTTTGGCCCGTGGCTAGGGGTGTATGATATCTCCAATGGGAAAGCCGTGATGTATTGTTATTTGGGTTTGAGCGCTGGAGATTTGCTCGCTGGTTTCTTGAGTCAATGGTTGAAAAGTAGAAAAAAGGTGGTGCGTCTTTATTTACTGTTTTCTTTGGTCGTCACTGTTTTGTTTTTGGGTGTTTTCCATCAATACAATAATTCAGCAAGCACCTATTACCTCTTGTGTTTCTTACTTGGTGCCGGAACTGGTTATTGGGCCATTTTTGTGACCATCGCTGCAGAACAATTCGGCACGAACATCCGCTCAACGGCAGCCAATACCATCCCTAATTTTGTACGCGGGTCCGTAAACTTGATTGTGTTGCTGTTTAGTACTTTGGTAAGCTTTCAGATCAATGATGGCGTTTCCGCTATGGTCGTGGGTTTCATTTTTATCGGACTGGCACTATATAGCTTAAGCCAACTCAAAGAAACCTTTGGCAAGGACCTCAATTATTTTGAGGTCTCTTAAATCTTCTGGGAGTAATCTTCGAAATCTTCGATGAGCTCTTGATCTACCTGATTGGCAACTGTAATCGGAATGAAATCCACGACTACATTTGTTTTATCTAGACCAAAGTCTTCTGCAGGCTTAAGACCAGTAGATTTAACGAAGCGATAAGCCTTGACACACAATTTTTGAAAAGGTGTCAGGTGGTTGTCCATGGCTACTCTGGAGTTGAGAACGATAAACTTGAAGTCGACCTGATCTAATTTGCCGCGTACGCTTTCGAAAATGCTTTCGCCACTTAGCTCACCTTTCTCGATCATCTTGCAGTAAATCTTGCGCATCATGTACTCAATACGGTGCTCCTCTTTAAAGCCCATTTGAAGAGTTACATAATAACAGCGCTTGTCGATAATTTGATGCACCGAATAGTGCACACCCCATGGCTCATTGAGGATGTCGAGGTGCAAGAACCAAATAGTACCCGCTTTGCGTGGTTTTTTATAAAATAAGGAATGATAGACCGTTAAGTCCAGCTTATTCACTGAATTGGAGCGCGTTGGAAAGACCAAATTTGTGGCTTCAAAATCGATGTCTTTGTCTTCATGAACCGAATTGATCATCGGTATAACTGAATTCATCGGGAGGTATTCTGTAATACTGGTGCGCAATTGCTTGGCCTTGAAATACAAGAAGAGTAGTAAGAAGAAACCTATCGAAAGTACCAAAGTAAACCAACCTCCAGATATAATTTTACCCATATTCGAAAGCAAGAAAATCATTTCAATACTGATGAAGATGAAGAAAATAGTGCTAAATACAATTCGCAATTTTGGGTAACGGATAAACATCAAGGTCGCCATCAAAATAGAAGTCATGACCATATTGATGGTAATTGCCAAACCGTAAGAGTGTTCCATTTCGCTCGAGCGCTTGAAAATGGCGATGACCACCAAACACCCGATCATCAAGAACCAATTGATGAGTGGAATGTATATCTGACCTTGGTGTTCGGAAGGATACTTCACTTTAAGGTTGGTCCATAATTTAAGTTTAATTGCCTCGTTCATGAGGGTAAACACACCCGTAATGAGTGCTTGAGAGGCAATAATTGTAGCTAATGTTGCGATCACTACCGCGAAAGGAATCATTTCTTTAGGAACCATTGCATAAAAAACAGTTTGCTTCGCACCTAGCTCAAATCCTGGAGACAAACAAAGCGCAGCTTGACCAAAGTAGTTCAGGACGAGCAGTACAGAAACCAAGCCCCAACTCAAGCGAATGTTTCCCTTTCCGCAGTGCCCTAAATCAGAATACAAAGCCTCGGCCCCTGTTGTACACAGAAATACCGAACCTAAGACCGCAAATCCACCATCTACGTTAGCAACAAGATTGTAGGCATACCAAGGATTGATCGCTTGCAAAACCGAAGTGTTGTGCATGACATTAATGAAACCAAGATACCCTAAGAAAGCAAACCAAATGATCATGACCGGGCCAAACATTTTGCCGATTGCTGCGGTTCCGAACTGTTGAATGACAAAAAGGATCACTATGATCGTAACGACAATAGGGATGATAGGCATCTCGGGAAAGATGTTATTGACGCCTTCCACCGCTGAAGAAATAGAAATGGCAGGTGTGATAAAACCATCGGCCATTAGTGTGGCACAACCAATGAGCGCCGGAATAATGATCCATTTGAGTTTGCGCTTTTTCAATAAAGCGAATAGCGCAAAGATTCCTCCTTCGCCATTGTTGTCGGCATTCAGTGCAAAATGAATATATTTTATTGTTGCAAGCAAGATCAGCGTCCAGATAACACTCGAAAGCGCTCCCAAAATAAATGGCTCAGAAATGTGCTTTCCCCCTCCCGTAATGGCCTGAAAGACATAGAGCGGCGATGTGCCGATGTCTCCAAATACGATTCCTAATGTAATCAAAAATCCAGCGAGTGAAATCTTTTGGGTAGAGACGTGTGACATGATAAAACAAAAAAATTTCGTCGAAGTTATGTCTTTCTTACATTTCTACGCAAACATTTCACGAAAATATTTATCTTTGCATCCCGATTGCAAAATCGGATAGTCTGCTGCCCACGTGGTGAAATTGGTAGACACGCCATCTTGAGGGGGTGGTGCCAACAGGTGTGCTGGTTCGAATCCAGTCGTGGGCACAAGGAAAAGTCCTTCCGAAAAGGAAGGACTTTTTTTATGGAATAAACCGAGTGAAGCTCGCTTCAACGAGGGTTAATTCATAAAAAAAGAAAAGCGTTGCAAACGCTTGACTTTTCCTTGTTAGATTTTAAACATCCTTGGAAAACCGAACGAAGTGAGGTAATCCAGTTCTCTAGCAAAAAGATGCTTTGATCCACTATAAAGCCTAGACTGGTTCACCGAACGCAGTGAGGTAATCCCCTATTTTCTAAGTAAATCTTCGGACACACGTATTATTTCCTTTACTCTTTTAAGAAGTTCAATTTTTAAAATTTCGAATTTTGTCCAAAGATTATCTTCAAACGTACGTAATTATTCCGTACATTTATATCTCAAGACAATGCAAAATTACCTCATGAAAAATACGGCAAGATTTGATGCCAGACTTAGCCTGGAACAAAAAGAACTACTAGAGCGGGCAGCGCAACTAGGAGGCTATAGAAGTCTTTCCGATTTCATACTCACAGTTGCCGAGCAAAAAGCCCTCGAAATCATTGCTTTGGAAAAGCAAATTTCATTGAGTCAAAAAGATGCCGAAATATTTTGCGCTGCACTACTAGAGGCTCAAGAACCAAATGCTTACCTCCAAACGGCAGCAGAAGAGAGCGCCACTTACTTTCAATGGAAGCGCAAGTAGTTATTCTGGGTCGGCAGCACAGTGAAACAAAAAAGAAGTTTGCGAGCGCAGCTCCCGTTTTCAACCGCTACCTCGCTCAAATTGCACTTCAAGATCAACACAAAAAACTAAGTGTTTGCTTCGTTTTAGAAAATGCTCAAAATGACATCATTGGGTTCTATACACTAAGTGCAACAGGTATTGATGCCAAACAGTTGGTCAATGAGCATTTGCTTACATTTCAAACCCATTACCAAACACTTCCTGCCATCTTGATTGGTCGCTTTGCAATTGATCGCGCATATGAAGGAAAGGGATTTGGCAAAAAACTACTTACTGATGCGCTCAAACGGTGTGCAAAACAAGCTGAACAAATCGGTGCTTGTGCTGTATTTGTCGAGCCAAAAGATAGAATAGCTCATGATTTTTACCACAAATTTGGCTTTCAAAAATTGGAACAACAACAAAAGATGTTCATCCCAATCAAACAACTCGTTACAGCATTTAGTGGATTTCACTAAATTTATCCCTATCAAATAAAGACCTAATGAAATTGAAAATTTTTCTCATTTCCGGACTGATTTTTTCCTTCCAATCTTGCAACAATAAACCAAGTACTAAAGCTCCTGAACCTACTTCTGTCGTAGCTACGGAAGAGAATACCAAAGAGTTAAAAGAAAGTCTCAAAGACGTAGCCGAAGAAGAAAAGCGACTGGCAAAAGAAGCGGAACAAAACATGACTACCATGAGTTTTAATATGCTCAACCACGAGTTTGGGACTGTTAAGGAAGATACCAAACACCTTTATAACTTTGTCGTGACCAACACAGGTAAAAAACCTCTTTATATCCAAGACGTAAAAGCATCTTGCGGCTGTACAACCCCAAAAAAACCAGAAAAAGCGATTGCGCCAGGCAAGTCAGATATCATTGCCGTAGAATTCCATCCTAAAGTTGGTCAATTGGGGCGTCAAGACAAAACCGTAACTGTTACCGCTAATACCAAGCCTGCAATGGTTGTTCTCAAAATTGGTGCTGATGTCATCAAAAATCCAGAAACTAGCGCTCGCATCGCCAACTAATATGAAACTTCACGTTCTCAATACCGGTTTTTTCAAACTCGACGGCGGTGCCATGTTTGGCGTAGTCCCTAAAACCATTTGGCAAAAAACCAATCCAGCCGACACCGACAACATGTGTACTTGGGCCATGCGTTCTTTGCTCATCGAAGATGGCAAAAGACTCATTTTAGTTGACACCGGAATCGGCGACAAACAATCCGAAAAGTTCTTCTCGCATTATCACCTTCACGGCAGTGATAGCCTGCATGGCAACTTAGCGCGCTTGGGCTTTCATGCCTCAGACATCACGGACGTCATCCTCACGCACTTGCATTTTGATCACTGTGGCGGCGCAATTACATTTGACTCGCAAAAAGAAGCGTACCGAACCGTTTTTGAAAACGCCACTTACTGGAGCTCCGAAAACCACTGGCTCTGGGCAACCCAACCCAACCCCAGAGAAAAGGCCTCATTCTTGGCAGAAAACATCTTGCCGATTCAAGAAAGTGGTCAGCTTCAATTTGTAGAACGCAATGGCATTTTGACACCAAACGTATTGCCAGGAATAGATCTTTCCTTCTTTGATGGCCATACAGAAAGCATGATGCTCCCACAAATTCAATACAAAGGAAAGACGCTCGTGTTTATGGCCGATTTATTACCTAGCACTGGTCATATTCCGCTGCCATACGTCATGGGCTACGACACCCGCCCTTTGCTTACGCTCACCGAAAAAGAACGTTTCTTGAAAGAGGCAGCCGACAGCGAATATGTCCTTTTCTTAGAGCACGACTCCCAACACGAATGTTGCACCGTTCAACACACCGAGAAAGGCATCCGTTTAAAGGATACTTTTTCTTTTGCTGAACTTTAAAAAATAAACATGAAAAGTCCCAAAGAAATTGTACAAGGCATGCTCGACAACGACCCCTTCAGCCAATTACTTGGGATGGAAATCAAGGCACTTGAACTCGGGTTTTGTCAATTATGCTGTCCGGTTTCAAAACAAACTACCAACGGCTTTCAGATTGCCCATGGTGGCCTCACCTACTCCTTAGCGGACTCAGCTTTAGCTTTTGCCGCTAACACCTACGGTTACCAATGCATGAGCATTGACACACAAATTGCACACCTAGCTATAGTTCAACTTGGCGACACCCTAACAGCCACGTGTAAAGAAGTCCATCGCGGCAAAACAACAGGAGTTTACGAAGTTCGTATTGAAAACCAACATCAAAAAGTAGTCGCCTATTTCAAAGGAACCGTTTACATTTCAGAACACCTTTGGTAAACCCAACAACTTTAGGAAGGGATTTTCAAAACCTGTCCTTCTCGAATAAAATCAGAACGCAAACCATTCGCTTTTTTAATTTGAGTAACGGTTGTGCGGTGTCTTGCAGCAATGCTCGAGAGGTTATCTCCTGACCTCACTCTGTAAGTTCTATAACTTGGCTGCACAACCTTTTTTACACCCGCCAGATCTACACCTTTGGTCGTATATGGATATTTCTGCACATATTCCTCCAACTGAATCGTTTGACCAATTTGTGCGTCGTAATATTTATAAAATTGCTGCCTGATATTGATGAACTTACAAATGGAATCCAAAGGCCGACTGCTCCAATCGTAACATTGAATGACATTTTCATTAAAATCGAGCACTTGAATGGGCTCAAGTGTTGGATATAAATTATGCATTCGCGTCAATTGCGGCGTCACTGCCCTCAGCCCGCCTCCTGCTGAACCGCGGCTATCTAAGCGGACATAACAGCGACCATCTTCGCTGGGCCCCACCACAGCAGTCCAATACACCGTCAGCGTTAACGGATTGATCTGAATATACAATTGCTTCAGATCAGAATTGAAACCTTTTCTGCGGATGTCTTCCAAGCCTTTATTGACCTTCACATTGATGTATCCTCCAAAATCATCGACGATCCTCGCGTTAAACGAATGCAAGGCATCATAGACAGAAGGCATCCCGAATGCCACATAAGAATCGCATAGCACCTCATCGTGGGGCCCAAGATGAAGCGTGTCAGGATTAATCAGACAGAATGGCGGAATAACAATTTTCTCAGGAATTACCTGAACTTGAGCACATAACTGAAACGCGAAAAGTGAAATAAAGAAATATCCAAAAAAAAGTGGAGCAATTTTTTTCATGTCCTCAAATTTACCAATTTCACACCAAAACCGAAGAGCGCAAAAGAAATCCAGTAAAACTGAAAAAATATCCATGCTTTTGTTTGTAAATTTCAAAAAAGAGCTTACTTTTGTACTCGCTTTAACGAAAGCATTACACAATTCTCTAAAGCAACTGTCGTTGCTCACGCAAGTGAAAGAAATTGGTTTGGTAGTTCAGTTGGTTAGAATACCTGCCTGTCACGCAGGGGGTCGCGGGTTCGAGTCCCGTCCAGACCGCAAAACGCTAACGTTAAAGACAAGTCCTATATGGCTGTAGGAATTAGAAAACCCTAGAATGTATCAATGTTCTAGGGTTTTTGCTTTTATATACTTTTTACTTCGAATGGCTGAGGGGGGACGGATTGGGGGACGGATTGAGCAAATACTCCCATTATTTGATCAATTATATCAAAGTCAATAATATTTTTTTGGCGTCTTTACTAGTTCAATTTTAATTGCCATAAAGGCAAAATCATCCCAGTATTCTTCCTCCGATTTTTCTTGATTAGGGTACATTTCAAGCTAGTAAGATTTATATTTATCAATATGATAACTTGGAAATATCCAATCAAAAAATTAACTTGCCTTTAAAAAACTATTCATATGAAACCAATTTACTTGTTTATTGTACTTTTCTTTTTGGATGTACATATATCATTTGGCCAATGGGTCAATGAAACTGTGGATGATGGCATAGAACCAACGTATCATATTTGTTATAACTATTCAAATGGTTTATCTAGCGATGAATTTATTGCAAAACTTGAAAATGTCAATGGTGAAATTGCATTCTATGTTGCAAGCAATGCCTTTTGTTATGATTACGATTTTGCTGTCGTTTATTTTACAGTAAATGGAGCCTTGAAAAAGCACGTGCTTAAAGGTTCAATAGGTGAAGACGGGCAAAATATTTTTCTGGTTGATAACTTAATCTCAAGTAAATTGCTTTATGATTTCAAAGCAGCATCGGATATGCGCATTGATTTTTTTTACGACAGCTGTCCGCATAACATTGCTAATTTTGATATGAAAGGTAGTACTTCTGCTTATAATTTTATCAGACAATAATATGATCATCATCCCAATTTTATAGCCAAAAGAAAGACTGGAATTAAGCCACTACATTAAAATCATTTCAATTAAACAGCTTCTTGTACAACTCGAAATAGAAAACCCTCAAGATGTATCAACTATCTTGGGGTTTTTGCTTTTATAGACCTCATCCAATTTACATCTTGTATTACCACTTCACACTTCCTTCAAAGGTTGTCTAAAAGGTTGTTGATTTCATAAGTGCGTCCTATAGACAAAAACTAGTTGGTACTATCATCACTACACCAACACAAATGAATATTCTTTTTTGGATTAACAAGAGCCGATGCAATACCCGTGGAGAAGCTGCAATCATGTTGAGAGTGACTCATAAGAAAGGGTAGTTATTTTTATTGATCTAAGACATTAGGGTAACCTTATTCCATTTAGGCGAAATAACGAAATTCCATTTTTTCAAGTTAATTGCTTCATGTAACTTTACAAATTAATTGGAATCTGTCCATGTAATTACTGAAGATGATAATATTTCTCATATTCATTGGTCAATGATTTCAAGAAATTTGTACTATGGTTAAATGGTTCCTCTTATTTTTAATTTTCACATTCCAATTCAAAGTTTGGGGACAGTGCCCATCTGGTGCATCTGTTACTTTAGGTCCGGATCAATTTTACTGTTCAAATTCTAGCGTTACTTTAACTCCAAGTTTTACGAATACCCCAACAGGTAGTCCAACATACACATGGACAGGGCCGAGTGGGACTCTTTCAGGTCAGACCGGGAATACTTTGTCAATAACAACCAATCTGTCCGGATCTTATTCTGTATCGGTAGACTTTGGAAATAATTGTATATTATCTGACAATGTAGATTTAACATTTCTGCCAATTCCTACAATAAACGCAAATCAATGTGTTTCAAGTGGTGGTTCAGCTAACCTAGCTGTTAATTTTAGCACCCCGCTACCAAGTACTATTACACCAACTTACTCATGGATTGGCCCTAATGGCTTTACATCCTCAGCTGCTAACCCATCTTTGACATCGTTTAATTCAAGTAATGTAGGGACATATAATGTTACGGTTTCATTTAATCCAAGTACTGGCCCTTCTTGTGTTTATCCTCTTTCAACAATTTTAAATCTTACCCCTGTAACGCCTACGTTTTCAATACCCGCGAATGGTTGTCTTGGTACAAATTATTCTCCCACGGGGTTTACCACACAGCCAAATACAACTTATTCTTGGACGGTTACACCAGCAAGTAGCAGTACGGGTCTAAATGGGCCGACTCCTGTTTTTAATTTTACTAATCCAGGTCTGAATTCCATAACTGTCACTGCGACACAAAACGGTTGCAGCACCACATCTTCAACGCAAGGAGTTTCGATTTTAAATCTCGGTATAAATCCTCCTGATATTGCGCCTTCCAATAGCCCCAGCGCATTCTTAAATCCACCAACACTTTTCGGTGGAGCACAGACATATGCAATTTGTGGATCCAATAATGTATCGGCTGTCCTAATTTCAAATTTTCCACCTTCTACAAATAATTCTTCTACTCAATATTCCTTAGCTTGGGGAACAAGTTCTGGGGTCAATTTTGCAGCAAACTCAACAACTACGCAGTCTATCTTAATTGGTAATAACCCCTTCACATTGACGGCATCATATGGGGGCTGCACTACCTCTGTTAACTATAATCTATATGTGGGTTCTAATCCATATGTCAGTGTTGGTGTAGGAAATAGTACAGGACTTTGTCCTGGTCAAAATGTGGTAGCCAACATTACACCAGTTGATCAACAAGGGCAACAAAACTCACCAGGCACAACTTATAATTTATATTTTTCCAACAACCCAACAACGATTGTTCAATCGTTCTTAGACATCACAACAACTACAGCAGCGACGCCCGTTGTATTCAATCAGAGTACATGTGGGACAACACCTACAAATAATTGCTATCCAAGTCAATCAAATGTATACTACGCCTATGTTGTTGCTACAAACGCTTGTGCCAATTCATGTGCTAGTTCACCTGCAATTACAATTAATGATAAGCCGGATGCTGATTTTACGATTTCTTCCAATACGGTTTGTCCAAATACATCCGTTACTTTAACAAATACAGGATCTTTTGGAAATACCGTAACTGGAAATGCAACAAGTGGTTATACTTGCTCAACTACCACAAAAATCAAATATGTAATTACTCCATCAACAGGTTTTACTGTGACATCGGGAAGTCTTGGAGGAACAAGTGGAAATTTTAACTCTTGGAATGGTACAAACACTGTTGTGCTAACTTTTAATACCCCAGGTACATATTCAATTAAACAATATGCACAATCAAATAACTGTGGGGCAGACTCCATTGTAAAAACTATTTGTGTAATTAATCCACCAACAAGTTCAATAGCAGCTAACACTGGAACAAGTGGGGTTTGTTCACCTGCTACACTTGCTCTATCAAGTAATTCAATATTACCGACATGTGGCACAACGCCCGTTCCAGTATCATATACTTGGAGCGTTACAAATCCGAGTAATTGTTCTGGCTGTTCAAATACTGTAGCATCACCTAACGCAGCAAATTCCTCTTTTACATTCACCAATAACTCAAGTTCAACTCAGACATTTGCGGTTAATTTAACTGTTACACCATTAAATCCTGCCACAAATCAACCATTGAGTTCTCCGAGTTGTGCAAATACAAGTTCTGTTAATATTCAAGTTTATCCTGGCGTGCAAATTACCCCATTAACAACTTGTAATGGTAATTTGAACTGGAATCTTAATAATCAAGTAAATGTCCCGAGTACTTTTACGTGGCAAGCAAATTCCAATAATGAAGTTAATGGAGAAACCACAAGTTCGCAATCAAGTTCCACAATAAATGATAATCTGGTAAATACTTCTAATACCTCTCAAACAGTAACTTACACGGTAAATGCGACTTCCAATGTGGGATCGTGTACTGCTACAGCCACCTTCACTGTAAATTTGGTTACTCCTTTAGTGGTTCAACCACTTTCCAATCAAACAATTTGTGTTGGTGGTGGTCTTGGAAGTCCATTGACATTGGTTTATACTGGAGGTACAGGTAATCCAACTTTTAATTGGGTTTTAAATTCATCCACTACATCCGTTTCAACTTCTAATCCATACAACCCACCATCGTTTGCCAATCCTGGAACATTTGTATATACAGGTACTGTATCTCGAGGCACAACTGGATGTGTTCAAACCGCTAGTCAACAAGCAACAATTACAGTAGTTGCTGACCCAACAATTACTAG
>JBIIBL010000105.1:0-5392 GCA_044239425.1 Crocinitomicaceae bacterium | reverse complement strand
GACCCTTATGGCGCAGGCTGGATGGTCAAAGTACGCGTTTCAGACGCAAGTGAGTTTGAGGCACTTTTAGACGCTGCTGCTTACGCTCAAGAAGTTCACTAAAAGAAAAGATACGTTCTTAAGAACAGCCAAAAACCGCCCAAAAGGCGGTTTTTTTATGGCCAAAATTCTCTTTGAACCTCCAGTTGGTGTTCGAGTTGATCGTTCAGTTGATAAAAGAGGTCGCGATCGAGCTTTGCTTCTAATTCGTCGATAGAAACACTAAAAAAAGCCAACTCTAAATCAGATTTGGCATTAGGCATTATAAATGCGATACCTTTTTGCTGATTTGGTGCAATGAGCGCCTTGAAATAAGCTTTGGGCACGCTAACTTTGTTGGGCCCAATTGAAGGCAAGCCTGACTCAAGTATGGGGCCCGTTACCACATAAAGTGTGTCGTAAAGCGCAGCCCAAGACCGTACTTTTTCTTCGAGTTTTTTCCAGATGCCACGGTTAAAGCCTGGCAATTGTGGACTCATGTTGCTGTAATAAAAAGATTCTTGCATGACTTGCAAAGACCAACTCATGTCGGCAGCTGGTGCGAGGTGACCGCGGTCGTAGCCACTTTTGGCGTAATCGGCATGAGTAGCCGTTTGGGTTGAAACGAGTGGGTCTTCCATAAAGCGATTGCTGCGCTCTACGCCGTTACCTAGATTTGCTTTGATGAGCATGTATGCCACCCAATTGGCTTGTTTATGATATTCGTTGTAGGAAAGCGAATATGCCATGTGGGGAATGATTTCTTCTCCTGGTAAAGGAAGCGGACAAGCCAATGGCAGTTCTCTTTTATGTTCAAATCCCGAATCAATAAATGAATTTAAGCCTAAGAAAAAAGCCGCTATCCAAAGGAGGATAAACGGCTTTAAGAAGGATAGCTGCTTAAGCTTAAGCATCGATTTTGGCATATTTAGCGTTTTTCTCGATGAACTCGCGGCGAGGTGGGACGTCGTCGCCCATGAGCATTGAGAAGATTTGATCGCACTCGGCGGCGTTCTCGATGGTCACCTGACGCAAGGTGCGGCTTTCAGGGTTCATGGTGGTTTCCCAGAGTTGCTCTGCGTTCATTTCACCAAGACCTTTGTAACGTTGTACGTTAACTGAAGTTTCGCTGCCCCCTCCTTTCAATTCTTGAATAAGAAGATCGCGTTGATCTTCGTTCCAAGCGTATTCGGACTTGGTTCCTTTTTTCACTTGGTAAAGTGGTGGTGTTGCAATGTAGACATATCCTTTTTCGATGAGTTCTTTCATGTAACGGAAAAGGAAAGTAAGGATGAGGGTCTCGATGTGGGAACCATCGACGTCGGCATCACACATGATGATGATTTTGTGATAGCGGAGTTTTTCGAGGTTAAGTGCTTTGGAATCTTCTTCAGTTCCGATGCGCACACCCAAGGCAGTGTAGATGTTTTTGATCTCTTCGTTTTCGAAGATTTTGTGCTGCATGGCTTTCTCTACGTTCAGGATTTTACCACGAAGCGGCATAATGGCCTGAAAATGGCGGTCACGGCCTTGTTTGGCGGTTCCGCCTGCGGAGTCTCCCTCGACAAAGTAAACCTCGCAAGCAGCTGGGTCTTTTTCAGAGCAATCGGCAAGTTTACCTGGTAATCCGGAGCCGGTAAGGACATTTTTGCGCTGTACCATTTCGCGGGCTTTGCGAGCAGCGTGGCGGGCACGTGCGGCAAGGATGACTTTCTCAACGATGAGTTTAGCTTCAGATGGATGCTCTTCTAGGTAGGCAGAAAGCATTTCTGAAACAGCCTGGCTAACTGGCGCAGTGACTTCGCGGTTACCAAGTTTGGTTTTGGTTTGCCCTTCAAATTGTGGCTCTTGTACTTTGACAGAAACTACAGCCGTGAGGCCTTCGCGGAAGTCGTCGCCGTCGATTTCGATTTTTTCTTTGGCTAAAATACCAGAGTCGGTTGCGTATTTTTTGAGTGTGTTGGTAAGGCCGCGTCTGAAGCCTGAAAGGTGCGTGCCACCTTCATGGGTATTGATGTTGTTGACGTAAGCCTGAATGTTTTCGGTATAAGAGGTGTTGTAAGTAAGTGCAACCTCTACTGGAATGCCTTCGCGTTCGCCTTCAAAATAGATAACATCAGTAATGAGCGCCTCGCGGTTGCGATCTAGGTAAGATGCAAATTCTTTGAGCCCACCTTCAGAGAAATAAGTGGTGCAAGGATGCGCACCGTTGTCGTCTAGTTGGCGTTTGTCAGTAAGGGTAATTGTGATGCCTTTATTCAAGAAAGCGAGCTCGCGCATGCGTGCTGCCAGGGTATCAAAGTTGTATTCGGTGAATTCGAAAATAGTGGCGTCAGGGGTGAAGGTTACTTCGGTACCTGTTTCGGTAGACTCACCAACGATTTTGACATCGTACATTGGTTTTCCGATGTTGTATTCTTGTTGGAAAACTTTTCCTTCTCGGCGAACAGTTGCTTTGAGGTGTGTAGACAAAGCGTTGACACAAGATACACCCACACCGTGCAAACCACCGGATACTTTGTAGGTGTCTTTGTCGAATTTACCACCTGCGTGCAAGACCGTCATCACGACCTCTAGTGCAGACTTCTTTTCTTTGGTGTGCATAGCCGTAGGAATACCACGACCGTTGTCGACAACCGTAATGGAGTTGTCTTCGTTGATGAATACGTTGATTTTGTTGCAGTAACCCGCAAGCGCTTCATCGATGGAGTTGTCAACAACCTCGTAAACAAGGTGGTGAAGACCTTTTACACCGACATCGCCGATGTACATTGCAGGGCGTTTTCTTACTGCTTCTAAACCTTCTAATACCTGGATATTATCTGCCGAATAATTGTCTCTTTTTTCGTCTTCAGCCATGTTGCTATAGTTTGATGATAGTGTTAAATTTCGTGTAAACAAAAATAAAAAAAAGCACCTCGTAATGGGTGCTTTTCAAGGGCCTTAAAGCCTTAACTTATCAACAAAATTTCAACGATTTGAACTATTCTTCTATCCAAGCAATGATGCTCGGGTCGTTGGGTAAAATACGCGGTGAAATGACTTTAGAAAGATGTCCGTTTTCGTCGATGAGATACTTCTGAAAATTCCATTCTACCTTGCTGTCTTCTTTTCCGTTTTTGGCTTTTTGAGTAAGGAATTGGTAAACAGGGTGCATGTCTTTGCCTTTGACGGAAATTTTGGACATCATCGGGAAGCTCACCCCATAGTTGAGCTGGCAAAACTGCGCAATTTCTTGATCAGAACCGGGCTCTTGTGACATGAAGTCATTGGCAGGAAAGCCGACGATTACAAAATTCTTTGCTTTGTATTTGGTGTACAATGCCTCTAATTGCTCATATTGAGGGGTTAGTCCACATTTTGAAGCTGTATTGACCACCATAATCTTTTTACCTTTTAAAGAGGCAAAATCAAAGGTTTTTCCATTGATGTCTTTCACTTTAAATTGATAAATGGAATCAGCTGCGCTAGGTACTAAACTCATGAGGAGAACAGTTAAGGATAATAAAATGGTTTTCATAAACGTTTTTTCGAATAACAACTCACACCAAAGATAGTTCGGAATGGAACAAATATTCAATTTTTACGAATAAGGACTCGATGCGCATTTTACTCATTTTATTGTTTTTCTTAAATACTGCCTCATGGGGGCAAAAAATAACCGGGTTTTGGCAAGGCATGTTGTTTTCGACCACCGATGAAACCGTTCTCATTCCAATCTACCTCGATATATATGTAACAAATGGCCTAGTAGATGGCAAAATTAGAATTGAGAACAAAGAAGGCGCCAGTGTTTATCCGGTAGTTGGCAAGTATGTAAATAATGAATTGGAACTTGTCACGATGAAAGCTATGTGGTATTATTTACCTGAGTTTTCGCTAAGCCCCTATATTTATTCGCTCAAATACAATCCTCAAAATGGCTACTTAGAAGGAAGCACCGATAAGCAAGATTACCGTTTGATCGCGTATCAGAGCAAAGGCGAAATTTCAATGAGTAAAACAGCGTATCTACCCAAAGACTGGCTATTGCGCTTTAGTCAAGAACTTAAGGATGGTATTTCGGCACCTCAAATTCGAAAGCAAGAATTGTTAAATTTTACGTTTCAGCCCATTTATTTTGATTATGACCAAGCCACAATTAGGTCCGAATACCAGGCTTATTTAAAGGAGTTAATCAGGATGGTGAAAAGTCATTCGGACCTGCGCATCGAAATTACAGGACACACCGACGCCGATGGATCAGATACCTATAACTTAACGCTCTCAAAAAGAAGAAGCGAAGCGCTTTTGCTGTTTTTTACTCAAAATGGCTTAACCAAAGACCGCGTGGTAATTAGCTTTAAAGGAGAAAGGGAACCCGTAGATCATTCACAAACTCATGAAGGCAAACAACGCAATAGACGCGTTGATTTCAAGTTCATATAAGCGAACACGACTTCTATAAACCCGCGAGTTTTTCTTCGAGAATGGCCATTTTTGCGAGTGCATCGGCTTCTTTTTTTCGCTCATTTGCCACAACCGCATCAGGCGCACCTGCCATGAATTTTTGATTTTGCAATTTGGCTTGAACACTCTTTAAGAAACCTTGGGTATAAATTATTTCTTCTTCGAGTTTCTTCTTTTCTGCTTCGAGGTCAATTTGCTCGCCAAAAGGAACAAAAAACTCAATGCCATCAACAATAAAACTGTTTGCCTGTGCAACCTTTTCTTCTACGTACTGCAACAACGATAAATTACCCATTTTAATAAGGATGCTATCTGCTGCATGTGCGCGACTTGCGTCGGCTTTGATAAAGAGTTCTAGTTTGATTTTGGTGGCAATGTTGTTTTGCTTGCGAATATTGCGAATTTGTGTAATGACTTTTTCATTGAAAGCAAACTGCTGTAGCGGCGTTGCATCTACTTCTTGAATTACGGGCCATTGTGCAATAACGATATCGTCGCCAGCTGAACGCTCGCGCAAGGCATGATAAAGTTCTTCGGCAACAAAAGGCGTAAAAGGATGCATGATTTTGAGTATGCGCTCAAAGAAATCGAGGGTTTGCTCGAGGGTAGTACGATCGATGGGCTGCTGATAGCCAGGCTTGATCATTTCTAGGTACCAAGAACAGAAGTCGTCCCAGACGAGTTTGTAGGTAGACATTAAAGCGTCAGAAATGCGAAACTTATCAAAGTTGTCGTTGATTTCTTTCAAGACTTGTGCAAAACGGTTCTCAAACCACTCAATTGCAACCTTACTTGACAGTGGCTGCTCTATTTCGCGGACTTCCCAAGAAGATACCAAGCGATAGGCGTTCCAGATTTTGTTGGTAAAATTACGCCCTTGCTCACATTGCGAGCTGTCAAAAGGGAGGTCGTTGCCGGCTGGTGA
>JBIIBL010000034.1:0-20323 GCA_044239425.1 Crocinitomicaceae bacterium | reverse complement strand
GTTGTACCCAACCATAATGATTGCTAGGGTAGCAGCCGCATGTGCCGTACTTAAGCCAAATATCATTTGACGTTCATTTGAAGTCAGTTTGAAAATGAGTTGTGTAGCAAAAGCTGCAAGCCATTTGGAGAAAATCGCAAAGCTGGTCAAAACTGCAGCAATGAAAAGTGGCCAAGAACCCTGGAAAAACGCCTTGTAATCAACGACCATTCCTACAAAAATCAAAAAGAAGGGGATGAATAAAGAGTTGCCGATAAAATCTATGCGATTCATGAGGGTAGAATGGTGGGGAATCAACTTGTTGAGCACAAGCCCAGCGACAAATGCGCCGATAATGTGTTCTACCCCAGCTACTTCCGCCAAAAACGCTGCAAAGAATACCACCGATAACACAAAAATGTATTGGGATGTTTTTTCGCTGTCAAGTTTACTAAAGAACCATCTTGCTATTCTAGGAATCACCAAAAACATGATTAAGGAAAACATTAACAATGAAGTCAATAAGCGCATCCAAAAACTAAAGTCGAGGTCGCCTTGTGTGGCACTTGAAATAATTGCTAAAATGATGAGAACAGCTGTGTCTGTTAGGATGGTTCCGCCTACAGTAATTGCCACAGAGCGGTGTTTGGTGAGCCCAAATTTGCTGACAATTGGGTAAGCGACTAAAGTGTGCGTAGAAAACATACTTGCAGTAAGCAATGCGGCGAGTGGAGAAAGATGTAGCACTTCTGTACAAAGTGGGTATCCTAATGCTAAAGGAATAATAAAGGTCAGAAATCCAAAGCCTACACTTTTTTGAAAATAGCGTTTAAATTGTCGGAGGTCTAGCTCTAGGCCTGCCATAAACATGATGTATAGCAAACCAATTGTAGAGAACAATTTGATGCTCCCTTCTGCTTCCATGGTGCGCTCACCAATGAGGCCTAAACCATGTGGGCCAATGAGTACGCCAGACAGAATGAGGCCTATGATGCCGGGTATTTTCATTTTACGAAGCACAATTGGCGACAATAAAATGATAAAAAGCAAAATAGAAAAAACCAACACCGGATTCTTCAGTGGAAGATGAAACTCTTCAATCAGGTGTTGGAAAAAATAGCGCATATATGTTCTATTGCATCATTCGGTTGGTGTCTGTACCTTGTCCTGGGGTGCCTAGTGCGTTTACATCAATGTTTGAAGGTGGCGCAGGTGTAGGTGAAGTTGTGCGGTTCACGACTGGCGCTTTCACGAGACCGTAGTGTTCAGCAAAGGCGCCCATGTAGGTTTGCAAGTTGCCCAAACGACTAGAGTAGAGGCCTTCGCCCATGCCCATTTCGCCATTTTCTGTTGCGGCTTGCTCGAGTTCGCTGTAAATGCGTGGCAATACTTTTTTGTAAAGTTTCTGAACGGTGCGTTCGAGGTCCTTGCTAAATGCATTAGCTGCTGTTTTATTGCCCGCTTGTTCTTTAAATGTGGCGCGCATTTTCAATAAGGCGTCTGCTACTGCAATTAAATCTTCGGCGTTTTCTTCGTTACCTGCCATTTCGATATCGCTGTGCTCAAAATAGGTGATCACAGTTTTATAGTTGTCGAGAATTTTCTGACCAACTACCGCTGCTTTTTTAGGCTGACCAAGTAAGTAGTAGAGCTGTACAAATTCGTGAAGAATTCCAGCATTGAACGGGCGGATATCCTGACCTTGATACAAGAACTGATTGTGTACTTTGTTGTAATTCAAAGAGTTGAAAGGGTCAACAGGGTTGATATCGCCGTAGTCCATAACGGTTTCTACCGGCATCAGTTGCATAGCGCGGTCGAGTACTTTAATGGCTTCGTTTTTGCGACCAAGCATATAGAGTTGCTCTGCTAATAACAAGAAGTTAGCGCGGTATTGGATGGTATGACGGCGTGCGTAGTAGTCGGTAAGTACACTCGGGTTGGCCATGTCGCCGAAGATATAACGCTCGAGCATGTTTTTCTCCATCTGATCGACGTCCATGAATGCTGGTTCTTGCTTGGCAGGTGTAAGCGCATAAGCCATCCCGACTTGCTTGATACAGCCCGCGCTGAGAAGTGCGATAGAAAAACTAGAACCGCGGTTGCTAGAAAAATAGATGCCGCGCTTCCAGTCGTTGTTGGCCACAACGTCCATCATCATGACTTCGTCGCGTGCCAGAGCTTGGTTACGTTCAGGGTCAAACTCAAAGACGATTTCGTCGCTTATATTTGCCGCTTTGGTTTTGGCATCGAGTACACCTGATTTGATGGCGTTCTGACGGTTGACTTTCAAGGCAAATTTTGACGATGGGAAGAAGCTAAATTTGTTTTGTTGGTCGGTAATCATGTTGGCGTCGTCTCTAACAAATGCCATGGCTTCGGCAAAGTCGACGGTTGACCAAATGCGCTCAAATTGAGTAAGGAGTTCTTGGAGTTCTTGCGCACTATTGTTTTTAAATTCAATTTGACCGTTTCGGGCTGCTTCGTACAAACTAAATACTTTTTGGTATTTGTCTATGGTAGCAGTAATCATGTTGGTGGAGTCTGTAGTGGCAATTTGAGCTTTGAGTAACTCGGCCTCAGGTGTGGTAGCAACTACGTTTGTGAAGATTACTTTAGCGCGTTGGTCAAAATAACCTGCAGCCATTTTAGCTTCTGCTGGGTTGTGTTTGAGACGGAGATCCAATACTTTTTTGATAAGGGTATCGGAAGGATTTTGCGAGAACAATTGAAGCAAAGGCATGAAGTATACCTGATCGGTATTGCCGGCATACATCAGGATTTGGTCTTCTCTAAACTTGATTGGCAAGGCGTCGGACTCGTAGGTCTTGAGCTTCATTTGGTTGGTATACCAGTCGGTACCCATGAGTGAAAGGTTACAAACGCGAACATCTGTGCGCTTGCCTTCGACTTCTTGCAAGTACCAAAGCGGGAAGGTATCGTTGTCTCCGTTGGTGAAGAGAATACCGTTTTTACCACAAGATTCAAGGTAGTTATGAGCGAGGTCGCGTGCGCTGGTTTTTCCGCTGCGGTCGTGGTCGTCCCAGTTTTGAACGCCCATGAGCACAGGAACAATTAAACCAAGTGAGGTGGCAACTGCTGCGCGCACCTTGCTTTCTTTGAGGTATTTCTTGAGTAAATCAAAAATGGCATAGGCGCCGATGCCAATCCACATGGCAAAAAAGTAGAATGAACCTGCGTAAGCGTAGTCGCGCTCTCTTGGCTCATAAGGTTTTTGATTCAGGTAAACGACAATAGCCAAGCCCGTAAACAAGAATGAAAGTGTGAGAATAAAGGCGTCTTTTGGCATTTTGCGGTAGTGGAAAATGAGCCCAATGAGCGCCAATAATAGCGGCAACATAAAATAAGTGTTGCGTGCTGGGTTTTGTGTGGTAAAGTACGGCGCGTGTTCTTGGCTGCCCAGGCGTGCTTCGTCTAGGACAGAGAAACCTGAAAGCCAGTTGCCGTGCATGTTGTCGCCGTGGCCTTGGAGGTCGTTTTGGCGACCTGCAAAGTTCCACATGAAGTAGCGCAGGTACATCCAGTTGACTTGGTAACGGAAGAAATAGGTGAGGTTTTCGCCAAAAGTAGGAAGGCGCTTGCCGTCGCGGCCAATTTCTGTGCTGGCGCCGTCGTTTTCATCGTAGCCAGACCATTTAGCATAGAGTTGTCGGTGCAAACTTGCACCCGAGCCTTCGCCGTTGTACATACGTGGGAAGAAGGTCGTTTGGGAGTAGGTAGCCACTGCGTTTTCACGGATACTGGAGTTGCTTTCGTAGTATTTCTCTTCTATGCTGTAAGCGCCTTTGTTGGCTTTTACCCATGACTCCGCCTCGGCCTCAGAAGCAAAAGCTTTGACCTCTACATCGTTTTCTATGACAACGAAACGACGCAAATAATAGGCGGAGAGGTCTTTCCAAGAAGAACGATCAAGGATTTTTGGACCGTCTTCGGTCATTTCTTCGCCGTTGCGGAAGGAATTCCAATATTGACCAAAAAGAATAGGTGCAGAACCGTATTGTTCGCGTTTGAGGTAGGAGTGAAGGGTCACTAAGTTTTCAGGGTCGTTTTCGTCGAGTGGTGTATTGGCATTGGAACGAATGACGATAACGGCAAATGAACCATAACCAATTAAGAGCATGACGAGGCCCATCATGGCATTGTACAAAATAGTTTTGCCGCCACGTTGTGCATAGCGCACCACAAATAGACAAGCAGCAATTAGTGCTACAAAAAAGAAGATGGTGCCGCTGTAGAAAGGCAAGCCAAGGCTATTGACAAAAGAAACCTCAAAATTAGAAGCCATTGCGATACTTCCCGGAATGATGCCTTCTTGGATAAAGCCAAGTGCTACAATAGAGATGATGCCAGTAATGAGCAAGCCTTTAATACTGACTTCTTCTTGCGTGCGGAAGTAAATCATGTAACCAATGGCAGGAACGACCAAGATGCCGAGTAAGTGGACACCAATGGCCAAACCAAGCATAAAGAAAATGAGCAATAACCAGCGGTTAGGACGAATGTCGGAGAGTTTTGAACCGTGTTGGACGAGTTCCATTTCTTCGTCCCATTTTAATATGGCCCAAAAAATAATGGCAGTAAACAAGGATGCCATGGCGTAAACCTCGCCTTCTACTGCTGAAAACCAGAATGAATCAGAAAAAGTATAAGCTAAGGATCCTATCGCTGCCGCACTAAAAATTGCGGCTTGATTGGCGCCGCAAAGTGCATCGCCTTGCTTGAGGACAATTTTTTTGATCAAGAGGGTGAGCGACCAAAACATAAAAAGAATGGTCAGGGAGCTAGAGATAGCAGAAAGTGCGTTGATATAAACCGCTACATTTTCAGGAGCTGCAAAGAAAGAAAACAAGCGGCCAAGCACCATAAATAAGGGGGCGCCCGGTGGGTGACCCACTTCTAATTTGTACGCTGCAGTAATGTATTCACCACAGTCCCAGAGACTTGCGGTAGACTCGATGGTCATGAGGTAAACAGCCGAGGCAATTGCAAAGATAAGCCAACCAAGGTATGAGTTCCATTTTGAGTAAGTCATGAGCACAGTTTAATTGTAAATAAGTAATTGCGAATTTAAGAATAATCGCTCTAAAAATTTTTTCTCGAGCTATTTGCCGAGAAGAAAAAACTTATTAACTTTGCACTCGCATTGAAAGATGTACTTTATTGGCCCATGGTGTAACTGGCAACACGTCTGATTTTGGTTCAGAAGAGTCTAGGTTCGAGCCCTAGTGGGCCAACAAAAAAGCCTCCAATTCGGGGGCTTTTTTTATTTGCTTTAACTTTGCAAAAATCTTTTACCATGACCGACAAACGCACCGAACTTTCAGATCTAGGAGAATTCGCACTCATCGAGCACCTCACCCAAGATTTTCACACAAATCATCCCGAAACACTACTTGGCATCGGCGATGACGCCGCCGTTATTGATATCGGCAATGGCATGTGTCAGGTCGTAAGCACAGATTTATTAGTTGAGGGCGTGCATTTCGATCTTACCTACATGCCGCTAAAGCATTTGGGTTTCAAGGCGGTTGCGGTCAATGTTTCGGATATCTGCGCCATGAATGCCATGCCCAAACAAATAACAGTTGCCATTGCCGTCTCGAATCGTTTTTCTGTCGAAGCGCTCGAAGAATTGTATGCAGGCATCAAGACAGCTTGTTCAGAATATGAAATAGACCTTATTGGTGGCGACACCACTTCTTCACAGAGTGGTTTAATGATCAGTATTACTGCTATCGGGACTGCCGCTCAAGAAGCCATCGCATACCGTTCCGGAGCAAAAGAATACGATTTGTTAGTGGTATCCGGAGATTTAGGAGGCGCCTACATGGGCTTGCAGGTCCTAGAGCGAGAAAAAGAAGTTTTCAAAACAAATCCGAATATCCAACCCGACCTCGATGGCCACGACTACATTCTTCAAAGACAATTGAAGCCGCAGGCAAGACGGGATGTCATTGGTTATTTAAAAGAGTTGGGTGTGAAGCCTACCTCTATGATCGATATTTCCGATGGCTTGGCTAGCGAGGTTTTGCATATTTGTAAGGCGAGTGAAGTTGGGTGCCATGTCTACGATGAAAAAATTCCGATTGACGCCAAAACTTCGATGGTAGCCATGGATTTTAATTTAGATCCGAGCATGTGTGCTCTAAATGGCGGAGAAGATTACGAATTGCTATTCACTATTGCACAAAAAGACACAGAATTGATTCAGTCGAATCCGAATTTTACGATTATCGGCCACATTACCAACGCTGCAGATGGTATCTATTACGTCGATAAATCCGGCTCAGTAGTTACCTTGCGCGCTCAGGGCTGGAAACAATTTGACTAACGCGCTCGCCTAATTGGCAAGTTGCTCGAATCAATCGATTCTAGGTAAATTGATTTGTTCTTTATGAACTATAGTGAGCGGATACCTCCCTCTAATCCGTTCAACCAATTCTTCAGCCTCTTTTTGGGTTCTAAAGTCGCCTACCATTAAAT
This sequence comes from Crocinitomicaceae bacterium, assembly GCA_044239425.1. GTDB lineage: Bacteria > Bacteroidota > Bacteroidia > Flavobacteriales_D > Crocinitomicaceae > UBA952. The sequence goes on along the minus strand of JBIIBL010000034.1, from coordinate 13,840 downwards.
TGAAATTAGGCGCTTCAAATCGGACATAGGTATCGATTTTTGGAAAGTCAGTCACAAACTGTGCGCGGGCCTGATCGATCAGCGTTTTATCTGAATCAAAACAAAGTTGCACACGGTAACCTGGCATTAGTTTGTTGTTCTTAGCAACAACGCGTTGTTCGATTCGTGGATCTGCAATTAATTGGATTTGTGCTTGTAAACCGTTGTAAAATAAGGTAATAAAAGCGATGCTAACGAGGCCTTTCATATTTGCAAAGTAAGTGAGAATTCAACGCAAAACAAAATGCTTATTTAGATTCATTTTAAATTAACATACATTAATTATTTTTTGTCATGAAAATGTCACAAAATGCCTTGATTACCTTAATTTTGCTGCCGATAAAAAGCGGTTTTTCCGCCCAATTTTAAAGAGTGAATTAGTAATTTTTTACATGGAAATATCTAACATTCAGTCGCTTAAGCGCATCAAATCTCTCGCTTTTGCCGCAATTACATTCAGCATTGCTGCTTTCTCAAACTTTGCTTCAGCGCAAGGTGAAGGGCTTTTTAAAGCCAAATGTGCCACTTGTCACATGACCCACAAAGCCTCTACCGGGCCAAAATTATCCGGTGTGAGGGCCAAATGGGCAGCAGGCGGCGCCAAAGAAGGAAGTATTTATCAATGGGTAAACAACTGGCAAACTGCAGCTGCCAACGATCCTTATGCCGCTGAGGTTTCTAAGGTCATGCCAACTGCCATGTCAGCATTCCCTGACCTCAAAAAAGAAGATATCGACGCTATCCTCGACTGGGTAGATGCACAGCCAGATCCTGCCACTTCAGGCGGTGGTACCACAACTGGTGGTCCAGCAGGTGCCGAAGGCGCAACTACTGTTGCGGTTGAAGAAGAATCTACCTCTTGGATTTGGATTGTCATGGGTGTCATCTTTGTCATCGTAATTATGGCTGTTGGCGGCGTGCGTCGTCAACTCAAAATAGCAACTTCTGACGACGGCGAAGCTGAGAAAATGACTTACGGCGAAGAGCTCCGCGCCTTGGCTTGGAAATACCGTTTGCAAGTAGGTTTGGTTTCTTTGGTAGTGGTTATTTCAATTATCGTTGCGCTCTTCCAATCTTTGTACTCAATCAATATCATGGAAGGTTACCAGCCATCACAACCAATTGCCTTCCCGCATGCGCAACACGCTGGTATCAATGGCATCGATTGTAAATATTGTCACAACACCGTTACCAAATCTAAATCAGCTTCTATTCCTTCAGTAAACGTTTGTATGAACTGTCACAAACAAATCGACGGAGAAGGCAAACCTTGGGCAGGTCAAATCAAAAAGATTTACGCTGCTGCTGGTTGGGATAAAGCAGGCATGAAATACACAGGCAAAACAAAGCCTATTGTTTGGAATAAAGTTCACGTTTTACCTGAGCACGTCTATTTCAATCACTCTCAGCACGTTGTTGTTGGTGGTTTAGATTGTAAGCAGTGCCACGGCGACATGACCCAAATGACCGAAACAGCAATGGTTCAGCCAGTAGAAGAACTCAACAAAATTGAAGGCAACATCAAACTCACTCGCAAAACATTAACTATGGGTTGGTGTATTGAGTGTCACGGCAAAAAAGACGTTGCTATCGGAAACGGTAAAAACGCTTACTACGACGAAATCCACCGTCGCCTCAAAAAAGACCCTAAACTTTACGCACAATACCTCAATGACGACGGTAAAGTAACTGTCAACGAACTTGGCGGTTGGGAATGTGCAAAATGCCACTATTAATTAAGTAATAACCATACTTGTCGAAATAAGACCATGGAAATGTCAAAAAAATATTGGAAAGGTATTGACGAACTCAAGCAAACTCCTGAGTTTATCAAGAACAAAGATCAAGAATTTCCAAACCAACAAACAGTCGAAGATTTCTTAGCCGATGAAAACCTCGCTGAGTCTTCTACTGCGCGTCGTGACTTCTTGAAATTCTTAGGTTTCTCTGTTGCTGCAGCAACTCTTGCAGCATGTGAGGCTCCGGTTACCAAAGTTGTTCCTTATGCAGTGAAGCCTGAGAACGTTACGCCTGGTATGCCAACTTGGTATGCAAGTACGTATTACGATGGCGCTTCATACGCGAGCATCATGGTAAAGACCCGCGAAGGCCGTCCGATCTTTATCAAAGGCAACAAAGATTTTGGTTTTACCAAAGGCGGAACCAATCCACAAATTATTGCATCTGTTTTAGGTCTTTACGATTCAGCTCGTTTGGCTCAACCACTTGCGAAAGGCAGCTCTTCAAATTGGGCAACTGTTGACACCGCTATCAGCGCTGCAATTGCCAAAGCGAAAAAAGTGACCCTTCTTTCGAATACAGTAATTTCGCCATCTATTCAACGTGCTATTTCTGAAATGGCCACTAAGTTGAATGGCGAAGGCGGTTCTAAATTTGAGCACATACAATACGATGCCATTTCGTACGCAGGTATGCGTGAGGCTAACTTGCTCAACTTCGGAGCACGCATCATTCCAAGCTATGACTTCTCAAAGGCAAAAACAATTGTCAGTGTCGGTGCCGATTTCTTGAGCACTTGGTTATTGCCAACTGAGTTTGCTGTTCAATACGGTATGGGTCGCAACCCAGAAGCGGAGTGGATGTCTAAGCATTTCCAATTTGAGTCAATTCTTTCAGTTACTGGTTCCAATGCCGATGTTCGTGGCATGATCAAACCATCTGAAGAAGCAGCAGTACTAGCCTACATGATCAAGTCTTTAGGCGGTAATCCTGGCACAGCAGCAAATGCTGGCTCTTGGAAAGCAGCAGCCGACAAGGCTGTAGCAGCCCTTAAAAAATCTAAAAAAGAATCTATTGTTGTTGCTGGTTCTAACAACATCGGTGTTCAACAGTTGGCAAATCAACTCAACAACATGTTGGGTGCCTATGGTTCAACAATAGATCTAAATACCACCATTAACTTACATCAGTCACAAGATGCTCAGGCACTCAAGTTAGCAGCCGATGTTGCCGCTGGAAAAGGCCCTGAGGTACTCATCATGATGGGTGTCAATCCAGTATACAGCATGCCGAACGGCGCTGCATTTGCAAAAGGCTTGAAATCAATTACAACTGTTGCTATTTCTTCTTTCCAAGACGAAACAGCAAGCAACTGTACTTATGTATGTCCTGATCACCACCAATTAGAAAATTGGACAGATCACATGGCGAAGTCAAACGAATACGCAATTGGGCAACCAACTATTCGTCCTTTACACAATACAGCAAGCGCTTTAGAATCACTTTTAGTTTGGAATGGTAGCGCAACGCGCGGTGGTCAAGACTCCGCTGTTGCATACGACTATATCAAAGCCACTTTCACGGCCATGAACCCAACAGGTGATTTCAACTACCTGACACACAACAGCTGCACAGCTGTCGCAACAATTCCTTCCACATTAGCTTATACTACTGCGGCGGTTAAAGAACTTCCTAAGTCTTCAGACACAGAGGTTGTTTTCTATCAAAAAGCAGCAATCGGTAACGGTGATTTCGCAAACAACCCTTGGTTGCAAGAAATGCCAGACCCAATAACTAAAGTGACCTGGGATAACTACATCACCATGAACCCAGTCGAAATGGAAGGCAAATACGCCACTACCTACGACCAAGAACATGGCCTTAATTTAGCTACGGTTTCGGTTAACGGAAAATCAGTAACACTTCCAGTATATCCATTGCCAGGTCAAGCACCTAAAACAATCGGTATTGCTTTGGGTTACGGACGCGGTGCCAATGGCGAAAACATAGGTAAAGCTGCTTTCCAAACCAAAGAATACGGCGGACACGCTAAAACCGAAGACGGTAAACTCACGCCAATAGGTGCTAATGTATTTGGAATGGTTGCCACTGGCGCGACACTCCTTTACAGTGGAGCTGCAAAAGTAAGCGCTGCCGAAGGTACTTACCCAATTGCTGCAACCCAAATTCACCACACTGTGATGGGTCGCCACTCAATTGTGCGCGAAACAACACTTTCTATCTTCAAGAATAACGAAAAAGATGCCTTTAACGAAGGTCATAAATTACAGAAATTAGACAAGCACGGCAACCACGTCGAGGCACCAATTTCTGAATTCGACTTATGGGCAGCACACCCAGTAGAAAAAATCGGTCACCGTTGGGGCATCTCAATTGACCTATCTTCTTGTATTGGTTGTGGTTCATGTCTAATTGCATGTCAGTCAGAAAACAACGTACCTGTAGTCGGTAAAGACGAAGTGCGTCGTGGTCGCGAAATGCACTGGTTGCGCATTGACCGCTACTTTGCATCTGATGAAGAAGCAGCAGTCGGTACTAAAAAAGACAAAGATACATTCAGCTACGACAACGCAGAAGTTGCAGCTTTAAACCCTGCTGTTGTACACATGCCTTTAATGTGTCACCACTGTAACCACGCTCCATGCGAAACCGTATGTCCGGTTGCAGCAACTACACACTCTAACGAAGGTCTGAACCAAATGGCCTACAACCGTTGTATCGGTACTCGTTATTGTGCCAACAACTGTCCTTACAAAGTACGTCGTTTCAACTGGTTCAACTATCCTTCATACAAGAAGTTTACAGAAGTGAATCCTGCACAAGACGACCTCGGCCGCATGGTACTCAATCCAGATGTCACTGTTCGTACACGTGGTGTCATGGAAAAATGTTCACTTTGTGTACAACGCATTCAAGCTACTAAATTGGTTGCTAAGAAAGAAGCACGCACAATTGCCGATGGCGAGTTTGCAACGGCATGTTCTGATGCTTGCCCTACGAACGCAATCGTTGTTGGTGACTGGAACGACCTCAAATCAATGATCCGCGAGAAATCAGAAGGTATTCGTGCCTACCAAGCTCTCGAAGAAGTTGGTGTGAAGCCAAACGTATGGTATCAAGTGAAAGTGCGCAACGAAGACAATTCCTTGCTCAATCATATTCAAGTAGCTGATCAAGCTCATCATTAATCATTATCAATTAAACTACTGCAATGCAAAAGGAAGCAGCAATCAGAGAGCCCCTCATTTTAGGTCACAAAACCTATCATGATGTAACAGAAGATGTTTGTCGTCCGATTGAGGACAAAGCACCTAAAATGTGGTATATTCTTTTCGGAATAGCCCTAGTCATTGGTCTCTACGGAGTAGGAAGCATCTTGTACCTACTCGGAACCGGTATCGGTGTTTGGGGGCTAAACAAAACTATTGGCTGGGCATGGGATATCACCAACTTCGTTTGGTGGGTAGGTATCGGTCACGCTGGTACACTCATTTCAGCGGTACTTCTCCTTTTCCGTCAAAAATGGCGTATGGCAATCAACCGTTCCGCGGAGGCCATGACCATCTTTGCGGTATTCATGGCAGGTACATTCCCGCTCATTCACATGGGTCGTTTGTGGGTAGGATACTGGGTAATGCCTATTCCTAACCAATTTGGTTCTTTGTGGGTGAACTTCAATTCACCACTTCTATGGGACGTTTTCGCGATTTCTACTTATTTATCGGTTTCGCTCGTATTCTGGTACATCGGACTCATCCCTGACTTCGCAACCATCCGTGACCGCGCTAAAAAGCCACTCGCAAGAAAGATGTACGGCATCCTTTCTTTTGGTTGGTCGGGTCGTGCAAAGCACTGGAATCGTTTCGAACTCGTTTCTTTGGTCTTAGCAGGTTTGGCTACGCCACTCGTATTCTCGGTTCACTCCATTGTATCCTTTGACTTTGCTACTTCAGTAATTCCAGGATGGCATACCACCATTTTCCCACCATACTTCGTTGCTGGTGCGGTATTCTCTGGTTTTGCAATGGTACAAACACTACTCTTGATCATGCGTAAAGCAATGGGTCTAGAAGCCTATATCCACACCAAGCACGTAGAGTATATGAACATCGTTATCATGGTAACGGGTTCAATTGTCGGAACAGCTTATATCACTGAGCTTTTCATCTCTTGGTACTCAGGTGTAGAATACGAATCATACGCATTTATCAATCGTGCTACTGGTCCTTACTGGTGGGCATATTGGTCCATGATGACTTGTAACGTGATTTCACCACAATTAATGTGGATCCGCAGTTTGCGTCGCAGCTTACTTTTCACCTTCTTTATCTCGATTGTCGTAAACATCGGTATGTGGTTTGAACGTTACGTGATCATCGTTACTTCTATCCACCGCGATTACATTCCTGCGGCATGGAGTATGCACTTCCCAAGCCATATTGATATCGCGGTATACATCGGTACTATCGGTTTATTCTTTGTATTCTTCCTTTTGTTTGCGCGCTACTTCCCAGTACTCGCACTCAACGAAGTCAAAACCATTTTGAAAGGCTCTGGTCAATCTTACAAAGAGTCGCCAGATTATCACAAACATCATTAAGCAAAGGCTATGTCAGATAAAGTTCTATACGTAATGTATGATGACGATGAAGTGCTCAAAAACAGCGCTAAGCAGCTCGTCGCAAAAGGAGTGAAGATCTCAGAAGTATTCTCTCCGTTCCCAATTCACGGAATCGACCCAATCATCGGTGTGAAAAACACGCGTTTGGGCATCATGGCCTTCCTCTATGGCTTGACCGGTTTAACACTGGCCACTGTCGGAATGCGCTTCTTCATGATTGTTGACTGGCCAATGAATATCGGTGGTAAGCCAAACTTCTCTTACCTAGAGAATATGCTTGCTTTTGTTCCGATTACTTTTGAGTTCACGGTCATGTGTGCAGCTCACGGAATGGCAATTACCTATTTGCTACGCAACAAGACCCTACCAGGTATGCCAGCTCAGAACCCAGATCCACGTACTACAGATGATAAATTTGTAATGGAGATTCGCCTTAGCGAGAACCACAAAGTGACTGAAGCAGAGCTCGACGGCATGTTGCAAGAAATCGGTTACCTCGAATTGGATAAAAAAGAAATTAAATAAGTACAGGGCCACATGAAAAAAATCGTTTACACAGCATTTAGTGGTGCAGCCTTGACAATGTCATTGCTATTGAACTCCTGCGTGTCCAATGCAGACAGCCCAGGTTTAGAATACGCGCCAGATATGTACCGTACGCCGGGCATTGAAACTTACGTAGACTACGGAGAAGTTCGCGGTCGTATCGACGAATCAAAGAAAGGTAATTTGTCGGCTATGACGCCTCCTCGAAACACTATACCTTACTATGGTACCGATTCTTCAGAAGTCAAATTAATGTTGCCTTATTTCCGAAAACCAAATGTCGCTTTCCGCGAAACACACGGTTTATTTGGTTGGGACTACTCAAGTGCTGACGAATACACACTTGCTGTAGGAGATAAAAATCCATTATTGTTGAATGCAACAAATGCAGAGGTAGTGATCACAAAAGGTAAAGAGCTCTTTACCGCAATGTGTCAACATTGTCACGGTGAAAAAGGAGACGGTAACGGCCCAATGGTTGCTTCCGGTGCCTACGCTGGTGTACCAAACTACGTTGGATTGGCTGCTACAGAAGGGCAAATGTTTTATTCAATTTACTACGGAAAAGGCATGATGGGCGCCCATGGTTCAATTCTTAATAAGAAAGAAATTTGGACTATCGTTCATTACATCCGTCGACTACAAGATGCAAACTACGGCAAATTTGATGCTACTGGTGCTGCAATTGTAGGCGCTGTTTCAGACACCACAAACGCGAATTAATCAAGAAGAGCAATGGAATTTCAAATCACCAAAAAAGCGAAAAACGTAGCATTTGGCCTGATGGGCTTTGGTGCGCTCCTTACAATCATCGGTGTTGCGCTTACTGCGTCAGATCACCATTTTTTGACTCGTTTCTTGGCTTCTGGCCTAATTAGCGGTTTCTTCTTTTTTGCATTAGGCTTAGGAGCACTTTTCTTCCTTTCCCTCAAATACGCAACAGAAACCGGCTGGTATGCGGCAGTGAAACGCGTCATTGAGGCAGTTGCTGGTTTCTTGCCAGTAGGCATGATCGTTCTCGGTGTGGTATTATTAGTTATTACACTTGCCGATGGTGCTCATATCTATTCTTGGATGGACCCAGAAGTGAAAGCACACGATGAAGTCGTTCGTCACAAAGCAGCTTACCTCAATCCAATTTTCTTTTGGATCAGAACTTTAGTGTACTTTACTACTTACTACTTATTCTACCGTGGTTTCAGAAACCGTTCCCTAGAAGAAGACAAAGTAGGCGGTACCGAAATCCACTTTAAAAACTATAGAAGGGGTGCACACTTCCTCATCTTCTTTGCAGTTTTTAGTTCTACTTCAGCATGGGACTGGATCATGTCTATCGACGTGCATTGGTTCTCTACACTCTTCGGATGGTACACATTTGCTGGTATGTGGTGTTCTACAATGGTGGTGTTGGTTTTAACTACACTTTACCTCAAGACCCTAGGCTACCTTCCAAATGTCAACGATTCTCACATCCACGACCTTGGTAAATGGACTTTTGCTACTTCGTTCCTTTGGTCTTACATGTGGTTCTCACAGTTCATGCTCATTTGGTACGCAAACATTGGTGAAGAGGTCGTTTACTTCCAACTACGTATCGCTGAATTCAAATACCTTTATTTCGGAATGTTCATCATCAACTTTGCATTCCCAATGTTGATCCTTATGTCTCGTGATGCAAAGCGCAACGCAGGTATCCTAGTGTTTGTAGGTCTGATGATCTTGATTGGTCACTGGTTAGATGTTTACATTATGATTTCAGCAGGAGCTTTGGGCGCTAACGCAACAATTGGTGCGTTGGAAATCGGAATGGCTTTGTTAATGGCAGGTGTCTTCATTTTTGTAGTGCTCCGCAATCTTACAAAAGCACCGCTTACTCCAGTTAATCACCCATTCTTGGATGAAAGTAACCACCACGAAATTTAATTTGAAGACAATATAAAAAGTCATGGAAAATAAATTAATCATTTTACTTGTCATTGTTTTAGGCGCAATTGCTATTGCTCAATTGGTGCGTATCTATGAAATCTCTTCTAAGTTACGCAAGACCGGAGAGCACGAAATCTCTAGCCGAGACAACAATCTGAATGGCCGCATGATGTTCATCTTTATGCTTTTGCTATTTGGCTTCTTCATTTATCTGATGCAAGCCTATGGCTGGACTGGCCGAGGTTCTGCCGCTTCTGATGAAGGTGTTGAAATGGACTGGCTATTAAATTTGAACTTTGTAATTATAATTGCTATCTTTTTCTTTACCAATTTCCTATTGTTTTACTTTACTTGGAAATATGTAAAGAAACCAGGTGTTCCGGCATATTACTATCCTCACAATAATAAACTAGAGCTCATCTGGACAATAGTTCCTGCTGTTGTTCTTGCTGTCATCATCATCCTAGGCCTTCAAACCTGGAGCCATCTTTCTGGTCCTTCAAAGCCAGAAGCTGAAAAAATTGAATTGTTTTCAAAGCAATTTGATTGGACTGCACGTTACTCAGGCGCCGACAACACATTAGGTCTTTATGACTACAAGCTAACTCTTGACAACAATGAATTGGCTTTGTTGACGAGTAATACCATCGATTCTGCTTTGAACAACATGTTCAACAGTGCAACGGGTATCCGCAGTCTTCAAAAATTATTGAATAACCGCGACACCATCTTCAGCGACTCCACTTTGAACGTTTTGAAAATGGATCTTTCTAGAAAAGAGAGATTGTACCGTTTCCTCACGCAAATGAAGCAAAACCACAATCCTAAATTGGATGCAAGTGCATGGGATGACATCATTCAGAAAGACACCCTTTATTTGTGTAAAGGTCAAGAGTATGAAATCGCTTTGCGTGCAAAAGATGTTATTCACTCTGCTTACTTTCCGCATTTCCGCGCACAAATGAATACGGTGCCTGGTATGGCTACACGCATGAAGTTCACGCCAAATAAAACGACCAAAGAAATGCGTCAAGAGAAGAATGATGAAAACTTCAATTATATCTTGATGTGTAACAAAATTTGTGGTGGCGCACACTACAAAATGAAAATGATAGTTGTTGTACTTGACAAACCATCTTATAAAAAATGGATGGATGCCAAGAAAAAAATGACTTTCAAGGATCAATACTTTCCTGTAGCAGCAACAGCGCCAGCGGCGTCAGCTGATACTACAGCAGTAACAATGAATTAATTTTAGCAACGATAAAACATAAAGAAATGGCTTCACACGACGCACACGCACACGGACATCATGAGGATCACCATCACCATGAGGAGCATTTTATATCTAAATACATCTTTTCGCAAGATCACAAAATGATCGGAAAGCAGTTCTTAATGACTGCTGTCTTCATGGGTCTTGTGGCAATGATGTTGTCCATTTTATTCCGTATTCAAATTGCTTGGCCAGGCGAAAGCTCTGATTTCCTTTCTTTCTTTTTAGGGGAGAAATGGGCTCCAAATGGCGTTCTTAAAGAAGACATGTATCTTGGTCTAGTGACTATACATGGCACCATCATGGTCTTCTTTTTATTGACAGGTGGTTTGTCGGGTACTTTCTCGAACATCTTAATTCCTTTGCAATTAGGAGCGCGAGACATGGCCTCCGGGTTCCTAAATATGCTTTCTTTTTGGGGTTTTGCCTTGTCTTCTATCATCATGCTTATTTCCTTATTTGTAGAGTCAGGGCCAGCAATGGCGGGCTGGACGGTTTATCCACCGCTTTCAGCACTACCACAGGCAGTATCTGGTTCTGGTTTAGGAATGACACTTTGGTTGGTATCCATGACGATCTTCATTGCTTCTTCATTGATTGGTTCCCTGAACTACATCGTTACCATCATCAACTTGCGCACAAAAGGCATGACCATGTCGCGCATGCCACTCACAATCTGGGCTTTCTTTGTAACAGCAATCTTAGGTGTGTTGTCCTTCCCAGTTCTATTATCTGCAGCTTTGTTACTCATGATGGACCGCTTAATGGGGACCTCATTCTACCTTTCTGATATTATAGTAGGAGGTGAAATGCTTACCAACCACGGCGGTTCACCAATTCTCTATCAACACTTGTTCTGGTTCTTGGGTCACCCTGAGGTATACATCGTATTGTTACCAGCACTTGGTTTGTCTTCTGAAATTATTGCAACCAACTCGCGCAAGCCAATTTTTGGTTACAAAGCCATGATAGGTTCAATCCTTGCCATTGGTTTCTTGTCCTTTATTGTTTGGGGCCACCACATGTTCGTTACGGGCATGAATCCATTCTTAGGAAGTGTTTTCGTATTCACGACCTTACTCATTGCTATTCCATCTGCAGTGAAGGTGTTTAACTACATCACTACACTTTGGAAAGGCTCATTGGTCCTCACACCAGCAATGCTTTTTGCCATTGGATTGGTTTCTACATTCATCACCGGTGGGGTTACGGGTATCATCTTAGCTGACTCCGCGTTAGACATCATGTTACACGACACCTACTTTGTTGTGGCTCACTTCCATATTGTAATGGGTATGTCAGCTGTATTTGGAATGTTTGCAGGGGTTTATCACTGGTTCCCTAAAATGTTCGGCCGCATGATGAATACCCGTTTGGGTTACGCACATTTCTGGGTAACACTAGTTGGTGCTTATGGCGTATTCTTCCCGATGCACTTTGTTGGTTTAGCAGGTGCCCCACGTCGTTATTATGACTATTCATCTTATAGCGAGTTCGACAACAACTCTTTTGAATTAATGGTTGACCTCAACCAGATTATTACAGCCTTTGCAATTATTGCTGCAGTTGGTCAGGTACTTTTCTTGTTTAATTTCTTCTACAGTATTTTTAGAGGTCCTAAAGCTCCTCAAAATCCTTGGAATTCTACAACACTCGAGTGGACAACACCAGTTGAACACATTCATGGCAACTGGCCTGGCGAATTACCAACTGTTCACCGTTGGCCTTATGACTATTCTAAGCCTGGTGCTGCATCTGACTTCATTACGCAAATCACGCCGCTCGAAGAAGGCGAAGAGGAGCATTAGTCTTTACTCAAATGAATTGAAAAAGGCCCGAATTTCGGGCCTTTTTTTATGGATCAGTTGTAGAGCTTAGTATAGGTTAATCTTATACTTGAAAGGAAATCCTGAATATTTACTTATTCATTTTCTAATTCTCGCGACACGATTTCAAGTTCTTTGTAAAAGTCTTGTCCAAAGGCTCTGATAAGTGGTTCTTTCAAAAACTTGTATACCGGAACATCGAGTTGCTCTCCACAAGCGCAAGCTGGCTCGCAGATATCCCATTTTTCATAATTGAGGGCGGTGTATTGGTCAAACTTTTTAGTGCGGATCGGGTAGAGGTGACAAGATATTGGCTTGATGAAATCGATTTGACCTTCTCGGTGCGCTTTTTCGATGGCGCATTTTGCTGTATTTGTTTGGTCGAAATACACAAATGCACATTCTTTTCCGTTGACGAGGGTTGTTGCGGGTTCAAAATCATCATCTTCGTATACTACACCTTGTGCTACAATAGCCTCAATGCCTTCTGGTCGCATAAAAGGAAGAATCTTATCAAGATGACCTTCTATAATTTCTACTTCCTCTTTTGTGACAGGAGCACCTCCATTCCCTTCTATACAACAAGCTCCTTTGCAGGCGCTCAGGTCGCAAACAAATTGTCGCTCAAAGATTTGGGTGGAGACGATTTTATCTTCGATTTCTACTAACATCTTACAAAGATACAGGATGATTTTGTGGATTAATTTAAAATCTGTATATTTGCATCACATTTGTAGATGATAGGAACGAGGGGACGCAAGTCCCCTCTTTTTTTCGGTAAGCACTACAAACGCACGAATATAATAATATGTTAGAGAAAAAGTTGATACAAGAATTGATAGATGAACGCATAGCAGAGCTAGACAACGGCCTCTATGTAGTTGATTTACGCATTTCGCCAACAAACGTAATTCATGTCGAACTAGACAAATTAAAAGGCGGCGTAAGTGTCAGTGATTGCATGTCGGTTTCTCGCAACATCGAACACAACCTTGACCGCGAACAAGCCGATTTTGAATTACATGTGTCGTCAGCCGGTCTAGACAAACCTATTCGTCACATCAACCAATTTGCTAAAAACGTTGGTCGTAGTTTCAAAGTTTTACCCGAAGCTGGTGAACAGTTTGAAGCCGAACTCATCAAAATGGCCGACGACAACTTGGTTTTTAAGCAGCGAATTCAAGTTCGCGACGAAGTCAAAAAGAAAAAAGTTTGGGTAGAAGAGTTTATAGAACTACCCTACAATCAAATAAAAGAAGCAAAAATTGTAATTTCATTTAAGTAAGCCCCATGAACAGTTTGGAACTTGTTGACTCATTTTCGGAGTTTAAAGAACTTAAAAACATTGACAAACAAACGATGCAGCACGTCCTCGAAGACGTCTTTCGTGCCATGCTCAAAAAGAAGTTCAACACCGACGAACATATTGATATCGTTGTCAATATTGACAAAGGTGATGTCCAAATCTTCTTGAATAAAGAAATTGTAGACGACGGCGAAGTAGAAGACCCGAATACAGAAATCGCTTATTCTGATGCCATCAAAATTGAGCCTGACTTCGAGATCGGTGAAGAAGTAACCGAAGAATTCAAATTCGCAGATTTTGGTCGTCGCAATGTCTTGGCTTTGCGTCAAAACCTCATTTCGCGTATTATGGAGCTTGAAAAAGACCAACTATACAACAAATACAAAGAGCGTATTGGCGAAATCGTTACTGGCGAGGTGTACCAAGTTTGGAAGAAAGAAATCCTGATCATGGACGACGACAACAACGAACTCATTTTGCCAAAATCAGAACAAATTCCTTCGGATTTCTTCAAAAAAGGCGAGTCTGTTCGTGCAGTT
>JBIIBL010000051.1:0-14965 GCA_044239425.1 Crocinitomicaceae bacterium | reverse complement strand
CTCGCGGTACAGTTACCCGTACGACAGTTTAGCAAACTGTTGGTTTCAGCCACTCACCCATCCCACCATGTGTTCAATGAACGGATGGCAAAAGTACAAAAACATTCCGTTTTTAAAAGCTTTTTTTAGAATTTTTTTATCCTAAATATGTAAATTCTCCGTGTTGGCTAGTAATCGTGACCCTTTTGTGGTCTGCCGCCACTACTCTACCCACAACCCGAGCTGCAATACCAAATTGCTCCGATATACGGATGATTTCAGGTGCAAGTTCCTCACTCACATAAACTTCCATGCGGTGCCCCATATTGAAAACCTTATACATTTCTTGCCAAGGTGTCTTGGATTCAGCCTGGATCATTTCAAACAAAGGCGGAGTTGGAAATAAGTTGTCTTTGATAACGTGAAGGTTGTCTATAAAGTGGAGGACTTTGGTTTGGGCGCCGCCCGAGCAATGAACCATGCCATGGATGTCATGGTGGTGGGCGTCTAAAATGGCCTTGATTACTGGTGCATAGGTGCGCGTTGCCGATAAAACGAGTTTTCCGGCGTCGAGCGGGCTTCCTTCCACAGCATCTGTTAAGCGTTTAGAGCCACTGTAGACTAAATCTTTTGGCAGAGAGCTATCGTAGGTCTCGGGGAATGCTTCTGCTATTGAATGATGAAAGACGTCGTGACGGGCGCTCGTAAGGCCGTTACTGCCCATTCCGCCGTTGTATTCTGTTTCGTAAGTCGCTTGTCCGAAAGAGGCCAAGCCAACAATGACGTCGCCTGGACGTATGCCATCGTTAGAAATGACCTTATTGCGCGGCATGCGGCAAACTACCGTTGAGTCGACAATAATGGTGCGAACGAGGTCACCGACATCGGCTGTTTCACCACCTGTGGAGTAAATATCGATGCCATACCCACGCAATTCTTCTAAAAGTTCTTCAGTGCCATTGATAATTGCGGCCAATACTTCGCCAGGAATGAGAAGCTTGTTGCGACCAATGGTGCTCGATACTAAAATTGGCCCTGTAGCACCAACACAAAGTAAGTCGTCGATATTCATGATGAGTGCGTCTTGGGCAATGCCACGCCACACTGAAATATCGCCAGTTTGCTTCCAATATGCGTAAGCTAAAGAAGATTTGGTGCCGGCGCCATCGGCATGCATCACGACACAATAATTTGGGTCACCGGTAAGGTGGTCCGGGACCACTTTACAAAATGCTTTGGGAAACAAACCTTTGTCTAGTTTAGAGATGGCCTTGTGCACATCTTCCTTTCCGGCAGAAACGCCGCGCTGTTGATAACGGTTATCGGACATAACTTATTTATTTGATGCCTCGACGCTTTTTAATGGCTTCGTAGGCATCTTGAATTTGTTGAAATTTCTCCTTCGCACCTTTCAGGTATTCTTCACCCATGTGTGCTACTTTGTCAGGGTGATGCGCAACAGCCATTTTGCGATAGGCTTTTTTGACTTCTTCGTCTGTTGCTTTTTCATCTAATCCTAAAATTTTGTAGTCCGAATCGACATTGCGATAGAACATATTGCGCAGGCTTTCGAATTCCACAGCAGGAATACCTAGCATGGTGGCAATGCGTGAAATGACATTGAGTTCGGCCGTACCGACGTCGCCATCTGCTTTGGCGATTCCAAATAAATAATGAACGAGCTGAACGCGCACTTCTTGTGTCATGCGGGTGCGGATGTCGTGGCAGATGTCTTGCAAAGGAATGCTCGGTGCATCTAAAAATTGACGGAGCGTTTGCAAATGCGTGGCATTAAATTGCTTGCCAAACTGCGCCGAAAAAAAGTTTTTGACGAAGTCGAGTTCGATGCGCAGAACCTTGCCATCAGCTTTCATGACTGCTGCAGAAAGCGCCATGAGCATCGTAGGAAGATCGTACATGGAGCTCTGCCTGCGGTAGAACTCAAATGGATCTTGAGCCGTGCCTTGCGCCTGACCACCTTGTCCGTTTTTGGACGCTTGTTGGTATTGGTCGATGAGTGATCCGATGGCAAAGCCAAAAATAGCCAAACCAATTTTACGGGTTAAAATGAGGGCGCCAATGCCCAAGATCCATTTGTACAAAATCTAGAATTTAAGCGAAGTCAAAGCTAGTCATTTATGCAATATGTTCGATATTGCGCTGAATGAAAGCGTCAAGTGCAGCTCCTTTAAGTAGGCCTTGGGCTAACATAGCGAGGTCTACTAATTGTTTGGTGCTTTGCTCTTGAACTGCTCCGTCTTGACCTAAAATCTTGCTAATTGCCGGATGGTTCGCATTGACTGTGAGGTTGAACATCTCAGGGAAAGCGCCATAGAAGCCTCCGCCTCCGCCCAATTTTTGTTGTTCCATCATGCGGCGAATGAACTCTGGCTGAGTTACAATAATTGGAGCTTCTTGCTCGCTCATGCTTTCGAACTGTACCGTGAATTTTTCTTTATTGACCTGCGCTTCAAAAAGTGGCTTGAGGGTTTCTTCTTCCTCTTTTGAAAGCTTGGACGGAAGCTCGTCTGTTTTGGCGATGAGTTTGTCTAGGCTATCGGCATCTACGCGTGCAAAACTGATGTTTTCATTGCTTTGCTCTAACTTGGAAATCCAGTGTGGTGCAAGTGGTCCGTCTAGTAACAAAACGGAATAGCCGCGCTCTTTGGCTTTTTTGACAAATGCGTATTGTTCTTCAGCATCATTGGTGTAAAGGAAAACCGTTTTATTGTCTTTGTTGGTCTGTAAAACCTTCACTTTATCGGTGTATTCTTGAAGCGTAAAGCATTCGTTGTCGGTTGTTTTGAACAAACTGAAGTCTTTGGCTTTTTCAGCAAATTTCTCTTCTGACAACATGCCATACTGAACAAACACTTGAAGGTCTGGCCATTTGGCTTCGAAATCAGCGCGGTCTTTTTTGAACATTTCGGCTAATTTGTCAGCTACCTTTTTGGTGATATGGGCAGAGATTTTCTTGACGTTGCCGTCGCTCTGCAAATAAGAACGAGAGACGTTTAATGGAATGTCAGGAGAATCGATGACACCATGAAGCAAGGTCAAAAATTCAGGGACAATTTCAGCGACGCTGTCTGTGATGAATACCTGGTTGCTATAAAGATTGATTTTATTGCGCTGGACCTCAACATTTTCTTTGATTTTCGGGAAATATAGGATACCAGTAAGGTTGAAAGGATAATCTACGTTGAGGTGAATGTGGAATAGCGGTTGCTCAAACGTAGCTGGGTATAACTCGCGGTAAAATTGGTCGTAGTCCTCTTGTTTGAGGTCCACGGGTGCTTTGGTCCAGGCCGGGCTTGGGTTATTGACTTGATTAGGCACCTCAATAGCCACGCGCTTGATATTGCCTTTGTCGTCTTTTTCTCCTTCAGGAGAATCGATGTAGTCTGTTTTGGTGCCGAACTCTACAGGAATTGGCAAGAATTTGCAGTATTTATCTAATATTCCTTGAATGCGTTGTTTTTCAAGGAACTCAGCTGATTCTTCGTTGATAAACAAAACGATGTCAGTACCACGGCTTTCTTTTTCAATGTCGATGAGGGTATATTCAGGTGAACCATTACTCTCCCATTGCACTGCTTGCGCACCTTCGTAGCGGCCAAGCGTACGGATTTGAACTTTTTCGGCAACCATAAATGCCGAATAGAAGCCCAAACCAAAGTGACCAATGATTTGTTCTGCGCCTTCTTTTCCTTTGTATTTCTCGACAAATTCTTCAGCACCTGAGAATGCAATTTGATTGATATATTTGTCGATTTCTTCGGCTGTCATGCCGATACCGTTGTCGCGGATAGTGAGCGTCTTGGCCTCCTTATCTAACATAACCTCTACTTTGAGCTCGCCGAGTTCGCCTTTGAATTCACCATTTTTAGCCAAGAATTTGAGCTTTTGGGAGGCGTCTACCGCATTTGAAACCAACTCACGTAAGAATATTTCGTGATCTGAGTAAAGGAATTTTTTAATAATCGGAAAGATATTTTCCGTTTGAACATGAATTTGACCTGTTTTCATTGTGTTTCTATTTTTATGCTTTCTTCCTCTCAATAAAAATGCCATGCGCTAAAAACTGCCATTTTGACAAGCAACTGCGTTTTTTTTGTCAATTTTGCAGCATGAAATATGCGATCATTACTGGTGCAAGTTCAGGCTTCGGCGCAGCCACGGCTCAAGAACTTCAAAATATGGGCTTCGGCTTGGTTTTATTAGCTCGCAGATCTGAGCGGCTCGAAGTACTGCAGCAAACACTCACCCAAACGCCAGTTTATATTGCCCAACTCGATGTATGCAACGAAGACGAGGTCCGCGCTGTCATTGGCGCCTTACCTGCTGAAATTTCAGAAAACATCTTTGTTTTGGTCAATAATGCTGGGCTTGCTGTCGGAAGAGGGCCGCTAGATATCGGACTTTCAGACGACTGGAACCGCATGATCGACACCAACGTCAAAGGATTACTGTATGTTAGCCACGCCGTTATTCCTTTACTCAAAAAACACCCTTATAGCCACCTCATCAATGTTTCTTCCATTGCTGGCAAAGAAGTATATGCAGGCGGAAACGTTTACTGCGCAAGTAAACATGCCGTAGATGCCATCTCAAAGGCATTGCGCATAGACCTCCTATCTCATCAAATTAAAGTGAGTAACATTGCGCCTGGGGCGGCTGAAACCGAGTTTTCTTTGGTGCGCTTCAAAGGAGATGCGCAAACCGCTGCAAGCGTTTACGAAGGCTTTGAGGCGCTGCAAGCTACGGACATTGCGCAAACCGTCGCGTTTATTGTTAGCCGACCTGCACACGTGAGTATTGCCGACGTCACTATTATGCCAAGCGCGCAAGCCAACGGCAGTCTTTTTCATAAAAAATAAATCATCAATCCACACACATGAGTACTTTTAACAATTATGCTTTTGCAGGAAAACGCGCTATTGTTCGCGTCGATTTCAATGTCCCGATGGATAAAACAACAGGACTCGTTTCAGACGACAAACGCATCCGAGCAGCGCTACCCACTTTAAAACATATTTTAGATCAAGGCGGAAGCGTGGTGTTGCTTTCACATTTTGGCCGACCGAAAAATGGACCTGAGGGTGTTTTTTCACTGGCTCAAATATGTGATAAAGTCAGCGAAGTACTTGGTGTAAAAGTGCAATTTGCAGCAGATTGCATCAGTGATGATGCTTTCGAAAAAAGCAACGCACTACAACCTGGCGAAGTATTGCTTCTAGAAAACGTTCGTTTCTACACAGAAGAAACCAAAGGTGACCATACATTTGCAGAAAAATTAGCAAAACACGGCAATTGTTATGTCAATGATGCCTTTGGCGCTGCACACCGCGCACACGCCAGTACCACCCAGTTAGCCTCTTTTTTCCCGAACGATAAAATGGCTGGGCTACTTATGAACGCTGAAATTGAAAACGCCAAAAAAGTATTACACGAAGCAGAACGCCCGTTTACTGCAATAGTTGGAGGAGCTAAGGTATCAGACAAAGTACTCATCGTAGAAAACCTATTGCATATCGCCAATCATATTATTATTGGAGGAGGCATGGCTTACACGTTTTTTAAAGCAATGGGCGGCCAAATTGGCGCTTCGCTCTGCGAAGAGGAGCGCGTGGATACCTGTAAGGAAATTCTTGCTCGGGCCAAAAAGATGGGTGTGCAAATTCACCTTCCTGTAGACGCAATTGTGGCAGACCGCTTTGCCGCAGATGCCCACACAAAAATTGCCAACTCAGGCGAAATAGAAGCCAATTGGATGGGCTTAGATATCGGGCCAAAAGCGATTGAAACTTTCAGGGCGGTCTTGCTAGAGAGTAAAACCATATTGTGGAACGGTCCAATGGGCGTTTTCGAAATGCCCGCTTTTGAAGCCGGTACCAAAAACATAGCCATGGCTGTAGCTGAAGCAACTGCAAACGGAGCATTCAGTTTAATTGGCGGTGGCGATAGCGCTGCAGCCGTACAACAATTCAACCTCAGCTCAAAAGTGAGTTATGTGAGCACAGGTGGAGGTGCACTTTTAGAGTATTTCGAAGGAAAAACCTTGCCGGGAGTTCAGGCTTTGGAAGCTTAAAATCTTTTAACGACGTCTACCAAACGATTGGAGTAGCCCGCTTCGTTGTCGTACCAGCCTGCAACTTTGATGAGGCCATTAAATACAGTGGTGAGCCCCGCATCAAAGACTACGCTGTGGGGGTTACCCAATACATCAACAGAAACAATTGGATCCTCTGTGTATTGCATAACGTCCTTTAGCGGACCAGCTGCTGCTACTTTCATTGCCGCATTGATTTGTTCGGCAGTAACGGCCGTTTTTGATACGATTGTCATTTCGGTAACCGAACCATCTGAAACAGGCACACGAAAGCTTCCGCCGGTAATTTTACCTGTTAATTCAGGAAAAATGCGGGTGATTGCCTTTGCAGCTCCTGTTGAAGTGGGTATGATGCTATTGGCAGCGGCTCTGGCACGACGCAAATCTTTGTGTGGCGCATCGTGTAAACGCTGGTCAGATGTATAACTGTGAACTGTAGAGATATAGGCCACCTCGATGTCGAGTAATTCCTTAAGAACTTTCACCATTGGAGCAGCATTGTTGGTGGTGCAAGACGCATTGGATACAACTGTGGTTGTCCAGTCAATTTGATCATCATTGACACCTAAAACAACAGAAGGGATATCTTCGTCATTGGCAGGCGCGCTAATGACAACATGCTTTGCTCCTCCGACAAGGTGTTTAGACGCTGCCTCGCGCGTCAAGAACAAACCTGTGGCTTCAATGACAACCTCAACGTCATAGGCCGCCCAATTGATCAGCTCTGGGTTGCGTTCACTGATGAAGACTAATTTTTTGCCATTTTCAAAAATCAAGGAATTGCCTTCAATCTCGAAAGATAGTTGATAAGGTCCGTGAATGCTGTCGTATTTGAGCAAATGGGCAAGCGTTTTCACATCAGCTAAATCATTGACAAGCGCTACGTCAACTTGAGGATCTTGTAAAGCTATTCTTGTGAAGCAACGACCGATGCGGCCGAATCCGTTTACACCTATAGTTTTCATCTTTGGAATAAGTTGTTTATACAAAAATAACAATAAAAAAGAAAAAGTGTTCAAATGACACTTTGAACACTTTTTCTTCTGATTATCAATAAGTTAAGTATATTATCTAACAAACTACCACTTTAATTTGTTTTTTAAATTTGTTGGCACACCATCTTTATGCAGATAAATATTGATGGTTTTGTATTTGAAGTAATTTTCAGATACATACAAATAGCCTTGTGGTAGGTTGCTTGTGCCCCAAGAATTTTTTACTAAGAAATAACGCGTACCGTTTTGGTCTTGGAAAAGACCAACGATGTGCATGCCGTGGTCGTCGGTAGTGGTTTTGTTGTCGTAGCCTTTTTGTCTAAGCTCAGGGGTTATTTCCAGTTCTTTCATTGGCTCCAAGAAAGCATTTGATTTGCGCTCAGCACCTGCATTGTTGTAACGTGTGTCATCCTTACCTATTACTTCTATCATTCCTTGATCAGCTGGAACAATAGCTAAACCATTATTAAAGCTGAATCCATTTTCAGATACATCGGCACCCCAAGCAATCGTGTAACCGTTTTTAAGCGCTTGAATCGTGGTTTCGACAAGGTCTTCCATACCTACATTATAACTCGTGCCCCAAGCCCAGTTGTCAGGGATTTCGAGCATGCATTGGCTATACATTGGATGGTTGGTAAATGATGTAAGTGAAACGTAGTTTTTCATGTCCAAACCTAAAGATGCAGCGTAAGACTTTGGAGTATAAAGTTGACCACTGTATTGGAAAGATTCGATGTCTTTACCAATGTACATATCGAGTATGCTATTGAACTTGCGCTTCCAGTCGTCGGTAATGCCTTCAGGGCTGCCCAAACGTGCAAGAATGTCTGTCATGACAGCATTGAGCTGATTGAACATTTCGCCGTGATTGTATTTGTCAGTCCCGTTGAGTCCTGTATAGACTTCATAAGGAACAATTCCAAATTTTTCGATGACTAGTGGCACATCATGAAAAGCGCCACCTTCACTAAAATTGATTTTACCATCCATGCGAAGGTATTTCTCAGCCTTGAGCTCATAGGCTTTGCGCACGACGTACATTTCGGATAAAATAACCGGGTTTTTAGCACCCAACCGCTGGATTTCTGACTCAAAGAAACTTGTCGATGAAAAAGACCAGCAGGTTCCGGTCTGTCCCTGGCTTTGCACAGGCGTGGCATCGAGCCGAACAAGTTGCTTGAATTGATATTTACTGCCTTCGACATTGGTTGTTTGCGCAACCAGAAGGGTGGTACTGATCCCGATGGATAGTATAAAACTGAAGATTTTTTTCATGCGTAAATTTTAGTTGTTGAGTACCCAACCTTGCAAACCACGTGCTGCAGCTTGTTGCTGGATTTGTTGAAGTTCAGTAAGATTTTGTGCTGCACCAGCACTAACTTTGGTAAGGGGGCCGTTTTGAATAAGGCGTGCGCCAAAGCCATCGCGCTGTAGTTTGCGTTGGAGGTTTTGGGCGTTTTGTAAGTTCGAAAAACATCCGACTATGAAGTCGTAAGCTGCGTCGGCTGTTGCTGCAGTTGAAGCTGTTGAGGTTGCAGTTGGAACAGAAGGAATTTGAACCATAAATGCATAACCAGGTTGCCATTCGTAGGTTTCTAAACGCGGACTTTCTTCTAGTTGAAAATCTAAACTGGAAGTGTTTTTTGGAGGTGAAGATCGAAGGTGGAGGCTTGCTTTTTTATAGGCTGGCCCAACATGTTGATGCAGCGGATTGAAGTCTGAAGAAGAAAACAAGCCAGACTGTAATGCGGTTGTTTGGGTTGGGATCCAAAAAGAATAAAAGGCAAGCGGCAAGAAACATGCTGCTGCTGCCACACGCGCCCAATTGATTTTTGAAACGCCCAATGCGGGTTCTAATTCAATAATTGGGGCCTCCTCAACTGTTTCGACTGGTTTTGAAACAAAATTAAGGTTGGTTAGACCGTAAGAGGAGAGCAACAAATTGAAAAAGCGATCTTGTTCAAAAGTAATTTGACCATCGGACTGACGGTTGAATGTACCTAGTTTTGCAAGTTTGATGGTTTCGCCATTTAGCAATTGACGTTGCATGGAGTCGGTAAAGGCCTGCAATTGAGCTTTAGCATCTTCGTAATATAAACCTTGCTGACGCGCGTATTCGGCCAATAAAAGACCGTCGTCAGTGAGTAAAAAACGATTGAAGAGCAACGCTTTTTTGGGTGGGCTCAGGATTCCTTTCTGGAAATCGAGCTCAGCAGCCACTTGCTTGGCGACAAAACCACCAAAACCGGGTACTACGACACAATTGTGTCGGAGTAAAAGTTGAATGACGATATCTTCAAAACCCTGCATCTAACAAATTTACGAAAGTCTGAGCAGATTACAAAAAAGGCAATACTTTTTCTAGGTCATCGGGTACATCGATGTTTGGCGTTTCAATGTGGGTATGGATGAGGCAAATGTTGTAGCCGTAGTAAAGCCAACGCAATTGTTCGAGTGACTCTGCTTGTTCTAGTGCACAAGGCGCTAAATTGGCAATTTCTGTTAGGGTTTTGGCACCATAAGCATACAAACCAATATGACGCAACCATGGATATTCAGGTGTTTTCGCATAGTGCATATTGGGAAGTGGGCTTCGCGAAAAATAAATAGCGTTTTGAGCTGCATTGGCAAGAACTTTAATGCGATTTACATTTTCTAAATCGGCTAGCGTAACGTCGGTGTGCACTAAGGTTGCGATCTTGACCTCGGGATCTTCGAATGCACTTAGAAGTTGATCAAGTTGGATAGCTGACACAAGGGGCTCATCGCCTTGGATATTGATAACGACGTCATAATCTGGAAATTGAGAAAGTACCTCAGCGCAACGTTCTGTTCCGCTTTCATGCATGGTACTGGTCATGAGGGCTTGCCCGCCAAAGCCAAGCACTTCTTGATAAATGCGGTCGTCGTCGGTGGCCACCAAAAGAGCGTCTAGAAGTGTGGCTTTTTGCGCACCTTCATAAACACGCTGTATCATTGACTTTCCTTTGAGGTCAATAAGTGGCTTTCCTGGAAACCTAGAAGAGCCGTATCGTGCTGGAATTACACCTAGTACTTTCATTAAAATTTAGCTTGAAGTTGGACAATGAAATTGCGCGGTGCTTGGATATCTCCGGGGCGAGAAGTAAGCTCAGCATTCAATATATTATTGACGATAAACGAAATGCGGTATTGGTCTTTGAGGGTGTAGGCAAAGCGCGCATCGAAAACTAAATTACCCCCATTGAATTGCTGACGATATGTTTTGAGGCCGGGAAGTATATAAACTTCTGAGGTGAGCGAAGGGTCGAGGTCGTCTTCAAAAACGCGGTCGATGTTGCGCATGAAGCTGTTATAGCGCATAGAAGCACCAAAACTTAACTTTTGATAATTCGCTTCGATGTCAGCTTTTGCCAAATGCTTGAAGCGGTATTTGAGCATGTTGGTGGTGGTGTCAGAGAAGTTGGCTGTATATTGCGGATTCCTGTTGAGCGAAATAGGATTCATGTAGGTGTAACCAATGAGAGAAACCAACTCTACTTTACCAAGTTTACCTGACGAATTAAAGGAGAGGTCTAGACCAGAAATGCGGGCTTTCTCGGCGTTTTGAGCCTGAAAACCAACCCAATCGCCGATATTATATTGGCCACTTGTTAAGAATTGGATGTCTTCTGGAGATGGATTGAGTGGATTGAGTGGCTGTTGGGTTATTGGATTGAAATAAACGAAGGAGAATTCCATCATATTGCTGTACTGATTGACAAAAAAGGCAGCATCTAGCATTGCTTTCCAGTTGCCAATTTTGATGCCTTGTTTGATGCCGATTTCTCCGGCCCAACCGATTTCTGGTCGCAGTTCCGGATTTGGAAATATATTGAGGGCGCCAACAGAAGTTTGGGTAAAACGTTCTGCCACGCTGGGGTAGCGTATACCCTGACCAAAGCTTGCACGCAGGTGTGTAAAAGGCTTGAGCTCATAATGCAAACCTGTTCGCAAAACAGGATAAACAGGAACAAACAATGAATCTTTGCCCGGAAGCTGAAACTGAGAGTCGGGTTTGTTGCCGTCCATCTCAAAATATTCCAGGCGCACACCAGCACTAAGGTCGAGTTTGTTTTTGTGATATTCTAATTGCGAATAAGCCGCATAGTTTTGAGAATTGTGGTTGCCAAAAAGCTGAGAAGTGACTACATTTTGAATAGCGGTGACACCAGCACTTAGTGTACTTCCTTGGCCAAACTTATGCTGAAAGGTGTAGTCAGCATAAGAAATGGTGGCCGCGTTACTTTGGCTGGCATTGCTGAGATTTTCATTAGAAACCCAATAAAGGCGAGTTTTGAGCTGATGGAGGTTATTGCGCTTATCGATGTACTTTGCGTAGGGATCTAAGAACAAGCGCTGGCCAAAATTATAGCTCAGGGTAGAGGCACCGGCTGTGGTGTCGCCATAACCGCTGGGTGTGTAACCTAAGGTATCATTTTGCCAAATGAGGAAGTTGCCTGTCTTTTGAACTTGAAAGTTGTAACCAAGGCCAGCCTTAAGGCGCTTGTCTAGGATTGCTTTGGCGTAAATGGTACCTGAAACGCGCCCACGAAACTCGGACTCGCCGATGCGGTAGCCATCGTTGTGAAAGCCAGTAGTTGAAATGGTATAGCCAAAACGCTTTTTGAGTGCGCTATGAAAAACCTCCAGTTGCTGATTCATTGGTGGCGTGGACCACCATTTGAGGGAGCTACGGCGTGGAGCACCATAAAGGCCATATTGTACTTTTACTTTAGTGACGGGTTCTAAGGTGGGTTCTTTTTCGGCGAGTGCAATGACGCCGTTGAGCGCGCCACTACCATAAAGAACAGATGCGGCGCCTTTCATAACTTCCACTTGGCTGGCTTGTTCCATTGGGATGGCATTCCATTGGGTGTCGCCGGCGTAGCCAGAAAGCAAGGGCATGCCATTCCAAAGCAAAAGCACGCGGCTACCAGTGCCGTAGGCAAAGCCGGAGCCGCCGCGAATAGAAACTTGGCCATCCATAGTGTAAACACCGGGAGTTTGATCAACAGCTTGTTCTAGATCGGTAATGCCTTTGTTGTCAATAAGCTGTGGGCGCAGGATTTCCATTGAAACTGGAATTTCTTCGATGGCCTGACGGCGCTTACCTGCACTGACTACCACCGTTTTTTGATCTTGAACTTGAGCTTGCAAAGCCACCTGCAGCGCCGTGGTTGGGACTTCTTTAATAAGGATTGTATCTGAAAGGTAAAAAGGAGCTTTCACAATCAATTCAAAAGGCAAAGTTGATGGTTTGAGCATAAAAACGCCGTTCTGACTCTTCACAGGAGAACTTCCTTTTACGATAATAAAGGCCTCTTCGATGCGAGCATTGGTTTGCGTATCTAATACTTCAATTTGAATGTTTTGGGCAAAAAAGGAACCGCTGATCAGTAGAAAAAATACAAGTATATATTTCATAGTGTAGGATGAGTAGGTTTCTGCGAATTTAAAGGATTTAGCGGACTTTCACATCCGTATATTTACAGAGTATACTGTAACTGAACAACAAAATTTCTAGGCGCTTGAATGGCACCTGGTCTACTGACATACTCCGCATTGGTAAAGTTATTGAATATCAAGTTGCATTTAAATGCTTCGGAAATGCTGTAATTGAAACGCAAATCAAAAACAGGGACACCTTTATTGAATTGTGCTCTGTAATTGGCCATACCTACAAGGATTTCCTGTCCGAGTATTCCTTCTTCAAAAGCTAAATCAATATTGCGCATAAAGGAATTGTAGCGGGCTGAAAAACCAACGCCAAATTTTTTGTAATTGCATTCGATATCTGCCTTAGCTAAATGCTTGAAACGGTATTTGAGCATAGAGCCTGTTGTATCGGAAAAGGTGGCCATATAAATTGGATCGGTATTCAAGCTGATCGGATTCATATAGGTATACCCTAGCAAGGTGAGCACTTCAACCTCACCTATTTTGCCGGAACTATTCATGGAAAATTCGATTCCTGTAATGCGTGCACGCTCCGCATTTTGTGCTTGAAAGCCCACCCAATTATTAAGGTAATTGATTGCCGATGGATCGGTGGTTTGCAAAAAAGCCATAGTGTCGGGCTTGAAAACACCAAAAGCAAATTCGGTCATGTTGTCGTAGAAATTGATAAACCCGGCAACATCTAACATCGCCTTCCACTTGCCTACCATCACAATTTGCTTGAGTCCGAGTTCCGCCGCCCAGCCGCGTTCTGCCAGCAAATCTGGATTTTGGAAAATACGCAAACCGCCAACACTCGTAGAAATATAGCGCTCAGCAACTGCTGGAAAACGGATGCCCTGCCCAAATGAAGCGCGTAGATGGGTGCTTTTTAGCAACGCATAATGCCCGCCAAATCTCAAGATGGGATAAATAGGCAAGGTGCGTCCAGCCCAGTTGAAATTGGTTTCTGGCGTAGCTTTATTGAGCTGACAGTATTCCAAGCGCAAGCCCGCTTGCAAATCTAGCTTCCCTTTAGACCATTCAGTTTGCTGGTATAGCGAGAAATTCTTACTGAAATGATTGCCAAAAATATAACTTGTAATTTGGCTTGTGTTTGAAGTAGCACCATAAGAGAAATCAAAATGTTTGGTTTTTTTACTCGCTTGGTAATCGGCATAAAACATTTGCCCCAATGAAGCGTCTACATAGACAAGGCCATTGCCAGTTGTAGTGAGGTAGTAGCGTGTTCTCAGTGCGTGCTTGACCTTATTTTTGGAGACGTAAATCAAATATGGATCTAGGCTAATACGGACGGCTCGCTGCTCACTTAAAGTATTTGCTAAGGCCTGATAACCCATCGAATCGTTGCGCCACAAAATAAAAACCCCTTCTTCTTGCGCCTGTACATGGAAAGAAAGTCCTGTTTTTAGTTGCGGGATCTTTTTTGAGAAATACGCGTATGTCCCATGAATGCGCGCGCGCAATTCGTGATCTCCTTCACGGTAACCTTTATCTCTAAAGGCATTGACACCTAGCGTAAACCCATGATTTGCTTTGCGTTTTGCGGCATATACATCTATCAATTGAAATGTTGGAGGCGCACCCCACCACTTCATACTTTGACGATGAGGATTGCCATAGATGCCATTTTGAACTTTGACAGTAAGCGCTCCATCGAGCGGTGCATCTTTTTCGTTCATGGCTATGATGCCGTTGAGTGCTCCACTTCCGTAAAGTACAGAAGAAGCTCCTTTTATGATTTCTATTTGCTCTGCGTGCTCCATCGGTACCGCATTCCATTTGACATCGCCAATGTCGGGCGATAACATCGGTGCGCCATTCCAAACCAACAGCACTCGGCTTCCGGCTCCATAAGCATAACCTCCCCCACCTCGGATTGAAACTTGTCCATCCATTGTAAAAACACCTGGGCTCTGACCTACAGCTTGTTCGAGGTTAGCAAACCCCTTGTTGGCAATAAGTGAGGGGCGCAATACTTCCATTGAAATAGAAACCTCTTCTATGTTCTTTTCAAATCTTGCGGCACGGACATAAACGGCTTTTTCATCTTTGGTTTTTGAACGGATGCTGTCCTTTTGAAGGTCTTGTGAAAAAATATAGATCGGAGAAAAAATGACAAGGAGTATCGTAAATTTTACTGAATGCATTGCTGTTTGTTCGTTCTAACTTTACCCGAAGCTATTAAAAAAATGGAACACTCAGAAAAACTATACCAAATTGCCTTTTCTCAACTGCATGGCATCGGGCCTATACGCGCTAGGCGTATCCTTAAATTAATTGAACACCCGAGTGATTTTTTCAATTTAAATTTGAACACGCTACAACAAATTACCAGTGTGCCTATCGCCCAACTCGAAAAAACAGACCGGTCAAGCGCGCTGTTGAGGGCTCAAGG
>JBIIBL010000115.1:0-4180 GCA_044239425.1 Crocinitomicaceae bacterium | reverse complement strand
TGTCAATGATCCTGGGTTTAGAGCCGTTACTTTTGACGACCTAGTAGTGGCCTATGCCCAACAAATTGAAGCACTCATGGATGGCGGCGTTGACATCTTACTGATTGAAACTGTATTTGATACCCTAAACGCAAAAGCAGCTTTATATGCCTGCGATCAGGTTTTTGAGCAGCGTGGGTTTCAAATTCCAATTATGGTTTCGGGTACCATCACTGACCAATCTGGCCGCACCCTCACCGGACAAACAACCGAGGCATTTTTGATCTCGCTTTCACACATGCCGCTACTCAGCATTGGACTCAACTGCGCGCTAGGAGCTTCCATGATGCGTCCTTATTTACAAGTACTCAATGATAAAGCACCATTTGCCGTGAGTGCACACCCGAATGCCGGCTTGCCCAATGAATTTGGCCTATATGACGAAAGCCCAGTCGCAATGGCCGCTCAAATTGAGCAGTTTTTGCAAGAAAGTTTAGTCAATGTCATTGGCGGTTGTTGTGGCACAACACCTGAACACATCGCTGCTATTGCACAAGTTGCCGCCAAGTATTCACCAAGAAAATGGAACCCTACAAATGCTTAAGTTAGCTGGCCTTGAGGCGTTGGTCCTCACAGAACAAAGTAATTTCGTGAATATCGGTGAACGCACCAATGTAACCGGCTCACGTGCCTTTTTGCGCATGATCAAAGACGGCGACTTCGAGGCTGCTTTGGCTGTTGCCCGCGAACAAGTCGATGGCGGTGCGCAGGTTCTAGACATCAATATGGACGAAGGCATGATCGACGGCAAAGCTGCTATGGTACGCTTCCTGAATCTTTTGGCAGCCGAACCCGATATCGCCCGTATTCCTATCATGATAGACTCCTCTAAATGGGAAATCATTCTTGCTGGCCTCAAATGCTTGCAAGGAAAGGGAATCGTTAATTCCATTTCTCTCAAAGAAGGCGAGGTCAATTTTATTGCCCAAGCCAAAGAAATCAGACGTTTTGGAGCAGCTGTCATTGTCATGGCCTTCGATGAAAATGGCCAAGCCGATTCCTTTGAGCGCCGCATCGAGATTTGCGAGCGTTCTTATCGCATTTTAGTCGATGTTGTTGGCTTTCCTCAAGACGACATCATCTTTGACCCAAATATATTCCCAGTTGCAACTGGCATGGAAGAACATGCCAATAACGCGCTGGATTTTTTCCGTGCTACCCAATGGATTCGTCAAAACTTACCGGGCGCTCATGTGAGCGGTGGTGTTTCAAATGTGTCGTTTTCGTTTAGAGGAAACAACAAAGTACGTGAAGCCATGCATGCCGCATTTCTTTATCATGCCACCGCTCACGGTATGGACATGGGCATTGTAAACCCGAGCATGCTCGAAATCTATTCAGAAATTGAACCCGAGCTTTTAACGCGCGTAGAAGACGTGCTACTCAACCGCAGGGCAGATGCCACCGAGCGCTTGCTCGAATTTGCAGATACCGTTAAAGGCGACGTCAAGCAACAAACTGCCGACCTCTCTTGGCGTGAACAAAGCGTAGAAAAACGTTTGGCGCACGCCCTTATCAAAGGAATTGTGGAATTCATCGATGAAGATGTCGAAGCAGCACGCCAGTTGGTTGAACGCCCTATACAAGTTATTGAAGGCCCGCTCATGGACGGCATGAACCAAGTAGGCGACCTCTTTGGCAGTGGCCAAATGTTTTTGCCTCAAGTAGTGAAATCTGCACGCGTCATGAAAAAAGCAGTTGCCTATTTGTTGCCCTATATTGAAGCATCAAAAGATGGCAAACAACAAGCAGCTGGTAAAATTTTGATGGCTACCGTTAAAGGCGATGTCCACGATATCGGCAAAAATATCGTTGGGGTTGTTTTGGCCTGCAATAACTACGAAATTATTGACCTCGGGGTCATGGTAGCGCCGCAGGTTATCATCCAAAATGCAATCGAACAAAACGTAGATGCCATTGGCCTGAGTGGCCTGATCACACCTTCACTAGACGAAATGGTGCATTTAGCCAAAGAAATGGAGCGCGCGGGCCTCACCATTCCGTTACTCATTGGCGGCGCCACCACTTCAAAAGTTCATACCGCCGTTAAAATTGAAGCACACTATCCTTCAGGAGCGGTTATTCATGTGTTAGATGCCTCGCGTTCTGTAACGGTTGTGGAAAGCCTACTCGGACCTAAAAAACCTGATTTTTTAACTGCACTCCGAACCGACTACGAAAAAATCAGGGTTCACCATGCCAAGCACCAAGCGGCCAAAGAACTCTTAGCACTCGAGCAAGCACGCGCCAATGCGTTACAGTTTACCTTCAACGAACACACAATTGCAGTTCCGAGCCAACTTGGCGTGCATTTACATACGCCAAATATCGAAACACTCATCCCTTACATTGACTGGACTCCCTTTTTTCAGACCTGGGACCTCCACGGTAAGTACCCACAGATTTTAACGGACGACGTAGTTGGAGCAGCAGCTAGTAAGGTTTATGAAGATGCACAACAGCTATTAGCTCAAGTTGTAAAAGACGGTGTCCTGCAATGCAAAGGCCTCAGCGGTATTTTTCCAGCGAATGCAATTGGCGACGACATCGAAATTTACGACCCAAACAACTTAGAAATACTACATACCCAAATCACTTTGCGTCAACAAACCAAAAAAGTTGCCGGGCAACCCAATATCGCATTAGCTGATTTTATCGCACCAAAAGGCAGTCAACAACAAGACTACATTGGTGCTTTTGTGGTAACGGCTGGCCTGGGTATTGAGCACTATATTTCCGATTTCGATGCCAAACAAGACGACTACAACTCGATTATGATTAAGGCACTTGCGGATCGACTCGCCGAAGCTTTTGCAGAATACCTTCACGAGGTTGTGCGCAAAGAAACTTGGGCATATGCCGAAGATGAAACCTTAGAAAATCAAGCCCTTATTGCCGAAAAGTACCGCGGCATTCGACCAGCACCAGGCTACCCTGCCTGCCCAGACCACCTTGAAAAATTAGGAATTTTCAAATTGCTAGACGCAACGGCTCAAATTGGCGTCACGCTAACGGAGTCTTTAGCGATGTGGCCTGCTGCAGCGGTAAGTGGTTGGTATTTTGCGCATCCAGATGCCAAGTATTTCGGCCTCGGAAAAATCACGCAAGAACAACTTGACGATGTCGCTAGAAGAAAAGGTGTGGATGTAACTGAAATTGAGCGCTGGTATAGTTCGATTTTAGTTTAAACCAAAGAAAAAGCCATGCGCTTAATTTGGATTGGCCTCAAACCAAGTATCGATATTTTTAGGTGCTTGCGTAGCTGCTTGCACGGCAAGTTCGTCGCAGCGCTCGTTTTGCGGATGCCCAGCATGGCCTTTTACCCAAACAAATTCGAGTTTGAAATTCGGATGCAAGCTCAAATAGCGCTGCCATAAATCGGGGTTTTTCTTGTCTTTGAAGCCTTTTTTTACCCAGCCAAAAACCCACCCTTTGGTAATGGAATCTATGACGTATTTGGAATCGGAATGGATCACGACCGTATAATTCTTGTTTTTGATATGTTCGAGCGCCACGATAACAGCTAAAAGCTCCATGCGGTTGTTGGTAGTGCGCCGAAAACCCTGACTGAGTTCCATGCGCTTGCTTCCAAATTCTAGTATGGCTCCAAAACCACCTGGTCCTGGGTTGCCCCTTGATGAACCATCGGTATAAACCATTATTTTTTGCGCACTCATTTTTTTAAACGCCCCGGGTTTTGTGATAAAAATGCCGTCCAGGAATCTCCTTTGGCTTTGTTGTGTTCACCTACTCCTTTTGAAAAATGATGGCAAACCGCCACACCTAAACCATCTGTCGCGTCGAGGTATTTTGGCATTTCAGGGAAATCAAGGAGCTTCTGAAGCATGGAGGCAACTTGTTCTTTAGAGGCGCTTCCACTCCCGGTGATGGATTGCTTAATGCGGCGCGGAGAATATTCTTCAAATGGCATGTTGTGGTTCAACGCAGCTGCAATAGCTACACCCTGTGCCCTTCCTAATTTGAGCATCGACTGTACATTTTTTCCAAAGAAAGGTGCCTCGATGGCCATTTCGTCGGGTTTGTATTCTTCGATGAGCCCGTTGAGTCTTTCTAAAATTCTTTTGAGTTTGTCCGGATGATTGCTGAGCTTGTGCAGTTGTATGACCCCGAAATTCAGGAG
>JBIIBL010000123.1:0-3128 GCA_044239425.1 Crocinitomicaceae bacterium | reverse complement strand
AGTCGTCGTAGATGGCAAATTCGTCGATGATTTCTTGTTGTTTTTCTTGAATGGTCATGCGCCTAAAATTTGCATGCTGCGCTCCAAAGCAGCAACAAATGTGTCTATTTCTTCTTTGGTATTGTAAAATGCAAAAGACGCGCGAACGGTGCCCGGAATTTGGTAGAAATCCATGAGTGGCTGTGTGCAGTGATGGCCGGTGCGCACTGCAATGCCTTGTTTGTCTAAAAGAGTACCGATATCGAACGGGTGCATTTGGTCAATTGTAAACGAAACCACACTGGTTTTGTTCTTGGCCTCGCCGATAATATGGAGTCCTTCGAAGGTATCCAAAATACCTTGCGCATATTTGGTGAGTTCGAGTTCGTGAGCTGCGGCAGCTTGCATATCGATGCTTTGCAAAAACGAGATGGCGCTTCCAAGGCCAATGGCGCCAGCAATGTGTGGGGTTCCGGCTTCAAACTTGAGTGGCAGCGAGTTGTAGGTGCTGCGCTCAAAAGTGACTTTTGAGATCATGTCGCCGCCACCTTGATACGGAGGCATGGTGTCCATTATTGCTTCTTTTCCATATAAAATACCGATGCCAGTTGGCCCGAAAACTTTATGGCCCGAGAACGTATAGAAATCACAATTGAGGTCTTTTACGTCGATGCTAAGGTGCTGGATACTTTGTGCGCCGTCTAGTAATACTTTGGCGCCGACCTTATGGGCTTTGGCAATGAGTTCTTTGACGGGGTTGATGGTACCGAGCGTATTGGAAATGTGCGTAAGTGCCAAAAGCTTGGTGCGTTCGCTGAGCATTGCTTCAAAAGCAGTTAGATCGAGTTCTCCTTTTTTGGAAATGGGAATGACGCGCAACACACAGCCTTTACGCTCGCACAAAAGTTGCCAAGGTACAATGTTGGAGTGGTGCTCCATGGCTGAAATCAGGATTTCGTCGCCGGGTTTGAGGCGCTCTCCAAAAGAAAAAGCTACTAAATTAATGCTGTCGGTGGTGCCTTTGGTGAAGATGATTTCTTCTGGGGCATTGGCGCCGATGTATTTTTGAATGGTACGGCGTGCGGCTTCGTAAGCAGAAGTTGCTTGCTGGCTGAGGTAATGCACTCCACGATGAATGTTTGCGTTTTCTAGGGCGTAGTATTGAGCGAGGGTGTCAAGCACCACTTGCGGTTTTTGGGAGGTAGCGCCGTTGTCAAAGTAGATGAGCTGTTTGCCGTAAACTTTTTGGCGGAGCGCAGGAAATTGCGCGCGGATGTCTGAAACGGAAAACGGAGAGTGCTCCATACTTTTGAGTTTTTTACAAAAGTACGGAATTTCGCTATTTTGAATGGTTCTAAAGAAGCAAAATTATCAGAAAACTTTTTAGAGCAAGCCTTGCTTTTATTTAGCTTTCAAAACCACAAACGGAATGAGAATTTCTTCGAGAGAAATACCGCCGTGCTGAAAAGTTTGCCCGTAATAATTGACAAAATGATTGAAGTTGTTGGGGTACACAAAAAAGTCTTGCTCGCGCGCAAAAACGAACTCTGCAGAAAGCTTGAGTTTAGGTAGTTGCGCTTCTTGCGGATTCTTGACCACGAATACTTCTTTGGCGTCGTAACTGAGCCCGCGCCCCGCTTTGTAGCGCAAGTTGGTATTGGTGTTGCGCTCACCAACGATGCGCACTGGCTTAGTAACTTTAATGGTGCCGTGGTCGGTGGTGATGATGAGTCTTTGCCCAGCCTCGGCAATTTTCTTTAAAATATCAAGCAGCGGAGAGTGTTCGAGCCAGCTGGTGGTAATGGAGCGGTAGGCTGCTTCGTTGTCGGCGAGTTCGCGGATCACTTCCATTTCGGTACGGGCATGCGAAAGCATATCGACAAAGTTGTAGACGATAAAATTGACGTCGTTGTCTTTCCACTGATGGAACTGATCGGCCAATTTTTTACCCGCCTCGACGTTCGTAATTTTGTTATAAGACCACTTCACGTTTTTGCCCAAGCGCTTGAGTTGCGCCTCGAGGAAGTCTTTTTCATGCATGTTTTTGCCGCCTTCGTCGTCTTCGTTTTTCCAGAGTGACGGGAAGCGTCTTTCAATTTCTGCCGGAAGCAAGCCTGCAAAAAAGGCGTTGCGCGCATAGTGGGTAGCGGTAGGAAGGATTGAAAACACGATGTCTTCTTCTTCTTTTTGGAAATAACGCCCTAAAATGCCTTCGATCGTTTTCCATTGGTCGAAGCGCAAGTTGTCGATGACTAGAACAGCTAATTTTTCTTTACCGATGAAAGGTGCAATGCGGTCTTTGATGAGTGTATGGATCATGGTAGGCGCATCGGGGTCTCCGCTGGTCCAGTCGAGGTAGTTGTCTTCGATGAAATCACAAAAGAGTTTGTTGGCTTCTTTTTTCTGCATTTCGAAGATCTCGCGCATGCCGGTGTCTTCGATGTTGTCTAATTGCAGTTCCCAAAAAACGAGTTTGGCGTAGAGTTCTTTCCATTCGTCGGCGTCTAGGCGTCCCATGAGCTGCATGCCGAGTTGGCGAAACTCTTGTTGGTAGCTGGCGTTGGTTTTTTGGCTGATGAGTTTGCTGTGGTCAAGGTTCTTTTTGATGCTCAGCAAAATTTGGTTCGGATTGACTGGCTTGATAAGGTAATCGGCGATTTTAGAACCGATGGCTTCTTCCATGATGTGTTCTTCTTCGCTTTTGGTGATCATCACAATTGGCACTAGCGCCTTTTGCTCCTTGATTTGCGCGAGCGTTTCGAGCCCGCTAAGGCCTGGCATGTTTTCATCGAGAAAGATGATATCAAAATGTTGGCTCAAGGCTTTTTCAATGGCGTCTTGACCGTTGGTAGCGGTATCTACCTGATAACCTTTCGATTCTAAAAAGAGAACGTGGGGTTTGAGTAATTCGATTTCGTCGTCGGCCCAAAGAATTTTACCTTGCATATGTCTTATTTTTAATAGCTTTGATTGAATTTTTTAAAGTTAGCAACTTGCCAGCGAACATAGCCCCTAATAACAAGAAGAAAATCATAAACGACCCAGTCTATGGTTTTATTTCTTTGCCGCACGAAATTATTTTCGACATCCTCGAGCATCCTTACTTGCAACGCTTGCGCCGAATCCAACAATTGGGCCTGAGCCACCTC
>JBIIBL010000045.1:0-17905 GCA_044239425.1 Crocinitomicaceae bacterium | reverse complement strand
TTTTAGGCGCTATGCACCTCATGACGCAAGCCGTCACGAGTATCCGTCGCAAGGGCCACGACATTACTCAGGAAGAAGAACGCGCGGTTTGTTTGGCCATTCTATTGCACGACATCGGACACGGTCCCTTTAGTCACGCTTTGGAATACGACATCGTCTGCGGTGTGAGCCACGAACAAATCTCGGCGTATTTTATTGCCGAACTTTCGGTAGAGTATGGTCAAGATTTAGCGCTCGCCCTCGAAATTTTTAAAAACGATTATCACAAGCCTTTCTTGCACGAACTCGTCTCGAGTCAGCTCGACATGGACCGCCTCGACTACCTTAACCGCGACAGCTTCTATTCTGGTGTTTCAGAAGGCGTTATTGGCAGCGAGCGCCTCATCGAGATGCTCAATGTGCATGAAGGTCATTTAGTACTCGAAGAAAAAGGCATTTATTCGGTCGAGAAGTTTATTGTGGCGCGTCGCCTCATGTACTGGCAAGTCTATTTACACAAAACGGTGGTGGCTGCAGAATTCATGCTCATCCATGCGCTGCGCCGTGCCAAAGAACTTACCAAAGCCGGCCACGACCTCTTTGCGAGCCCTGCGCTCAAATTCTTTTTGAGTCAAGACATCCGCTCAGCGCATTTCGAAAACGACCCAATGGTGCTCACGCATTTTGCGCGCCTCGACGACTACGATATCTGGGGTGCCATTAAAGTTTGGCAATTTGCACCCGATTACATTTTAGCTACCTTGTGTTCGGGTCTCGTGAACCGCCAGCTCTTCAAAATAGAAATTTCAAAAACACCGTTTAGTCAAGAACGTTTGGCAGAAGTGCAGCAGCGCATCTGCACCGAGCACGGCCTCAATAACCAAGAATTGCCGTATTTTGTCTATTCGGATATCTTAACCAACAAGGCCTACAACGAGCAAAAACACAACATCAATTTGCTGCTCAAAAACGGCAGTATTCTAGAGCTTTCCAAAGCTTCTGACAACCTGAATATTTCGGCGTTGTCTACGCCTGTAGAAAAATACTTTTTGTGTTATCCGCGTTAAAGCGCTTGATTTTTTTTAATAATCACGGTTTTGTTCAATACCGCCGAAGTAGGTATCGTTACCAAGTGACCCTCTGCTGATCGGATGTACATAAAGAAAAAACTTAGGTCGATGAGCTCGCCTTCGATGTCGAATTCTTTGTCGTAAATGCGGACAACCTCGCCAATATTGAGCGGATGATTGAAATATAAAATCAAGCTAGCGGTGATATTCGATAAAATAGACCAATTGGCAAAAAAGGCGATGCCAATAACGGTGATCGTTGAGGTGAAGAACACGATGAGGTCTTTGGTTTCGATGTTCCAAATGGCCGCAAAAATCAGGATAAAGAAAATCGATAAGAAGAGGTTAATAATGCGAATTGAGACGCGTTTTCTTTTGATATCGCCTTCAAATTTGGCTAGAAAGCGCGTCACGGCCTTTCCTGCAAAAAAGCGAATCAGTAAAGTGACAGATAATAAAATGAGAGATTTAATGCTATATTGGTAAAAAGCGTCCATTTTGCTAATTTTTATTTTTACGAAACTAATTTATTTTTCGCTCTTCTTGGCTTGTTCCCAATACAGATCTAATCGTGCTAAGGATTGGTCTTGGGCAAGTAAGCCGTCTTTTTCTAAGAGTTGCTCCATTTGTTGGAAGCGCTTAATGAATTTTTGATTGGTTTGCGCCAAAGCGTTTTCTGGCGATATATTTAAAAAACGCGCGTAGTTGACCAATGAAAACAAGACGTCGCCAAATTCGGCTTCAATTTGGTCTGAGTTCTTGTCTACCTCTACTTTGAGCTCTGCAATTTCTTCCTGAACCTTATACCAGACGTCGTCGGCTTTTTCGAATTCAAAACCAACGCCTTTTACTTTTTCCTGAATGCGGGTGGCTTTAACTAGTGCAGGCAGAGAAGCAGGAACGCCTTCTAGTACCGATTTTTTTCCTTCCTTGAGTTTGAGTTTTTCCCAATTGGCTTTGACGGTTTCTTCGTCTTTGGCCTCGGTGTCGCCGTAGATGTGCGGATGGCGGTAAATGAGTTTGTCGCAAATTTTGTTGAGGACGCTTTCGACGTCAAAAAGGCCTTGTTCGCTGCCAATTTTGCTGTAGAAAACCAAATGCAAAAATAAGTCGCCGAGCTCTCCTTCTAGACCAGGATAATCTTTGTCTGTAATGGCATCGGCCATTTCGTAGGTTTCTTCGATGGTGAGGTTGCGCAGGGTATCAAAGGTTTGTTTTTGATCCCAGGGGCAGCGCTCCCGGAGTTCGTCCATGATTTGGAGTAGGCGTGAAAAGGCAATTAAACGTGGGTCCATACTGCAAAGTTAGCAGTTGAAACGAGCTTTTGCTTAAATTTGACCATGCGCCCGATTTACTTTTTGCTATTTTCCCTTTTTGTGGGGCCGTATTTAAAAGCTCAACCCGGTTTTGAGTACCGACAAAAACTTGGTTTTCTGCTTGCCCACCGGGGCCTGATGTCTCATTTGCCGCAAGCGCCAGCTGTGGCCTCAGAGTTTTCCTATATCTACCGAAGCAATCAAGCGAAAAAATGGCACGAGGCCTATCGCCATCCTTTGGTAGGAGGTACGCTTTTTTTTGGCTCAGTTGGAAACAACGAAATTTTAGGTCGTTTTACCGGGCTTTATGGTTTTATAGAGTTGCCAATTGTCAAATACAAGCGCTATCGCTTAGATTTCAAATTTGCCACTGGTTTGGGCTACACCAATCGTCCATTCGATCCTATTTTGAACCCTGAAAACGTAGCCATTGGCTCGCGCGTCAATGCACTCATGTGTTTTGCCTTCAAGCAAAGCTGGCGTTTCTCGGATTACGGCCTCACCTTCGGCCTCGACATGACACACTTCTCGAATGCAAGTTACCAGATGCCCAATTTGGGGGTCAATGTGCCCTTTTTATCGCTCGGGGTTCAAAAGTTTTTTGCGACTGAACAAAAAGAAAGTCCTAGACCAGAATTGGAACGTCCCGATTTACTTTTCGGCCTAACTGGCATCGTCAGTGGCAAAGAAATGAATCCGAAAGGGGTAGGGCGCTTTCCAGTTTATGCGGCGTCTTTATTTGCCCGCAAATATTTCGGGCCCAAAGCAGGCTTGGAAGCCTCTATTGACATCATTTACAAAACCAGTTTGCTTTCGCATCCAAGCTATCCGCAAGCGGCAGGGCTAGATCCGCTGCAAATAGGTTTGTTTGTGGGTTATGTTCATCCTTTTGACCGCTTGCATTTTATTTATGGTGCTGGGGTCTATTTGCGCGATGTCTTGCGTCCAGATGAGTCGGTTTACCTCCGCTTGGGAAGTCGCTATGCGCTCACTTCTCATTTGGAAGTTTTGGCAACCCTGAAAACCCATTACGCCAAAGCCGACTACATGGAACTCGGCTTGGCTTATCATTTTTAAACATGAAGTACCCGATCGCATTCATTTTAATTTTGCTTTTAGTTGCTTGTCAAAAAGCACCTGAACGCGCCTGTTGGAAAGCAACGGGCGCTATTGAAAATATGATTGCGCCACTTTCTTCCTTTCAATACTTGTATATCCATCCCCATATCGAGGTGTCGCTTTTGCAGGACTCCCTCAATTACGTCGAGTGGCAAGCGGGAAGCAACTTATTATCTTTTTTAACAGCGGAAATAGAGGCTGATACCCTACAGCTGTACAATAAAAATAGCTGTCGTTTTCTCAGGTATCAAAAAGGAAAAGTAAAAGCTGTGGTGCATTTTACATCATTAAAAGAGCTGCATTTGGCAAATAGCGAAGGAGTCCGGACTGTCAAAACGTGGCTTGCCGACGACTTACTTATTTATCTCAAAGAAGGAGTCGGTACGGTGAGTTTGGTCCTAAATGCTCAAAAAGTATCGATACGCAATAACTACGGATGGCAAACCCTGAGGCTTTCGGGTAATGTAGCTGCTTTATTTGCAGACCTCGATGGCGCCGCCTCGCTGCAAGCACCCTCATTAACGGTTCAAGATTCCATTTCGTTTCGCAGTACCTCACCACTGTCTAGCTGGATCCGTGCTAGTCAGCTCAAACTCAAAGCCCAATTGTATGGTGCTGGAGACCTCTTCTATACCGGAACCCCCTCGGTTTTATTGAAAACAGAATACAGCACGGGTAAAGTACTTGCCAAACAATGATAAATACAAATGCGTAAGTTAGTAGCCCTCTGTTTTGTTCTTGCAACGGTTTTTCAAGCGCAAACACAATTTACACTTTCTGGAACTTACGATAGCTATGTTGGTGTTTCAAAAAAAGGAATTTCAAGTTTGCCTTTTATGGTTTCTCATTCCAAAATCGGCACCTACGACATCAATTTACTAGAGCTCGAGCTGCGCTTCAGGCACAAGGCTTGGACCGCGCAGTTTTCACCGGCACTTGGTTCCTACATGCAAAATAACTATACATTTGAGTCCCCGCTGAGGCGTTATATTTACGAAGGCTACCTCCAATATGCACAAGGAAAAAATGAATGGGCAGTCGGGACGTTTAGCTCGCCATACACCCAAGAAACACCGCGTGGCGTAGATCAACTCTCGGCCTCGCGTAGTTTGGCTGCAGAATATGTTCCCTACTATGTTTCTGGTCTCCGATGGACGCGCAGTTGGTCCAAGCAACTCAAAACACAGTTTTTTGTCACGAATGGGTGGCAGCGCCTAATGTTCAGCGGTGTGCGCCCGAGTTTGGGTTTACTGGTGCAATATGAAAAGAACAAATGGAAATATAACTGGAGTCATTTTTATGGCGACCTCGCACCTTTAGGTAAACTGTCGCCTGAGTTGGCCCT
This sequence comes from Crocinitomicaceae bacterium, assembly GCA_044239425.1. GTDB lineage: Bacteria > Bacteroidota > Bacteroidia > Flavobacteriales_D > Crocinitomicaceae > UBA952. Next base: position 13,076 of record JBIIBL010000045.1, on the reverse strand, counting down.
GAACCGTTGGCGCTTTTTCCAGGAAATCAATGTAGGCTATACAAACAACAATTGGACCTTTCAATCTTGTGTTTACGCAGGTTTGCAAAAACAAAACGGAGATCCTCAGTTAAAATATTGGTTGCAGGGTAATTTGCAAGCGAGCTATGCCTTGAACGATCGTTTGGGCTTCAATGCCCGGACAGAAATCTTTTACGATCCTAAGCAGGTTGTTTTTAGCGCTGCGAGTACGCCTTTTTCATCGCTTTCGTTGGGTTTCGTGTACCGCATAGGACCAGCCTTACAATTTGGCCAAGAATTTCGTTGCTTTTTAGCAAAACAGACTGAAATCCCAGTTTATTACAGCTTTTTGCGCCTAAAATTTTAGTATTTTTGGTGCTAAACTCAAGCCATGAAAATCCTTTCTTTTAACGTGAACGGCATTCGCGCGGTGGTTGGCAAAACCTTCATCGAAGACATGCAAGCCCAAGCCCCAGACGTCATCTGTTTACAAGAAACCAAAGCGACACCAGAACAAGTTGCAGCAGCTGTTGCTCCGCTTTCTGAATACCAAGTGTTTGCCAATTCAGCAGAAAGAAAAGGCTACTCAGGTACGGCCATACTCACCAAAGTGGCACCCATTTCCGTCACTTACGACATCGGTTTGCCTGACCACGACAGCGAAGGTCGCGTCATTTGCGCTGAGTTTGACACTTTTTACCTCGTTACAGTTTATGTGCCCAATTCTGGCAGCGAACTCCTTCGTTTAGGATACCGCCAAACCTGGGATACCGCTTTTCTCAATTACCTCAAAGCACTTGAAACAAACAAACCGGTTGTCGTTTGCGGCGACTTCAACGTAGCGCATCGCGCCATTGACTTGGCACGCCCCAAAGAAAACTATAACAAAGCGGCGGGCTACATGCAAGAAGAAATCGATGGCATGAACGGCTTTGCGGGAGCGGGCTTACTCGATAGCTTCAGGTTGCTGCATCCCGAAACCGTTAAATATTCTTGGTGGAGCTACCGCGCTGGTGCCCGCGAAAAGAACGTAGGCTGGCGCATCGATTACTTTTTGATCAGTGAAGCGTTCGTGCCTCAACTCCAAGATGCCTTTATTTTAAATGATGTTTTTGGTTCTGATCACTGCCCAGTAGGTGTGGTATTGGCTTAATTTTCTCTATGGAACACCTCAGGGACACATTCAAGCACAAAGGCCGTCGCCGCCAACTCATCGAAGAATTGGCGCAAATGGGCATTCAAGACCAACGCATTTTAAGCGCTTTTGATGCCATTCCGCGCCACTATTTCCTAGACCTCGCTTTTGACGAGCAAGCCTACACTAATATGGCTTTTCAGATAGGTTCTGGGCAAACCATCTCGCACCCCTTTACCGTCGCTTTCCAAACCGAACTCTTGCAGCTCGAAAAAAGCATGCGCGTTTTGGAAATTGGAACGGGTTCTGGATTTCAGACTTCCATTTTGTGTGCGTTGGGCGCGAGGGTTTTTTCGATTGAGCGCCATCAACCCTTGCATGCCAAGGCCAAGCGCATGATTGAATTTTTTGGTTTCAATGCCAGTCTTTTTTTTGGCGATGGCTATAAAGGTAATCGCGTTTATGCGCCCTATGAACGCATTTTAGTAACGTGTGGTGCGCCAGATATCCCTGAAGTGCTTTTGGAGCAACTCAAAGTCGGAGGCCTTATGGTGATCCCCGTCGGGGAAGGCGCGGAGCAAAAGATGCTGCGCATTCACAAAACCACCGAAACCAAGTATACAACCGAAGAATTTGGTACTTTTAAGTTTGTACCGATGTTAGAACGCACTGTTAAATAAAAATATGCAAGTCTTACTCATTGATGATGAACGCGCCATCCGCAGAGCCCTCCGTGAAATTTTAGAATTCGAAGGCTGTGTCGTAGATGAAGCCGAAAACGGCGCACAGGCGCTCGACAAACTCAAAGCCCATACCTATGAGCTCGTGTTTTCCGATATCAAAATGCCACAAATGGATGGCCTCGAATTACTCGATCAAATTTTGGCGCTCGGTATCGAAACGCCCGTCATTATGATTTCCGGCCACGGTACCGTACAAACAGCTGTGGGTGCTATTAAAAAAGGTGCTTTTGATTTCATTGAAAAACCCCTCGACCTCAACCGTATTTTGGTCTTGTTACGTCAGGTCAAAGACCGCAATATGTTGGTTCAAGAAACCAAACAACTCAAGCAAGTTGTCAAAAAGATCAAAGGATCTGCCATTATTGGCGAGAATGCCGAGATCGAAGCCATCAAAACCATGATTGAAAAGGTAGCGCCTTCAGATGCACGCGTGCTTATTACCGGCGGCAACGGCACCGGAAAAGAACTCGTCGCACGCTCCTTGCACGAACTTTCTAGCCGGACCAAAATGCCTTTTATTGAAGTGAATTGTGCGGCTATTCCTGCAGAACTTATCGAAAGCGAGCTATTTGGTCATGAAAAAGGCGCATTTACCTCAGCCGTTAAGGACCGCAAAGGAAAATTTGAGTTGGCGTCGGGCGGTACCCTCTTTCTAGATGAAATTGGCGATATGTCGCTTTCGGCTCAAGCCAAAGTACTGCGCGCCCTTCAAGAAAACGTCATACAGCGTGTGGGCGGCGAAAAAGACCTCAAAGTAGACTGCCGAGTTTTGGCGGCCACCAACAAAGACCTCCGCGAAGAAATCAAAGCTGGCCGCTTCCGCGAAGACTTATTCCACCGTTTAGCTGTCATACTCATTCATGTACCGGCGCTCAATGAACGCCGTTCAGACATTCCTATGTTGGTGCAGCATTTCTTGAAACTAGTTTGCCAAGACCACGGCATTGCCCTCAAAACCATAGAGGCAGCAGCGGTTAAATCCCTTCAAGATCTTAATTGGACGGGCAATATTCGCGAATTGCGCAATATCATAGAACGTCTTGTTATCCTATCCGATCAATGTATTACAGCTGCAGATGTGCAGCGCTATGCCAACCCAAGTCATTAATTCGTAAATTCAAGCCAAATTTTAAGCATGAAACTGTCTATCAAATCTTTGTTGCCACACCTAGTTGCCTTAGTTCTATTTGTGGTCTTGCCCTCCATTTATTTCTCGCCGCTTTACGACGGTTTTGCCCTCAAGCAAAGCGATATCCGCCAGTTTCAAGGGATGTCCAAAGAAATTTTCGATTACAAGCTTACTCACGACGGCCAACAACCCAGCTGGACCAACGCTATGTTTTCAGGTATGCCGGCCTATCAAATTTCGGCAGATCAAAGTGCCAACTGGCTCACCAAAGCAGATCAACTTATCAAGTTAGGCTTGCCACGTCCAGTCGGGATCCTCTTTATTTCCATGTTAGGTTTTTATATTCTCGGGCTATGTTTGCGCATCAATCCATGGTTGGCCATGATCGGCGCCCTCGGATACGGTTTTTCGACAATTAACATCTTGTACTTAGGTGCAGGCCACATGTCAAAAGTAAATGCGATTGCTTATATGGCGCCTGCGCTCGGCGGTTTATTATTGGCCTTTAGGGGGCGTTGGTTGCTTGGCTCAGCTGTTTTTGCTTTGTTTTTGGGGCTAAATATCACCGCCAATCACCTTCAAATGACTTATTATTTGGCTTTTATTTTAGGAGCTGTAGCCCTTGCGGAGGTCATACGTTTGGCGCTTACAAAAAACTGGAAGCCTTTAAGTTTAGCAATTGGAGGGCTTGCCTTGGCGAGTGTTTTAGCCGTTGTATCCAATGCCAATTTGCTAATGACCACTTTAGAATACAGCAAGTTTACGACCAGAGGCACAACAGAACTTACCATTAAACCTAAGACGGGTTCACTTCAAGCCAAAGAAGGCCTTGATAAAGACTACATACTAGAATACAACTACGGCAAGCGCGAGTTGCTTTCGCTATATGCTCCAAATGCCAAAGGCGGAAAGGGCGATCTTATTGCCAATGACCCCGATGCTCTCACCGACACCGACCCAACCTATGCCGAACAAATTGGACAAATGAACCATTATTGGGGAGGCCAGCGCATGAGCGGTGGTGCTTTCTATTTTGGAGTCGTGATGCTCGTGTTTTTCTTACTAGGCCTCCTTTTTGTAAAAGACGCATTGCGCTGGCCTTTCTTGGTGTTGAGTGTTCTGGTGCTCTATTTAGCTTCAAACCAAATGAACTTTCTTAATGATTTCTTCATTCATCAATTCCCGATGTACAACAAATTCCGCGATTCCAAAATGATTTTAGTCTTGTTGCAAATCATGATACCAGCCATGGGTCTACTTTTCTTAGATAAGCTCATCAAAAACGAAGGGTTATGGGGTCAAAAGAAATACTGGTACATTGCGAGCGGCACCATTTTATTCGTATCTGCGTTGTTGGTGCTGAGTCCGAGTTTATCGGGGTCTTTCATGACCAACGAAGAAGTCAAGCAGTTTGCAGACGCAAGCAAGCAGGCTAAAGACGCGAGTCAGACCGCTTTTTACCAAGGCATGCGTCAGTCTCTGATCGAAACACGTATGGGTATCTACAAAGCTGATATGCAACGCTCTTTATTTTTGGTTATTTTGGCTTTGGGAGTGGTGATCCTCTTGCTGCGAACCCAACTCAACCGCATGCTCATTTTGTCTATTGTAGGAGTTATGGTCTTGGCTGACCAAATGAGTGTCGCCAAGCGCTACCTCAACAACGACGATAGCACTGGCGTTTTACAGGCATATCAAACTTTAGACGAAGCCAGTATTCCTTATCCGGTTTCGCCTGCCGACGTCAGTATCATTCAGCAAGAAAAGCCAAATGCTGCACTCGCTCAAAAATTAGAGGCGGCCTATGCCGATTTCATTTATTACAAAGACCTCTCAGATCAAAGTGTGCTGAGTACCTATGCGGCATTTGGGGCACTTAATTTGTCGAGCAACTACCGCGTACTCAACATCAACGGAACCATGGCTGAAACCAACACGAGCTTTTTCCACAAAAGCTTAGGTGGCTATCATGGCGCCAAACTCAAACGCTACCAAGAATTTGTGGATTTTCATTTCCCTTCAGCAGCACAGGCGCTCAGCGCAGCTGTGAACAAAGCTAAAAACGACAAATTCCGCACTTTGGCCTTGCCAGTAGGCACTACACAAGAACAAGCACAGCAAATTTTTGATACCATTAGTGTGGAAAGCATTGCACTCGAAGGCGAGGCAGAATACCTCAATATGCTCAATGCTAAATACATTATTCTGAAGCCTAACCAGCCAGCGGTGCGCAATACCAACGCCAATGGCCCGGCATGGTTTGTTTCAGATGTCAAGGTCGTAGTCAACGCCAACAAAGAAATGTTGGCATCGGGCTCTAAAGCACTTTTGGATAGCAAAAAACAATCAATTGTCCACCAAGAATTCAAGACGCAGTTAAATGGCCTCGGACAAGATTCAACTTCTTCTATTAAGTTGTTGAATTACGACCCATCCGAATTGCGTTATGCTTCCAATTCTAAAGCCAAGCAATTGGCGGTATTCAGCGAAATCTACTACCCAGCGGGCTGGAATTGCTACATAGATGGCAAAAAACCAGTTCAAACGCTGCGTGTCAATTATCTATTGCGCGGTGTGGTGGTGCCGGCAGGTAAGCATGAAATTACTTGGAAATTTGAGCCTTTATCTGTTCAGACCGGCAACACTCTTGCGGGCTTAGGTTCAGGCCTGCTCTTGATGGGCTTCTTGGTAGCGCTTTGGTTTACTTATAAGCACGCAACTCGTCAAGAGCCAGCACCCCAAAAGTAGTGTTGTGCCAAGCGCGCTTGAGCTGCATTTGGTCAAATAGCAAATAACTTGGAAAAACACCTTCTGCAGCGAGCATCCAAAGTGTTGCATCTTTGGTGTAGCGTATGGCGATGCGTTTGTCTAGTTTCTTTCGGAGTGTTTGTTTTGCACTTGGGTCTTCGGACACCATGTAATAGGCTATTTTGATGTTTTTATTTTGTTTGGCCAACCTATTCATGACTTCCGTGGTTTGCATGCAATACGGGCAACCGGGCAAAACTACCACTGCGAGTGTTGTTTCTTTTGGTGGCTCATTCAGCAATGTTTTTGGCCTGTAGCTATGGTTGTAAAGATCAGGCTGGTAAATCGGGTAAAAGAAAAAATACGTGACAAATGGCGAGCAGAATACAAGTGCCAGTAATGGGATTAAAATCCATTTGTTCATTCGGATTCTTTTCACCCATCTAAAAAAGAGCCAGCCTGTTAACAGTGCTAGTAAAAATGGAAAGTACTTGGCGAGTGTCCAAGAAAAACCTAGGTCTAGCAAAATGGTTTCAAGGGAATTGTACATGTCGCATTATTTTTGAACCAAATCAAGTAAAATAGCGTGTATTTTCAAACTCAATTCTTTTCTTGAATAGGGCGCTAGGGTGTCTTTTCTGTTGGGTTTGTTCGCACACATGGCGATGATTGCAGACCACTCAATTGGATCTTCAAAACCTACAATGTGTGTACCAGCTTGGCTGCGTAGTATATTTGCGGAGTCGCCATCAGAGGGTCCAATGGCTAAAATAGGTTGTTCGCTGGCGAGGTATTCAAAAACTTTTCCTGGCACAATTCCCATTTGGTTGTTGACGTTGTTAATGGGCAACAATAAAAGGCTGCAGGCCGCAAGTTCTTCAATCACGCGTGCGTGCGGCACAAAGTTTTCCATTTGGGTATATGGCAAGAGCCTAGCTGCTTCGAGGTCGGAGCGGACGCTTGCGTCGAGTGCGCCAATGAGTCGAATTTGGAGTTTAGCTGCGAAGTCAGGGTTGTTTTGGGTATAGTTTCCTAGACTTTTCCAGAGCGCACTTGGGTTGCGGTCTTTGTTGATAGAACCCGTATGCAAGATGGTAAAGTTTGGGTCGGGTTTGTGTTGAAAATTACTGAAATCTTCGGGCGCAAAGCCGTTGGTAACCAGCGCTACGTCACGTCCGCAAATGGCTTGCATTTGTTGTTGCCAATTGCTGCTAACAATTGTGAGTTGGTCAGCTTCTTGCAGTACGGTTCTTTCGAGGGCGTGGTGCTTGGCCAGGCCGCGTTTATTGAGCGGGAGCTGCTCAAACCAATCGATTTGTGTCCAGGGGTCGCGAAAATCGGCAAGCCATGGTAGCTTAGTTGCTCGCTTGATATTGCGCGCTATAAGGTGCATGGTATGTGGTGGCCCTGTTGAAATAATGGCTGCTACTTCATTGGATTGAAGGTAGTTGGTAAGGTATCGACTTGCGGGCCTGATCCAGGCCATTTTGGCGTCCGGAATAAACAGGTTGGCGCGGATATACAAGGCAACGCGTTGGAGCAAACCAGGTTTCTTCTTACTTTCTTGCATGAAGCCGGTTTGGAGTTGCTTGCCTTTGTTTCCACTCAGGCGCATGTAGAGTTGGGTGGGCTCCCAGATCGGGATTTTGAGCACTTCAACACCTTCGGGAATTTGGGCGAGTAGTTTAGGGTCTTGTACAGGTGCCTCGGGGTTGCTCGGGGTAAAAATAATGGGGTCCCAACCTAATTCTTTGAGGTAGCGGGTAAAGTGCAGCCAACGTTGAACGCCGGTGCCGCCGCTAGGTGGCCAATAGTAGGTGAGGATCAGTATTTTTTTATTCGCCACGCAATTTGGTTTGTAGAGCTTGAAGGGCTGCGCCTAGGCCAGCAGGGTTTTTGCCGCCTGCCGTTGCAAAACTAGCTTGTCCGCCGCCGCCGCCTTGGATCAGTGGAGCCACTTCGCGGATCCATTTTGCGGCGCTCCATTGGTTTTGTGCAGCGAGTGTGTCGTCTAGTAAGATGGTTAAACCGCATTTGTCGGTTTCGCGGTGAGCGAGTACGCCAACAAAAGGGTTGAAGTCTTGGCGCAGTGCAAAGAGGATGTCTTTGGCGCTGGCGGCATCGGTATGTACTTCTTTGAGCAGGAGGTGCATGCCGTCTATTTGTTGAACGTCGTTTTTGAGTTCGTTTTTGAGCTGTTGGGCCTGAACCTTTGCCAAACGTTCGATTTCTTTGCCAAGCGCAGTATTTTTTTGTTGCAGCTCTTCAATGGCCTTTACGATATCGGCAGGTTTTTTAAGTAAAGCTTCTATTTGCTCTAGCTGGGCAGCTTTGTCTTTGTAGTAATGCATGGCGGCGTCGCCAGTGATGGCTTCTATGCGGCGAATACCGGCAGCAACTGCGCTTTCTGCTACGAGTTTGAATACACCAATTTGATTGGTGTTCGTAACGTGGATGCCACCACATAATTCGATGGAAGCACCAAATTCAATGACGCGAACGGTGTCGCCGTATTTTTCGCCGAAGAGGGCCATGGCGCCTTTTTGCTTCGCGCTTTCGATGTCGAGTGCGCGGTTTTCTTGCAAGGGCTGAGCAGCTTGAATAGCGGCATTCACAGCCGCTTCAATTTGCGAAAGTTGTTCGTCCGTGACTTTAGAAAAGTGAGAGAAGTCAAAGCGCAGGCCTTTTTCTGATACCAACGAGCCCTTTTGCTCTACATGCGTACCAAGGATGGTACGGAGTGCGTGGTGAAGGAGATGTGTTGCGCTGTGGTTCTTGGCGGTGTGTTGTTGTTTGGCAAGATCGATGCTGGCCTCGAAGCGGGCGTGCAAATTGGAAGGTAACTCAGTGGCGAGGTGCACAATGAGGTTGTTTTCTTTTTTGGTATCGAAAATGCGGATGTTATCTGAGCTGTTGTGCAAGCTCCCGCTGTCGCCAATTTGGCCGCCACCTTCAGGGTAGAATGGCGTTTGGTCTAGGACCAATTGATAGAAAGTTTTGCCTTTTTGGCTCACTTTGCGGTATTTAATGAGTTGCACAGACGCCGTTTTGTCGTCGTAGCCCACAAACTGGGTGTTGGTGTCGGGGTGTACTTGTTGCCAGTCGTCGGTTTCGATGGTGGTGGCTGCTCTGGAGCGCTCTTTTTGAATTTGGAGCTCTTGTTGGAAGCCGGCTTCGTCAATAGAAAGGCCGTTTTCACGGGCAATTAAAGAGGTGAGGTCGAGTGGAAAGCCGTAGGTGTCGTAGAGTTCGAAAGCTGCAGCGCCTTCAATTTGAGTTTGCTGATCGGCTTTAACTTGCGCAATGAGGTCTTCGATGCGCTTGATGCCAAGGGCAAGGGTACGAAAGAAACTGAGTTCTTCTTCCTTGATGACCTTATAGATGAGTTCTTTCTGACTAATGAGTTCGGTGTAGGGCTTGCCCATGAGCTCCGTTAAAACCATAGCGAGTTCGCAAAGGAAAGGTTCTTTTAAGCCAAGGGTTTGGTAGCCATAGCGCACTGCTCTGCGCAAAATACGGCGGATGACATAACCTGCGCCGTTGTTGGCAGGCAGTTGGCCGTCGGCAATAGAAAAGGCAATGGCGCGGATGTGGTCGGCGATGACGCGCAGGGCGATATCGGTTTCTTCGGCTTTGCCGTAAGGGATGCCAGCCTCTTTGGAAATGAATTGAATGAGGGTTTGAAAGAGGTCGGTGTCGTAGTTGGACTGCTTGCCTTGGAGTGCCATGGCCAAGCGTTCGAGGCCCATTCCGGTGTCAACGTGCTTAGACGGAAGCGGCTCTAGGCTGCCATCGGCTTTGCGGTTGAACTCCATGAAAACGTTGTTCCAAATTTCAATGACTTGTGGGTGGTCTGCATTGACCCAGTTTTTGCCATCACCTTTGGCGCGCTCTTCTGGGCTGCGGAGGTCGACGTGGATTTCGGTACAAGGGCCACAAGGGCCGGTGTCGCCCATTTCCCAGAAGTTGTCTTTTTTGGAAGCTAAAATGATGCGCTCTTCGGCGATGAATTTTTTCCAGATGTTGAGGCTTTCGCTGTCTTGGGAAACGCCGTCCTTGGTATCACCTTCAAAAACGGTAACGTAGAGCTGATCTACGGGTATTTTGTAAACAGAAGTAAGGAGTTCCCAAGCCCAGCCAATGGCTTCTTCTTTGAAGTAGTCGCCAAAAGACCAATTGCCAAGCATTTCGAACATGGTGTGGTGGTAGGTGTCTACGCCCACTTCTTCGAGGTCGTTGTGTTTACCCGAAACGCGCAAGCATTTTTGTGAATTGGCCACGCGGCGGTTGGCGGGGGCTTGGTAGCCCAAGAAGAAGTCTTTGAATTGGTTCATGCCTGCGTTGGTGAACATCAGGGTAGGGTCATTCTTAACTACCATTGGGGCTGAAGACACAATTTGGTGTCCTTTACTTTCAAAAAAGTCGAAAAATTGCTGGCGAATTGCTGAAACGGTCATGTGTAATTTCTGAGATGACAAATTTAGGAAAATGCGCCGAGCTTCGCGTATCTTTGTGCAAATACAACGACAAATGGAATTCATTTCTGCTGAATTACAAGCTTATGTAAGCGCACACAGTTCCGAAGCTTCGGCTTTGCTTGCCAAAATTGACCGCGAAACTCATTTAGAGGTGCTGCAGCCCCGCATGCTCAGTGGGCATTTTCAAGGGCGCGTACTCAGCATGCTTTCCAAGCTCTTGCGCCCCCAATCTATCTTAGAAATCGGCACCTATACCGGCTATTCTGCGCTGTGTTTGGCAGAAGGCTTGCGCCCAGAAGGTCAATTGCTTACCATCGACATCAATGAAGAGCTAGAAACACGCGTGAGGGGGTATTTTGAGGCTTCTGAATTCGCAGCTCAAATTGAATATATCATCGGAAATGCGGCGCAAATTATTCCAACGATTTCCACCAACTTCGACCTCATTTTCATCGATGCCGACAAACAACAGTATCCGCTCTACTACGAGCAAGCCCTTGAAAAACTGAATTCGGGTGGTTTCATCCTCATCGACAACGTGCTGTGGTCAGGGAAGGTGATTGACGACTCACACCAAGATAAAGACAGCGTCTTGCTGCGCGAACTCAACCTGAAAATCAGTCAGGACCCTAGAGTTGAGAAGGTCTTGTTGCCCATTCGCGATGGCTTGTACTTGATCAGAAAAAGATAAATGAAAAGAGAAATCCGACTTACGGCCGATGGTTCACCCACGTTGTATGTGCCCGAGCTCGACGAAACTTATCATTCTATGCACGGCAGTGTGCAAGAAGCCAAGCATGTTTTTATTGCAAATGGTTTAAGTTATTTATTTTCTCAAAAAGAACAATTAAGCATTCTTGAGGTGGGTTTTGGTACAGGTCTGAATGCGTTGTTGAGTGCTCTGTTTGCCTTAGAAAATAAATTAGCCATTCAATATACCGGTATGGAGGCTTTTCCGGTAGAGGAAAGAATTTGGTCTGAACTTTCTTATTTTCAAACGCCCCTTGAAATGGATTTTTACCAAAAACTCATGAAAACAGAATGGGACGTACCGCATGTGCTCCATTCCTATTTTTCACTATCTAAATTAGAAGCCAAAATTCAAGAATGGCAGTCCGATGAAAAGTTTGACCTGATTTACTTCGATGCGTTTGGCCCTAATGCGCAAGCCGATATGTGGAAGTTGTCTATTTTTGAAAATCTTTATGCAGTTTTGAACCAAGGCGGTGTATTGGTGACCTACTGCGCACAGGGTCAGTTCAAAAGAGACTTAAAGTCTGTTGGTTTTAGCATAGAGGCCTTACCAGGCCCTCCAGGAAAACGCGAAATGACGCGCGCCACAAAAAATTAACAATAATTTTACAAAACAATACTTGCAAAAACCAAAACTCACTGTATCTTTGCAGAGGAATTACAGTTCATAGTTGTAGTTTTAGTTTTATAGTTTTAGCATGGTTTAGCAAAAAGAGGAACAAATAGCGTTTGTTCCTCTTTTTGTTTTTTAGGCCGGTACTAGTGTTTGTTTTATCAAACCAAACATCACAATAACATCATCCGCACCTCATTCAACATCAAAGCGGTGGCGCCCCACACAATTTTGTCATTCAACAAAAAACAAGGATGCGCTTCTAAAACTTTTCCACCTGGCATGGAAATATCCCTATAGATCAAACTCGCGTTATTTAATAAATCTTTGAGCGCGACCTCTTCAATGCACTGCACCTCTCGGGGGTTGGGTTGGAGGATTGGCGCTTGCTCATGCAAAAAGACAAAAGGGCTGACTTCAAAACCAGAAACGGGTATCCAAACATTTGTAAGGGTTTTGATGTGCCGTCCGCGGTGGAGCGGAATTCCTATTTCCTCGAAGGATTCTCTGCGTGCAGTAAATTCTAAATGAGGATCTGTCGGATCTGGTTTGCCGCCGGGGAATGCCATTTGCCCGCTGTGTTGCCCGTTGTAGGTACTTCGCTCAATAAGAATAAAATGCCAGGCTTCTTTTTTCAGATAGAAATGAAGGGCAACTGCAGCTGCTCGCCTTTCTTGTTGGGTGTGTTCTTTTTCAAATTGTTGGCGGTAACGCTTGTAAGGTGCGTGAGCAAGCTCTCCGGGGAGTTCTTGGGCAAAGCGTTCCAAAAGCCATTGATCATGCATGTAGCAAATTTCACAAAACTTATTTAAAGCACAATAAATTGATGATTTTTTAATTTAAACTTAAAAAACAGGGGGTATTGTTGAAAAAATGCAATAAATTTTTGTTTGACCCCCTAAAAAATAAATACCTTTGTCAAAAAATTATAAAAATGGCAACAAAAAGACTAAGAGCGTATCAAGATGTTTTGCACCGCGAACCGAAGCACATTGAGTACAATGGCAAACTTTCGGATCTTTTCGGTCAAAATGTATTTCACCAAGATGTCATGCGGGAATACCTTCCTTCAGACACTTATAAATTCATGACCGAAGCTATTCAGAATGGTACGCGTCTGGATCGCAAATACGCAGATCAAGTAGCGAGCGCTATGAAAGACTGGGCGATCTCTAAAGGAGCAACGCACTACACGCACTGGTTTCAGCCACTCACCGGCACCACCGCTGAAAAGCACGATGCCTTTTTAAAGCCAATTGGCCCAGGAAAAGCCATTGAGCGTTTCGACGGCGACATGCTCGTTCAACAAGAACCAGACGCCTCTTCGTTTCCGAACGGAGGTATCCGTAATACTTTTGAAGCCCGTGGTTACACCGCTTGGGATCCATCTTCACCTGCTTTTGTCATTGGCAAAACACTTTGTATTCCAACCATCTTTATTTCCTACACGGGCGAGTCTCTAGACTACAAAATGCCT
>JBIIBL010000102.1:0-5651 GCA_044239425.1 Crocinitomicaceae bacterium | reverse complement strand
GCTTGGAGTCAGGCCCATATACTTTGACAGTAACGGATATTTTAGGTTGTGTACTAACAACAACGATAGTAGTAAACAACCCAGTGAATCCAATGGTAGTAACGCCAACCCAGAACAACGTGAGTTGTCATGGTTATGATGATGCGACACTCTTATTAACGATTACAGGCGGCCAACCGGTCTATGACATTTTGTGGTCAACGGGCGATACCGTGAACTACCTCGACTCGTTAACTCCAGGCACTTACAGTGTGTTGGTAATAGACGCGCAAGGTTGTGAAGAGCCATTGAGCTTTACGGTAACCGAGCCAGCACCAATCGTTGCGAACTTTGTACCGAGCACAACGTTCGGTTGTATTCCATTGGATGTCACGTTCACGAACCTCAGTACGGGCCCCTACACGAATAGCACCTGGGACTTCGGCAATACAATCACGCAGAGTACCCAAAACGCCAACACCACCTTAACCATACCGGGTTGCTACAGCGTTACTCTGACGGTATACAACGCCATTGGCTGTGCCGATACGATTTCTATGGACAGCTTGGTGTGTGTAGTTGCTGGCCCACAAGCGAGCTTCTCGGCGAGCACAGGCGTTATAGACTACTTCACGGGCTTACTGGAACTTACCAACACTTCATTGGGCAGTGTGATCAGTACGTTCTGGACCTTCGGAGACGGCAGTCCGAACAGCACTATAGAGAACCCAGTACACTACTACCCAGACCAACAGCCTGGAGACTACGACGTCACGTTAGTGGTAACAGACACCAATGGATGTACAGATACGGCAAGCGCTGTGTTTAGCTTGATAGAGTTGTTGAATGTCTACATTCCGAACACGATCACGATAGATGGCGATGGTGTGAACGATGTGTTCTTGCCGGTGTTCTCGAATCCTGACATCATTGAATCTTACAATCTACAGATCTACAACCGTTGGGGCAACTTGGTGTATGAAACAGACACAGCAGCCGAAGGGTGGGATGGTCGCTACAAGGGCAAGCGCGATGTACAACTTGGCCTCTACAACTGGAAAATAGTCTACACTGATAATAAATCTGTTACCCGCACTTTAGCTGGGCATGTCAATGTACTGAGATGATGAATCTACCGATTGTTAAGGTCCAGCAGCTTGGTTTAATAGACTACAAAGAAGCTTGGGACCTCCAAGAATCTCTTCTTAAAAAAGCAGTCGATTGCAAAATTGAAAACCGCAAAAATAACACAGCAGTGCTGCCAGAGCAGCATTTGCTGTTTTGTGAGCATCCGCATGTATATACCCTAGGGAAGAGCGGTGCGCCCGAGAATCTTTTACTCGATCAAGCTCACCTTGATGAAATAGACGCACAGTTCTTTAAAATCAATAGAGGAGGAGATATCACTTACCATGGCCCAGGGCAGTTAGTAATGTATCCCATTCTCGACTTAGAACAGTTTTTTACGGACATTCATAAGTACATGCGCTTTCTTGAGGAGGCAGTCATAGCAACTTTAGCACATTTCGGCATCAGTGCTACACGTTTTGACGGTTTAACCGGTGTATGGCTAGACCCTGAAACACCAAAAGCAAGGAAAATTTGCGCAATGGGAGTCAAATGTTCGCGTTGGATTACCATGCACGGTATTGCGCTCAATGTGAATCCCGACCTCAGTTATTTCTCAAATATTGTTCCATGTGGCATTCAAGATAAAGCCGTGACTTCCATGGCTGCTGAATTGGATCGTCAAATCGACATGAATGAGGTCAAAGAGGTATTGTCACAACAAATGGCTTCCTTATTTAATTATCAAATTACCCAAGAATGAGACCAGAATTATTAGGCCCAAAAGTGGAAGGTATTTCCTTAGCGCTTGTTGCCTTGCCCATTGAAGGCGGAGAACCTGAATATATTGTTTATTTGCTCAGCGCTCGTGAGGATATCATAGAAGGAATTATTGTTACTTCTACAGGTTATGGTCAAGACCCCATTTCAGGTCAAGAAATCAAAACATCTACATTGCGCAAAGGCATAGAGGTCATGCTGCCAAATGAAGCAGCTCGAATTGAACCAATCATGCCTGAACTTTTCGGTCTGAACAATGAATATTGGGTTAGTTTTTGGGCCGATGACGTCATGTATGACAAACGATTTGTCTTTGAAGCGGGCAGCATTGACCCTACAAATTTTGAAGAAATTCCGCAGCTAAATGCAGTTGGAATGGTCTTAAATTAAACTTTTTCCGGTCATTTCTTTAGGGCAAGAAAGGCCCAAACGCGCTAATACAGTTGGAGCTACATCGGCTAAAATACCGCTATTGAGCTTTATTTTTTCTTCTGAACTTACCAATATAACGGGCACCGGATTCAAGCTGTGTGCTGTATTTGGCGAGCCATCGGCATTAATTGCGTAATCGGCATTGCCGTGATCGGCAATAATTAAGAATTCATAGCCTAGCGCTAGGCCAGTTTCCACGACTCTTTGAAGTTGGGCATCGACGGTCTCGACGGCTTCAATAATAGCAGCATAAACACCTGTGTGCCCTACCATATCGGGATTGGCAAAGTTCAGGCAGATAAAATCAGGATGCTGCGCTGTCATGTGCGCAATGAGTTTGCTTGCTACTTCTGGCGCGCTCATTTGCGGCTGGAGGTCGTAGGTAGCCACTTTTGGAGAAGCCACTAAGATGCGTTCCTCTCCTTCAAAAGTAGCTTCGCGTCCGCCACTAAAGAAAAAAGTAACGTGTGGATATTTTTCAGTTTCGGCTATTCTTACTTGCGTTTTTCCTGCTTTAGAGACCACTTCGCCGATGGTCATTTCTAGATTGTCTTTGTCAAAAATGACTTTTGTATTCTTGAAGCTCGCATCATAGTTGGTCATGGTGCAAAAGTTGAGCTCAAGTGGCGTCATGTCGTATTCGGCAAAAGCATCTTGTGTAAGCACAACTGTGAGTTCTCTTGGGCGGTCAGTCCGGAAATTAAAGAAAATGACGGTATCTTCCGACTCAATGAGTCCATTTGGCTCAATGACGTGCGGCAATACGAATTCATCGGTAAGGTCTTTCAGATAAGAGGCCTCTAGTGCAGCACTTGCGCTTTTTGCTGTTTGGCCTTGGCCGTTCACTAGTAAATGATAGGCCTTGGCCACGCGCTCCCAGCGCTTGTCACGGTCCATGGCGTAATACCTTCCAATTAGGGTAGCGATCTTGCCCTTTTGTGTGCTTAAATGTTGTTCAAGTTTTTGGAGGTAGTTTAAACCACTTTTAGGATCGCAATCGCGGCCGTCGGTAATGGCGTGCACAAAATAGTTTGCTAGTCCAAAGCTTTGAGCCATATCGCAAAGTGTATGCAGGTGTTCCTGGCTACTGTGCACGCCTCCTTCAGAAACGAGCCCAACAAAATGAACTTTTTTATTTGCCTGCTTGGCTTGGGCAAAAGCAGCTAGAAGGGTAGGGTTTTGCTGAAATTCACCATCGCGGATACTCTTATTGATCCGGGTGAGTTCTTGATATACTACTCTGCCGGCGCCAATATTGAGGTGGCCAACTTCTGAATTGCCCATTTGTCCGTCAGGTAAGCCCACAGCTTCTCCACACGCCACTAACGTTGCGTTGGCATACTTGGACATGAGTTGGTCAAAAAATGGCGTTTGTGCGTTGTAAATGGCATCTGAGTTGGAATGATCACCGAGCCCCCAACCATCAAGGATAATTAAACCTACTTTTCTGTTCATATGGGTAAGATTAACTCGAATACGCTTCCTTTCGGTTTGTTTTCAAAACAGCGGATACTTCCATTGTGCAGCCTGACGTATTCGGCAACGATGTAGAGCCCTAAACCGCTGCCTGCTTGTTTTCTGGTTTCTTCTGAGCCGATCCGGTAAAACTTTTCAAATATGCGCAAACGCTCATTTGCTGCAATTCCAGGTCCTTCATCGGCTATTTTGATGGTGACGAAGCGATCAAGTTTTTCTATTTCAATCTGAATATGTTGTTGTAGACCACCATATTTAATAGCATTTTCAAGGAGGTTGACCAAGATTGTTTCGAGCATGTGTTGGTCAAAAGAACCAATTACACTTGCCGACGCGTTGAAGTCAATTAGGGCGGTGTTGAATCTGGAGTGGTAGCGGTGAATAAGGTCATAGGTCAGGGCTACTAAGTCAACTTCTTCTTTTTGAAGCTGAAAAAGCTTATTTTCAGCTTTGGAAGCATTCAAAATATTCTCAATTAAGTTACTCAGGCGTTCGTTTTCTTCCAAAGCCCCTTTCAAGATCACTTCTTTTTTATCTTCTGACAAGTTGTGCTTTTGTAGGGTCTGAATGTAGAGCTTTAAGGCTGCAATGGGCGTTTTGAGTTCGTGGGTAATAGTGAGCAGAAAGTTTTGCTGTTGTTGCTGAAATGCCAACTCTTTTGAAATCGATTTGCGAATGCGGTAAATGCCAAAAGATAGAATCAGCAGAAAAACAGCCCCTTCGCCCAGCACCATGCCAACGCGTTTGGAAAGCTGTGCATCCTGTTGTGGAACAGAGGAACTCAGCTGAATGAGGTGATAGCCCCACCAAATAAATTGAATAATGACATAAGCGCCAAGAAAATAAAGCCAATATGCAGATTTGCTTTTTTTCAAGATGGTGGGTTTATTGTTGGCTCTTTTTAAAGATATTACCTACTTCGCGACTTATTTTTTGAATGGTTTCTACACCGGCAGCCAACGGAGCGGCATTGATGTCATCGTAGTTGGAGAAGGCTGGGTCATTGCCAACCGCACCTGGATATACAAGTAAATAGTCGTTTTGGTCAAAAGCAACTTCCATGGACTGCAATAATTGCTCCATTTGTGAATCATATGATACACTTCCTTTTCTACAAGAAATCAAGACAATAAGGTCACTTGATTTCTTTTGGTAACTAGGGTAAAATGCTTCTAGAGATTGTAGTTCGTTTAACTGAATTTCAGCTTCAATCTTATTGGCTTGCGCTACTTTTTCAAGCCGTTCTCCAGTTGTTGGCGCACCATATAGTAGAATAGGTAATTTCAGTTCTTTGCCAAGACGTAATATGCGTTCAGCCCAAAGAATAAATGCTTGTTCTAGTTCTGCAAGTAATGGTGCAACTACAACTATGCGCTCATAACTTACACTCGGCTTTTCCAATGAGCAGAAAAATACGGTCTTTTCACATGTGGCTAGCAAGTGTTCGCGGTCGTCACCAACCATTCGCTTGATGATATTTGTGTCATTTGAATCGTTGACTAAAACGATATCGGCAACAAGTTCTTTGGAAACTCTAGAAATCCCTGAAGATAAATTATGGTCAATGGTCGCAATTGTATTGAGTTTGGCTTCGTGACCAGAATAGTGCTTGATAATTTCCTCTAAAGACTTTCTAGACTTACGGATCAAGCGTTCTGCATTTTCGTTGTCTGGGTGCACGCTGACAATAGAAATAGGATTGATGACTTGCGGGTCGGAGATCAGTAATGCAAAGTCTAGCAAGCGTTCATTTCCTTTCAATTCGTTCATGGACACCATGAGGTGTTTGTTGCGCAGTCGCATCTCGTTGTCTTCGAGTTCGCTATTTTCTGAAAGGTCTAAAAGCAATCGTTTACCTGTATTTTCGGTAACAAATGAAGAAGTCATACTAGTGAACAAAATGAGCAAAACGGTTC
>JBIIBL010000090.1:0-7575 GCA_044239425.1 Crocinitomicaceae bacterium | reverse complement strand
TGGTTCAGGCGATCGATAAACATCAAAAACCACATGCCTTCATCGGCACGGACAAAAATCCCTACAAATAAGAAGAGGGCAAGTGTAATACGTTTGAATTGTTTCATGATTTGAATATTGGTTGGCTAAGATACAATGAATGCCGTCAATTTGCAACGTTAATTCGTGCTACTTCGAAGAGAGTAGCTTTTTTTTCATGCGGCTCAGGCTTTCGGGCAAGATACCGAGGTAAGATGCGATTTGATGCTGGGCTACAATTTGCTCAATTCCGGGATGGCGTTGCAGTAATTCTTGATAGCGTTCTTCGGCATGCGCAGAAACAGTCATGAGGAAGCGTTTTTGCAAGACCGCCAAAGTGCGTTGGGCCATGATCCTAAACAAGCGCTCTAAGGCAGGAATTTGCTCAAAAAGATATTCGAGGTCCTCTTTGGCAATTTCTAAAATGTAACTTTCTTCCAAGGCCTGCACATTGAGCGTGGCGGCATCATCAAAATGAAAGGCTGATAAATCCCCGACCCACCAGTCGGCAAACGCAAAGTAAAGAACGTGTTCATTTCCTTTGGTGTCGGTGTAAAATACGCGCAATGTGCCGTCTACTACAAAACCTTGTAGGAAATTCCTTGTGCCTTCTTTAAGAAAGAAATCCTTTTTGGCTACCTTTCTGAGGTGGTAATATTGCTTCATGAGATCAAAGTCCTCAGCTGAGAGCGGCACACGCTGACTCGTGTAGGCGTATAGTTTTTGATAAGCTGCTTGGGCGTCCATTGATTTTATTTAGGAAGGTGTCTGATGCGCCATTCGGTGGGGTGCATGTTGTTGAAACGTTGGCCAATTTGCTTGACCATCGCAATGGCTTGACCTTTGTATTCAATTAGGTAAAAACCTGCTGGTGCGTTCCATTGGTGGCTTTCTCCGTGCAGAATTTGCAGGGCTTCTGTTAATTCAACCTTCTTGACAGGAAGCTCCCATTTCAAATAAATGCTGTAAACGATGTCATAGCCTGGTGTCCAGTTTTTTTTGTTGGCCGTAGCAACGTGCGTTCCCGTTTTGAGAAACTTTAAATTTTTGATCTGTGGATAAAAGTCAAGCGCAAAAGTCGTTGTTGCAAAAACTTTGTCTTCTTCTTTCCAGAAATGTAAGTCAGTAGGGAAGGTGAGGTGCTGTTCTAAATCAGTCGGCAGTCCGGTCTGAAGTTGTGCTTTAGCTGGTTTTGATTTGCTTGCGTTGGGTTCCGTTTTTTGTAGGGCAGCAATGTAAAAACCTTCGCTTTTGACTTGATTCGGGAAAAAGTAGTAGCCGCTATCGTTTCGGTCTGGTTTTATACCGTCGAAAGCAGGGAGGTTGACCCTTGCGGCGCTGCCATCTTGTAGCAAGTCCTGGAGTTGTCGCTCATTTTCGTCGGGGTTGAAAGTACAAGTCGAGTAAATCAGGTAGCCACCTTCTTTGAGTAATGGCCAGACCTCCTCTATAATTTCCGTTTGCCGTTCAGCGCAGGTGTTGGCATTGGCAAGGTTCCATTCGGTTCTGGCCTGATGATCTTTGCGAAACATGCCTTCACCGGAACATGGCGCATCAATAACTAAAACATCGACCTGACCAGCCAAAGCACTGAGTTCTGAAGGTTTGTGATTGCAAACAAAAACGTTGGAATACCCCCATTTGGTGAGGTTTTCACTGAGGATATATGCTCTTGAACGATTGATTTCATTAGCGATAAGAACGCCACGGTGCTGTAAAAAACCAGCAATGAGCGTGCTCTTTCCGCCAGGGGCAGCACTTAAATCTAAAACGACTGGTTGTTGAGGTAAATCTAGGGTTTGTAGTGCTTGTTCCAAATACATAGAGCCGGCTTCTTGAGGATAATAGGCACCAGCATGAAACAATGGATCATAGGTAAAAGAGGGACGTTCGGGAAGGTAATAACCATAGGTATTCCAAGGAACGGGTGTGGTTTTTTCAAAAAAAGACTTTCGCTGCGGATGAAGACGAACAGAGGTTGGTGCACTTTGGTTCAGGGATTCAAGCAGTTGCTCCGGTACAAAAGGATCTTGTTGGATACGATCTACAAATTCTTTTGGTAAATCAGTCATTTTCAAAGGTAAGTATTTTTGAAAAGCCTAGCGCGGCAAATTGAGTGGTGTTTGCGTTGGCTTTAATTTGCGCATTGATTTGTAGCGTTGGAACGGCCAACACTTTTTGGTCATCACAAAGGATGAGTTGTTGTTTTCTCAACGGTGCAGGCACCCCAGCTTCTTTTAAAATTTGCAAGACTTTTTTAGAGCCTTTCATGCCTGAAATACTTATTGAATCGCCCATTTGAACAGCTCTGAAGTAAGGTTGTCCTTTGATCAGATCTAGATCGATGAGATGATCTTGTTGCTGAGCGTCTTCTTTATTAGAAATGGGGTGTAAGGTATAATGCCATTCAGACAGCTCATTTGTAAAGAGTGTAATTTGTTGCTTTTGTTTAACGAGGTAGTGCGCGTCATCATTTTTGCTGTCTTTCCAGCTGATGTGTTTCCCGTTTTCAGCTTGGAAAAGGTCGCTGATTCTTCTGATGACATGTGTGGGCACTCCTGAATTTTTAAAGAGCTCAATATATTGATATGCTGATAGTTGAGTTAATTCAACTAAACTAATACTATTGTTTATATTAAAGTGGTGCATGGCTTGTTTTAATAGTGCTTCTTGATCTTCAATTTCACGGGTAAAAACCTTTTGGATCAGCTCAATTTCTTGATTTAACCCAGGGGATTTTGTGTTCAAGTAAGGCAAGAATTCATGGCGCCAAAGGTTGCGGCGGTATTTGAGCGTGGCATTGCTGCTGTCTTCGCGCCAAGTTACTTTCATTTCTTTGGCGAGCGCTAAAATTTCAGAGCGCGTTAAGTGGAGCAGTGGCCTCAAGAGGTTTTTGCTTTGGCGCGCCATGCCTGCCAAGCCCTTTAAGCCCGCCCCGCGTGCCAATTGGAGCCAGAAAGTCTCGATCTGATCATCGGCCTGATGCGCGGTGCAAAGGAGGCTGTTGGGTGTTTGGGCTTGCACCTCCATGAAAAACGCGTAACGGATGCGTCGGGCTTCGGCTTGGAGGTTCAATTTGTTGTTGGCAAGTTGGTTTTTCAAGCCGACTTCAAGCACTTCTAATTCGATATGGTGTTTTTGACAATAAGCCGTCACAAATACTTGGTCGGCGTCACTTTCCGTTCCTCTCAAGCCGTAATTGACGTGCAAAATTTTGATGGGTAGTTGGAGTTCGTGCAACAACGCACATAAAACCATGGAGTCTAGGCCACCACTTACTGCCAATAAGTAGGTATCCGCTTTGTTTTGCTCAAAAAATTGAGTTAAATCGCTGCGTGTTTGTTGGAGTAAGGCTGAATTACCTGAGGCCATGGATGAGTTTTTCTGCCTTGAGCAAACATTCTTGGTATTCGTCTTCGGCATTGGCACCAATAGTAATGGCGCTGCCCACAGCACAAGATAAATACTTTGTTTGGCGGTTGTAGAGTAAACTACGGATCACCACATTGAAGTCAAAATCGCCGTTGGGCTCGATAAGGCCAATACTGCCTGAATACAGCCCTCTTTTGAAATCTTCGTGCACTTCAATGTGCTGCATGGCGGCAATCTTGGGTGCGCCGGTCATGCTACCCATTGGGAAGCAAGCCTTTAAAATATCTGTAAACCCAACAGTACTTTTGAGCTGGCAACTGATTTTAGAAATCATTTGGTGCACGGTTTTGAAACTATAGATTTCGCAAAGTTCCTCGACCTTTACGCTGTCTTTGGCTGCAATTTGAGATAGGTCGTTGCGTACTAAATCTACAATCATGATGTTTTCGGCGCGTTCTTTCGGATTGTTTTGCAGCGCTGAGGCCAATTGCTGGTCTTGCGCTTTAACTTGTGACCTGGGTGCCGTTCCCTTAATGGGTTCTGAGCGCAATAGAGGTCCTTTTTTTTGCATGAATCTTTCAGGGCTTGCGCAGAGTACCACATGGTCGTTGGTTTGAATATATGCCGCATGTGGGGCTTTGGTGAGCTCGTTCAGGCGTCCAAACAGTCCAATCGGGTTCGCTAATTCGTAATTTTCAACATGAAATTCCTGACAATAATTTACTTCGTAAATATCACCTCTTTGCAGCGAGCTTTTGAGTTTTTCAAATTGATCGAAATATCTATTTTTTGTAGTCCTTGACTGAAAATTAGCGGTAATTCTTGAATTTTTATCTTCAAATAAGTCGAGGAATTTTTGAGCTAAATCTTGATTTTCTTGTTGTGCAACACCCCAAATAAATCTTGGTTTTTCTTCCAGCTGATAAAGGCTTTCTGGTACCCAGAAATGAAGTAAGGGAAAAACGAGTTGGTCCGTGTTGTCAGAGGTTAAATCTTCGTAGGTATTTTTTAAATCGTAAGTGAGGAAGGCAAAAATGTATTTCCCTTGGTGTGCAAGAAGGAAATCTTGAACCTGTAAGGTGTCTAAATGGAGGTTGGACTTGAACTCGTGGGTTTTTCCTAGACCTAAGATAGGGCCGAGTTGATGGTGCTTCCAATAAAAACAAGTAGGTTCCATGTTTCAAATTTACAAACATCTGTAAGAATCATTCATCAAATCCAACCTTTTGGCGGTATTTGTTGTTATGAAGGTGTTACCTTTGCAGCGCGCCAGCTTCTCAAAAGACTTATTCTCTTATGAAATCGATTTTTACTCTCCTTTTTATCAGCTTTTCCTTTCTGATTACCGCCCAAACAAAAGCAACTGTAAGTGGCTACATCACTGATGCAAGAAGCGGCGAAGCACTAGGTACAGCGCGCATTTTTGTCAAAGAACTCAAGACCGGAACCGTTGTCAATAATTATGGTTTCTACAGTTTAACAATTCCTCTGGGTAACTATCAAATCGAATACCGCTGTGATGGTTTTGCTACAATTCTCAAAACTATTGATTTAAAAAGCAATCAAACCATCAGTCTCGAGCTAGAAATGGCCGTCCAAGAAACCCAAGAGGTAAGAGTTACGGGTAAGCGTTCCGAGAACGTCACCTCTGCTAAATTAGGTCAAATGGAGCTCAAAATGGATCAGGTCAAAACCCTCCCAGCTTTTATGGGTGAGGTAGACGTCGTAAAAACGTTGCAGCTTTTGCCAGGTGTATCGTCTGTTTCGGAAGGCGGACAAGGTTTTTATGTGCGCGGTGGCGGCCCCGATCAAAATTTAGTGTTGCTCGACGAAGGCGTGGTTTACAACGCCGCCCACTTGTTTGGTTTCTTTTCGGTTTTCAATGCCGATGCCATCAATAGCGTCAACTTAATCAAAGGAGGCATGCCTGCCAACTACGGCGGTCGGCTTTCTTCTGTCTTAGAGGTCAACATGAACGAAGGCAACCTCAAAAAATTCAAAGTCAAAGGCGGAATCGGTGTCATCTCATCAAGGCTTACTGTAGAAGGTCCGCTCAAAAAAGACCGCGGTTCTTTTGTGGTATCTGCCCGCCGTACTTACATCGATATCCTCGCCAAGGCAGTTATTTCAGACACCTCTCCATTTGCTGGCTCGGGTTATTTCTTTTACGACCTCAATGCCAAACTCAACTACAAACTCACCGACAAAGACCGCATTTATTTGAGTGCCTATTACGGCAAGGATATCTTCTCTTTTAAAGACAACAACGGAGGTTTCAGAGTTGATATGCCATGGGGTAATGGCATCGCAGCCTTGCGTTGGAACCATTTGTTCACAAGCAAGCTTTTCTTGAACACCACTCTTTCTTATTCAGACTACAACTTTGAATTCGCCTCCACCCAAGATGAATTTCGCGTGGCGCTCACCTCCGGCATCCGCGACTACACCGCCAAAGTCGATTTCTCGTATTTCCCAAACCCCAAGCACCGCATTAAGTGGGGTGGGATCTATACCTACCACGACTTCACGCCAACGAGTCTTTCAGCACAAAATGACACTATTGTCTTCAATACCGGTTCTGCACAGCATTTGTATTCTCATGAAACCGCACTTTACGCCCTCGACGAATTCGACCTTAACGACAAGCTGCGCATCAATGCGGGTTTGCGCTACAGCACATTTGCTCATGTTGGGCCCTTTGATCGCTACATCAAAGGCGATGGCATTTCAAAGCCCGATAGCATTGTATCATATACCCGCAAGGACATCATTGCCTTTTACCAAGGTTTAGAGCCGCGCTTTTCTTTCCGTTATTTATTGCCTGACAACAGCTCCATCAAAGCAGGTTATGCTTACAACTATCAATACGTTCACCTCGTAACTTTAAGCGCCGTTTCTTTGCCAACCGACATCTGGTTCCCAACCACCGACCAAGCAAAGCCAGAGCGCGGTTTCCAAACCTCCATTGGTTACTTCCGCAACTTTGACAAAGACCGCTACGAAGCGTCTGTCGAAGTCTACTACAAAGGCATGAAAAACCTCATTGAATTCCAAGAAGGTGCCTTGCCAGGCGACAACGTCAATGACAATACCGACAATTTATTGGTTTACGGCGATGGCTGGGCCTACGGTGCAGAATTCTTTTTGAAAAAGACCGAAGGCGCCTTTACCGGCTGGATCGGCTACACTTGGGCCAAAACCGAGCGCCGTTTTCCCGACATCAACGAAGGCAATGTGTATCCTGCTAAATACGACCGCCGCCACGACCTCACGCTTGTGGGTACCTACAAACCGAACGACACCTGGACTTTCGGTGCCAGCTTTATTTACGCAACAGGTAACACCCTCACGCTTCCGGCAAGTTGGTATGTGCAAGATCAAAACCTTTTGTTTCAGTATGGTCCGCGCAACTCCACTCGCATGGCGCCGTATCACCGCCTAGACCTCAGCGCTACCCGTTACGGAAAAGCTTATAAAACCAAAACAGACCCAGCTACCGGCCAAGAAATCCAAGTCAAAAAAACCTACCGCAGCAATTGGTCTTTCTCTATTTACAACGTTTACAACCGCCTCAATCCGTTCTTTCTTTACGTAGACAACGACGGTGATTTCATGAGTGGTAATTTCTCTCTTAGTGTCAAACAAGTCTCTTTATTCCCAATAATCCCTAGCGTCACATGGAACTTCGAATTTTAAAATACAGCAGTTTTGTATTGTTGCTCTCGTTTTTGTGGAGTTGCACCAAAGAAGTACAAATAGACATACCCGGCTACCAAGAGCAATTGGTAGTTGATGGCCGCATCGAAACGGGCCAACCTGCCATCGTATTACTTTCCAAGAGTGCTAATGTGTATTCGAGTACCAATTTTGAATCGTACTTGAATAGTTTTGTCGACGACGCTATTGTGGTGTTGTCTGACGGCACCCAAACCGACACCCTGACAAAAATTTGCACCGACGACCTCCCTCCGGGCTTGGAACAAGTGGCAGAAGGTATTTTTGGCATTCCAGCCGAAATTTTAGTCAACTTGCACCTTTGCGCTTATGTTTCGATGAACATGCTTGGCGAAGTAGGCAAAACCTACACGCTGCAAATTGCCCATGATGGAAAGCAGTATTCAGCAAGTTCTAAAATTCAAACCCCAGTTGCTTTGGATTCTACGTATTGGAAGCCAGAAGGGAATT
>JBIIBL010000121.1:0-3386 GCA_044239425.1 Crocinitomicaceae bacterium | reverse complement strand
ATCCATCAAGCACGGCCGATGCTTATTTGTGGGAGGTGAAATACCTGCAAGATTTTCAATTCTCCAAAACTTTCAATCCTTATTTCAACGATAAGTTCTTCAACGGTCTCACTTTTGAATTGGCCTATGAGAACCCTATGAGTTTCCAAGACACCACTCAAAACAACCCTTACCGCGGTTTCTTTAAGCAAGGGGATACCATTGTAGTGAAGTTTTCAAAACTAGGCATGAAAGAATACAACTACTTTGAGAAAAAATACAATCAAATGTATTCCGGCGGAAGCCCTTTTGCCGTGCCCACTAATATCCCGACCAACTTAGACGGTGGTGCGCTCGGTATTTGGGTCGCTTATTCGCCTTTTTTCGATACAGTTGTTTGCAATTAGTTATTTGAACGTATACTTCCTCTGTAAAAAATAGGAAAGCAGCACCACAAAAGCACTCGCGCAGACATTCGCAATAGAAGGGTAAAATTGTAAGTTTTCAATTAGTATTTTTAAAAGCAGGTAATTGCATAGCCAAGTGAGGCCAGAGCTCACCGCATATCTAAAAAGTTGAGTTCGGCCCATCAACTGACTTTCGGTAAACACCACATATTTATTGAGTAAAAACCCTAATATGAAAGCAAGAACAAAGCAGAGTAGGGAACTCAGGGTGTATGCAGAAACTATGTACGTATTTGCTGCAAATGCAATATTGAATATGCGTTTTTCAAATAAAAATTGATAAAACAAATAAAAGAAAACCCAGCTGGAAACTAAATTAGCGCCGCCACAAGCTGCATAGTAATAGGTTTGTTTGTCAAAAAAACGTGCAAACATCGGATACAAAAGGTCGAGTATTTTTCGAATTAGTTTTCCCATTTGATTTGATAACCTGTGTGCTTTCTGATATTGATCACCAACGTCTCATCGATGTAAAGATACTGTCCTCTGATCCCAGTGAGTGTGCCTTTAATGAGTGGTGTTTGGTCCAAAGATAAGGATTTCACCTTGGTAGGATAACTTAAGACAGGGTAAGTAAACTCCCATATCTTTTCATCTTCGGTCCAATATTGTGTGAGGTCAGAGGGTAGGGTTTCTCCGAGTTCCCATTTTTGATCGAGGAGGTCGGGGCCGTCAAAAGCAGTGTTTTTGAGCATGTGCTGCCAATTGGTTTTGTCCGAAAACTGTGTTTTGAGGGCTATTTCGAGTAAGCCAGATAAATAGCGGTTGGGCACCTCTGCAAGTACAATTGCAGCTGCTGCTCCTTGGTCTATCCAGCGCGTAGGCATTTGTGTTTTGCGCGTAATACCAACTTTCAATTGATCGGTTTGTGCTAAGTACACTAAATGAGGCTGGTTGTGGTGCTTTTCTTCGTAGATCGGGTCGCGGCCAAGGCCAAGATGCGCTTGGCAAAGCTCAGGTCTCAAAATGCAAGGGCTTGCCGCAGCAGCACTTGTGAAACAACTGAAGCAAAAGCCTTCGCCAAACGTTTTGTTGATCTTCTTTTCACAAGCGCTGCAAAAAATAAGGCCTGTAAAATGAAATGATATTTGTTTTCCTAAAAAAGGGTGTAGCGCAATTTTGGTATTGGGTGTCCTTAGAAAATAGTGAATAGGATCCTCTAATTGAGTTTCCATCTTGGTCAAGACAAATTCCATTACTCAGGCAAAATGTTCATTTTGTCTGCAAAGTGATAGCAGTAGTCTCGGAGGTCTTCTGAAATGAGGTGCTCGCCAGTGGCTTTTTCAAAGGTATCAGCCATGGTGAGCAGCGTTTGATGAAAAAACTGTTTCATTTCCTCGATGGTCATGTCTTTGGTCCAGAGGTCAATTTTCATGGTGTTTTTTGACTTCGGATCCCAAATAGATAGAAGGAAGGCAGCCGCTTCGGCGTTGTCTATTTGGCCATCGCTAGCAGACCAAAGCATGCGCAAAGGCAGTTGGTTGGCATTGAGGCCAACTTGAATATTGATTTCGGAGGTTTTTACGATTTGGTCACTCATTGGGGTACTTCGTATTTTTTGAGAATTTGGTGATAAGGCGTTTGCAGCAAAGCGGAAATGCTGGGTTGGTTGGCTTCGATGTATTGCTTGACGATTCGGTAACCTAAGAAGCGCCCCATGCGGTCGGGACTTTCTTGTGGCAAACCAATAGTGTAAGGGCCTTCATTGAGCAGGTTCATGTTGAGTTCTTGGTCGGTCTTGAATAAAAATTGTTGGTCGACGAGATATTCCCAAAAACCGCGTTCGGCTTTGAGTGCCCATTGGTAATCGGCTTCGGAATAGCGCAAGTGCCTGTGCATTTGCACTTCCGGACTGATGATTTCAAGAATGGCTAGGAGCTTGCCCCAGCGGATCATTTCGGAGGCGAGGTTTTCATCGGTTGCTTTGAGTACGTTGGTACTGAGCCAAATAAGTAGGGCGTCGGAGGTAGCGTATTGCGGTTCCATTCCTTCCTTGATCCAGCCGTAAAATTGTTGGGCAGGTAAAGAAGCTATGATGCTATGTGTTGGGCCTAAATAGCGTTCCTGACCCAAAACAATGGCTTTCGGCGAGGCATAAGCACTTGCTGCAAACTGTGTGTAGGTAAAGTAGACGTCTTTAGCTACAGGCGTTTTTGGCGCTAAATAATGCAGTCGTTTCAATCCGGCTTCAATTTGAGCAAAATTTGTGTAGCGCCATTTGCTGCGTTGGTCGAGCGCTTGGCTTACTTTTTTATTGAAAGGATGTGCATAGGTGCGCTGCAGCCCGTTGAGAAACGCGCTGTCTGTTTTGGTCGAGACCTGTAAAGCGTAAGGAAAACAAAATTGCGAGAGGTCGAAATCTTCTTTGAGGAGTTGGGTGATGAGCTTGCGCTGTTGGTTGCTGTGTGCGTAACGAAAAGCAGAATCTAGGTTGTGGTAGCGGACAATATGTTTGACGTTTTCTAAATCTACTTTGTAGGGGTCTTCTTGACAAGAAAAAAGACCGATGAGCAGGACTAGAAGACTGAACTTGCGTATCATGAATATTGTTATTTTTGTTCAAAATTAACATTAATAAGGCAACATGAAATCACTGCGTTTTCAACTCCCATTAATTTGTGTATTAATTCTCACAAATTACACCACTAGTTTTGCTCAGGCCGTCTCTGAAAAAAAGTTACAAGGCGGCGTTACCGGATCAGTTGGCTTTAACATGCCTGTAATGGGAACAGACCTTTTGAGCAGTTCAACCGGATTTTCTTCTTCTTTTGGCGTGACCTTTACCAAAGCGTCTAAAGAATCGCAAAACATCGCCCTGACCGCAGGTCTAGAGTTTGACATTGAAAAAATCAACTATAAGGTCACGGGCACCGATGTCTATTATCGCTTCACTGACAAACAAATCAAAACCAAAGACGAAACGGTATCTTCCGACCTCTA
>JBIIBL010000072.1:0-10648 GCA_044239425.1 Crocinitomicaceae bacterium | reverse complement strand
CTATCTCTCGCTTCCAATAGGTTTGACCTTCAGGACAGATTTCATCGGCGATTTTCGTGGCCTCTTCAAGTTTGGTTTGCGCAATCGTTTTTTATTGACCAACACCGTCAGCGACATCGGTTCGGTAGTAGATATTTCAGGTGGCCTTCCGCCAGATCTAAAAGAAAACGTAGGCATGAGTGTTTCCAAAGATTTATTTTTCTACAATGCAAGCATTGGTTTGAGTGCAGGCGTAGAGTGGAATTTCTCAGGTTCTACCTGCTTGGTCGCAGAAATCGGCTACAACTACGGATTCATGCCACTACACCTGACCAGCAAAGAGCAAAACTACACGATCTTTACGCTAGACGAAAACACACTTGCTCAAAATTATTTCCGAAACCAAGCTAATTTGAATCAAGCACATCTCAAGCTGACCTTATTATTCTAGATGAATGCACTCGCTTCACATATTGTTTCTTGGTTAAGTGTTTACCTCCAAACTGCACATTCTAAAGGCTTTGTAATTGGGATTTCCGGCGGAATCGACTCCGCACTTACCTCCACACTTTGTGCACTTACAGGCGCCCCAACCATATGTGTCACGATGCCAATAAGGCAAACTAAAGCTGAGTTTGAGCGCGCCAACGAGCACATGCAAGATTTACAAAAGCGCTTTACAAACGTTAGTATTCAAACCATAGACCTCACGCTTGCTTTTGAAACCTTAGAAGTGGCACTCCCTATTGATTCCATTTCGCACCCGCTCGCCATGGCCAACACACGAGCGCGCTTGCGCATGGCTACGCTTTATGCCATGGCGCAGGCCAATTCCTGTTTGGTTGCAGGAACGGGCAATAAAGTCGAAGATTTTGGTGTTGGTTTTTATACCAAATACGGCGACGGCGGTGTAGACCTCAGCCCAATTGCCGATCTCATGAAAACAGAAGTATTTGCTTTGTCAAAAGCACTTGGTATTGTTGCTTCTATACAAAATGCAGCACCAACCGATGGCTTATGGGAAGACGGCCGCTCCGATGAAGACCAAATTGGCGCCACTTACCCAGAGCTCGAATGGGCCATGACCTACACCGGTGATACCACCCAACTTACCGCACGTCAACAAGAGGTACTGACCATCTATACCAACTACCACCGCGCTAATTTGCACAAAATGCAGCCAATACCCGTTTGTTTGGTGCCGCAAGAGCTCAAGGATTTACTGCATTCATGAAAAAGTATTTTTGTGTCTCATTAATTGTCTTTTGTTGCGTTGCGTTGAACGCGCAGAAAAACACCCAAAAAGGTTTGGCAGCACTCTCTCAAGCAAATTTCGGAACCGCCAAAACCTATTTTTACAAAGAGCTCAAAAAAGACAGTCTTTGCGCTGCTTTTGGACTATCGAACTATTACCTTACACCATTTTGCTACCAGGCCGATAGCGCTTTAGCTTATCTCACTTTTTTTGAAGGTGCTTATGCCACACTCAATGCAAAGTCGAAAACCAAATTGCAAACCGATTTAGCACTCCAAGACAACACGGTACAACAGCTATTTCATCAATTGGCCACAAGTGAATTACAAGTGGCTACGCGCGCGCCTCAAATTGAAGCACTCGAGTTATACATGGAGCGCTATGGTCAGAAGTACCCAGACTACAAAAAAATAGTAGTCGGTTTGCGCGATTCACTTGCATTTGACAATGCGCTTAAGGTACAAAGTTCTTCTGCTATGCAGGCTTTTCTGGTCATGTATCCGAATGCGGCACAGCAGCAAAAGGCAAAAGCCAACTACGACCTCTTATTGTATCAAGAGCGCACACAGCACGATTCCGAAGCTGAATTAAAAGATTTTATTGATCAGTACCCAGAGCATCCGTACGCAGGGAAAGCTTGGGAGCGGCTTTATAACAAATACACACAAATTGGCACCCTCGAAGCATTTACGCGCTTTATTCAAAACTACTCGAATTCACCTCAAGCGGGCCAGGCCTGGAAGCAAATTTACCGCCTCTACATGCAGCCTTATAGCGCAGAGAAATTGGCGCAATTTAAAGTCGATTACCCTTCTTATCCTTTTTTAGAAGACCTCGCTTCGGACGGTGATTTACTACTCAAAAAACTCTTTCCTTTTGTTCAGAACGGCACCTTCGGCTATATGGATCATCAAGGAAAGCAGATCATTGCGGCACAATACGAGGATGCGAGCGCTTTTTACGACGGTTTGGCAATTGTCTCCAAAAATGAGCTTTTTGGCCTAATTAATAAAAAGAACGAAAGCATTACAGCACTGAAGTATCTCGATATTTCCAAGAGTGCAGAGGGTTTTGTTGCCGAAGACAGCGCTGGTTATTATATTTTCAATAATCAAGGTCAGTTGTTGCAAAAAGAAGCACTGCAATGGGAAGAACTCCAACAAACGTTAAGTGCGCTATCCACCCAGGTTGAAACAGTGGAGCCCAAAGTAGTTTCCAAATACGTGCGCATCGATAAAAACGGTAAAGTAGGGCTTAGTAAACAGGGTAAAAGTGTGCTTCCTGTTAAATACGACGATATTATTTTTTCAAATGATTCCGGATTCATTTTTGCCAAACTTGGTAAGTCCTTGCAGTATTTTGATACAACAGGTAAGCGTTTAGAAATAAACAGTTTGGAGTGGTTTTTGAATGCAACGGAACTGGCTTCTTTTTCAAAAGACGGTATCGCCGTCTTTTCTAAAGCAGCAAAACTTGGTTTAATGGATACTAAAGGTAAGGTTTTGGTTAAAAACACCTACGATGCAGCGCAAGCTGTATACAATAGTTTGTGGCCAGTGCAACAAAATGGCAAATGGGGTTTGGTTGCACTTGATTCCAAAATCGCATTGCCACTTAATTACGAGCAAATTGTCGCGTTTCCGCCATTTGGATTCCTTGTAGAATCGAATGAGGGCGTAGGTTTGTTGGCAAGCGCAAATAAGTGGTTGTTGAGTCCTACTTTTAAAACTATTAAGCGTTTTGAAACAAGTTATTTTTTGGTGGAAAATCAAGATGGTTTAGGGGTGTGTAATACCGATGGTAGCCCACTCATTCCTTGCGCATATCAACGCATTGTAAGGTTAGACGACGGCACTTTTCAACTGACCAACTCATCCGGACTCTCCTATTATTTGCCAATTGAAAACAAAATAGTTCAGCTCCAACCATGAATCCAAGACAAATTCAGTCTGAACACTACCTCAAAGCACTAATAGTAGTGCTCAGCTTGTACGTGGGCTCATTTGTCTATCTAGAACTCACCACCGTTAAAAAAGAAGAATTACTCTCCAATGAGGGCTTGTACGAAGTGGCTTTAGAAGAGGTCACCGAAGAAGAAAAAGAACAAATCCGTCAAGAAATACAAGTGCAGCAACAAGGCGCTGAATTGCGCAGTGTAGCCCGAGACGCCAACGATTCGCGGCCTGCTTCCTATGAAAATTGGTCTGTGCAAACGGGCGGATCTACCCAAGGCAACCCCGAACAAGCTGCCCGCGACTACGAAGCTGAGGTCTTTGCCCAAACGGGTGGTGCCGCAGCACGCGATCGCATTGTGCAAGAGAGCAACAAACGCATACAGCAGCTCAAACAACAGGGGCAAACACCCCAAACATCCTCCTCCACAGGCACGGCGCAACCCAATCAATATGCCGGAGCCGTAATGGTTGATTTCAGCGTCAACAAACGCAATGCGCATGAAAACAATACTTGGTATGTCAGAAATCCAGGATACACTTGTGGTTTCAATGCCAGTGGTTTGGTTTATCTGCAAATTGAAGTCAATGCTTCTGGAAGAGTGAGCGCTGTCAATTATCTGGCATCCAAGAGCAAGAACGCAAGTGCTTGCATGATTGAACAAGCGCTCAAATATGCCAAGCTTTCTAGATTTAGTGCTGGCGACGGTACAACCACAGGCTGGATTTCCTACAGATTTGAAGCCCAATAGATTGCACTGAAATAATTGATTAAAAAATAACCATCATTTTGATGAGATATTGATTATTTTGTTTACTTTTGAGCAAATAACACGCACTATGCATATTGCTCAAAATCTCAAGTTCTTACGCAAAAGAAAAGGCAAATCTCAAGAAGAAATGGCCCAAGACCTCGGCCTCAATCGCTCTACCTATAGCGGCTACGAAAACGAAGTAGCTCAGCCAAGTTTAGAACTCTTGCTTCAATTGGCCCAAGCTGAAAAACTACCTTTAGAAGTTCTTTTATCGAAGCAGCTTGACCAACTTTCCGTTGCTGAGCTAGAGGCGATCCAAGGTGCTTGGAAAGGCGAGGCGAGTGGGCAGCACCTGCGCGTCCTCACCACAGTGGTCAATACCCAAAACGAAGAAGAAATCGAACTCATATCTGAAAAGGTCAGTGCGGGCTACACCAGCGGCTACGCCGATCCAAGCTACCTCCAAGAATTACCAACCCTGCGTTTGCCTTTTCTCTCCAAAGACCGCAAATACCGCGCATTTCCCATCATCGGTGACTCCATGCCGCCAGTTGTTCATGGCTCCTACGTCGTTGGTGAGTTCGTCCAAGATTGGCTGCGTTTGCCTTCTAATACGGCTTGCGTGGTGGTCACCAAAGAAGACGGCATCGTCTTTAAATATGTACAAAACCTACTCCAAGAGCAGCAAATCCTCCGCCTTAGTTCTACCAATCCGCTTTATGCGCCCTTTGAAGTTCCGGTCCATGAAGTCCTTGAGGTTTGGCGTTTTGTCTCCTATATTTCCAAAGAATTACCAGACATCCAACTCGATCACGCAGCGCTCGGAAGCCAAATTCGCGCCATGCAAGCCGATCTTAAAGCTGCCTTGCACAAGCACAACAAATAGCTGTCATCTGCAGCATTTTTTGTAATTTTGCACTTCATTTATTAAGTTATGTCTATTCAAGTTACTTTTCCGGATGGCAACATTCGTACGTATGACGCCGGAACAACCGCCATGCAAGTGGCCCAATCTATTTCAGAAGGGTTGGCGCGCAATGTGTTAGCTGCCCGTATCGATAACCAAGTCCAAGATGCCAGCACGCCTTTAACCCAAGACTGCACGTTACAACTCCTCACTTGGTCCGATGCCGAAGGCAAATCCACCATGTGGCACTCCTCGGCCCACTTAATGGCCGAAGCACTCGAGTTTTTCTATCCAGGTATCAAATTAGCAATTGGCCCGCCGGTTGCCAACGGTTTCTACTACGACGTAGACCTCATGGAGCACAGCATCTCCGAGAAAGACCTCGAAAAAATTGAGCAAAAAATGAAAGAGCTCGCGAAGCTTAAAAATCCTTTTGTTCGCCAAGTAATCAGCAAAGCCGATGCAATTGCTTACTTCGAAGAAAAGCAAGACCCTTACAAATTAGAACTCCTTTCCGACCTAACAGATGGCAGCATTACCTTCTATACTCAAGGAAACTTCACCGACCTCTGTCGTGGCCCTCATATTCCAGACACCGGCTCCATTAAAGCAGTTAAACTAACAGCCATCGCTGGTGCATACTGGCGCGGCGACGAAAAAAACAAACAACTTACCCGGATCTACGGCATCACTTTCCCGAAACAAGCTGAGCTCACCGAGCACCTCGAAAGACTAGAAGAGGCAAAGCGTCGCGACCACCGCAAACTGGGTAAAGAACTCGAATTATTTACGTTTAGCCAGAAAGTAGGGCAGGGCTTACCCCTTTGGTTACCTAAAGGCGCTGCGTTGCGCGAACGCTTGGAGAACTTCCTTAAAAAAGCACAGCGCAAGGCGGGTTACCAACAAGTTATTACCCCACATATCGGTAATAAAGAACTCTACGTCACCTCTGGTCACTACGAAAAATACGGCGCCGATTCCTTTCAACCAATCCGCACCCCAGACCCTAACGAAGAGTTCTATTTAAAACCAATGAACTGCCCGCATCACTGCGAAATCTTCAAGAGCAAACCCCGCTCTTACAAAGACCTACCTGCGCGTTTTGCCGAGTTCGGAACCGTATACCGCTACGAACAATCCGGCGAGCTCCACGGCCTTACCCGGGTGCGCGGCTTTACCCAAGACGACGCCCATATCTTCTGTACTCAAGATCAAGTCAAGGAAGAATTCAAGAACGTCATCGATATCGTCTTGTACGTACTCAAAACCCTTAAGTTTGAGAATTTCAAAGCGCAAATTTCGCTTCGCGATAAAGTCAATCGCGCTAAATACATTGGTTCTGAAGAAAATTGGCAGCGTGCCGAACAAGCGATCATCGAGGCAGCAGCAGAAAAAGAATTGCCAACGGTTGTCGCATACGGCGAAGCTGCTTTTTATGGTCCTAAGCTCGATTTCATGGTCCAAGATGCGTTGGGCCGAGAGTGGCAGTTAGGCACCATCCAGGTCGATTACAACCTTCCGGAACGCTTTGAGCTCGAGTACATTGGCGCCGACAACCAAAAACACCGCCCCGTCATGATCCACCGTGCACCTTTTGGTTCCATGGAGCGCTTTGTGGCTGTTTTGCTCGAACACTGCGCCGGCGATTTTCCACTTTGGCTCTCCACAGAGCAATTTATTGTCTTGCCAATCTCCGATAAATACAACGAGTACGCAGAAAAAGTTTCAGAATTCCTAAATAATTCCGATATTCGCGGACTTATTGACGACCGCAACGAAAAAATCGGAAAGAAAATCCGCGATGCAGAACTCAATAAATTACCCTTCATGCTCATCGTAGGAGAAAAAGAAGCCGAGTCAAATACTATCTCAGTAAGACAACGCGGCGTCGGAGACCACGGCAGCATGGACCTGAACAAATTTGCGGACTTAGTTCAGGAAGTAATTTCCGCAGAACTGGCTTAAGTTGAACTAACTACTGAATGAGAAGAAATTCAAAACCATTTGTAAAAAGAGAAGAGGCTGCTCAGCATCGCATCAATGAAAAGATTTATGCGTCTGAAATCCGCCTTGTTATCGAAGGAGAAGAACCACAAGTCATGAGCGTTGCCCAAGGGATCGCTTTGGCTGAGGAGCAAGACATGGATCTTGTTGAAATCTCTCCAAACGCTACGCCGCCTGTTTGTAAAATCCTGGACTACAAAAAGTTCATTTACAACCAAAAGCGTAAACAAAAAGAACTTAAAGCCAAACAAAGTAAAGTTATTTTGAAAGAAATTCGTTTTGGTCCCAACACCGACGACCACGATTTCGATTTCAAATTAGCCCATGCTAAAAAATTCCTCGAAGAAGGCAGTAAGGTGAAAGCCTACGTTTTCTTTAAAGGAAGAACCATCGTGTTCAAAGACAGAGGCGAGATCTTACTTCTCAAGTTTGCCCAAGAACTCGCTGACCTCGGTACCGTAGAACAACTACCCAAACTAGAAGGTAAAAAAATGATCCTCATGATCAACCCGAAAAAGAAATAAGAAGCTGATATAGAAGTTTAACACAAAAAAAGCAAGTCAAATGCCTAAAATGAAAACAAAATCCAGTGCAAAGAAGCGATTCACCATCACTGGAAGTGGCAAAATCAAGCGCAAGCATGCGTTTAAGAGCCACATCTTGACCAAAAAGGCTACAAAACGTAAGCGCAATCTTACGCACGCCGGATTGGTTCATGATGCTGACCTCTCAAATGTCAAATTGCAATTGTGCATGAAATAGTCCCTTAACGGTTAATAAATTGTAGAACCCGGTACTGAGTCCCTGAAGTCTTCCTAGAAGCACTCCCTACCAAAAAATTTAGAAAATATGCCAAGATCAGTAAATCACGTCGCATCAAGAGCTCGCAGAAAGAACTTGATGAAATTGGCCAAAGGATACTTTGGTCGTCGTAAAAATGTTTGGACCGTCGCTAAAAACGCCATTGAAAAAGGGCTTGTTTATGCGTACTCCGGACGTAAACAAAAGAAAAGAAATTACCGTTCACTCTGGATTACCCGTATCAACGCGGGAGCTCGCCTTCACGGCATGAGCTATTCACAGTTTATGGGTGCCGTACACAAAAGTGGTATCGAACTCAATCGCAAAGTACTTGCTGATTTAGCCATGAACCACCCAGAAGCTTTCAAAGCGGTTGTCGATACGGTAAAAAAATAAGTTTGAATACTATATCAGCTCAAAGCCATTAGTCCCTCCGATTAATGGCTTTTTTTATTCTTTAAATTCTCAATGATACGCATCGGTTTAGTTGGCTTGGGCTATTTAGGTCGCATACATCTCAATGTGTTGCAAGACCTACCTGCGCATTTTCAAATCGCTGGTGTCTTTGACCACAACAGTGATAGGTCAAATGAACTCAGGTCTGAAGTACCCGAGTTTGCCATCTTTACTTCGTATCAAGAACTCCTTCAAAACGCCGATGCGGTCGCTATTATCGCTAGTACTCCTGCACATTATGAATTAGCAGCGCAGGCCATTAGCTCGGGTAAAGCAGTGTTTATCGAAAAACCAGTTTGCTCCCTTCTTTGCGATGCGCAGCAACTCAAAGTGTTGTCAGAACGACATCAGGTGTTGGTTCAAGTGGGGCATATCGAAAGGTTCAATCCATTGTTCATGGTGCTTGCTTCCCAAATAGAAGGTAGGGCTATTGAGTTTTTGAAGTCGAACCGATCTGCTTCATTTCAGTTAAGGGGTTCAGAAGTATCTGTAGTTTTAGATTTAATGATCCACGATATCGATCTTGTACTTGCTTTGAATCAGGTTGCTATCGATACAATTGAAGTGGTAGCCAAACAAGAACGAAGTGAGCATCCAGATGAAGTTTGGGCCAAACTTTCTTTTTCAAACGGAATGGTGGCTGAACTATTCGCCTCAAGACTTGCAGCGCAAAGAACCAGAACAATTGACCTTACTGACAACCAAGAAAGCTATCACCTCGATTTGATCAAGCAAGAAATCACGATTCAATCCACTACGGGTGAAAACAATACCATACAAGTACAACCGCATAACGCTATGCAACAACAATGGCTCGAATTTGCACAATGCTACGAACAACAAATGGTTCCGAGGGTAGATATCCAAGCAGGTATCGCTGCCCTGCAATTAGCCTTGCAAATTGAAGCAAGCGCCAAGGATTATATTTCTCAAAATACGATTCAATCCATACAATAAAAATGCATTTTCATCGTTCCGTTTTCATGGCTTATCGCTACTTGCTTTTTCTTGGCTTACTCCTCAGCGCCTGTGTCAAAAACAATCCCGACCCTGCATGGCTAGAAGTCAGCGAATGGACCCTCGAGGCTAATCCTGCGCTCAATGGAGAGGAGGGTCAACTCACCCACAAAATTACAGACGCTTGGGTTTATGTAGACGAACAATTAATTGGTGTTTTTGAAGTTCCGTTTAAAATTCCAATTTTAAAGGAAGGATCGGCAAGCATTCGCCTTTACCCCACGATCCGCGTCAATGGCGTTGCGGCTACCAAAATGCGCAACGAGCATATGGTTCCTTTTGAGACTTCTGGTGTACTCATCAAAAATCAAACATTAACAATAGCGCCCAAAACGCACTACAGAGACGACGTCATATTTTGGATCGAAGATTTTGAGGATATCAACGTGCGCCTCACCGACGATCCGAATACTTCCTCGGCAAACCTGATTTTAGTGAATGATACGCTCAAATGGTTCAATGGTAATTATTATGGAAAGGTGGCGCTCAATGACCAAGACTCCATCTGGGTGGCCTACACCAACCAAGACCAACAATTGAGCATACCCAAAAACAAACAAGCCATGTTGGAAATCGATTACTGCAATTCGGTTCCGTTTACCAATTACTTATTGTTTGTGAATTCCAATGGCACCAATGAAAACCCAATGATCACCATGAACAAAAGTCCTTTAACGGCATTGCGTTGGAAGAAAATTTATATTTATCTCAGTGAGGTTATTACTGCGGGGCCAAACAACACCAACTACATCCAAGCGTTTAGAGCCTTTCACGATGCAACAATCCCCAATAATTTCATCTTAATTGATAACATTAAGGTCGTCTATTTTTAATGAAAGATCGTTTCTGGATAGCGTTTTTGGTCTGCATAGATTTATTCACTGCAAGTAGTTCTTGGGGTATTTTCTTCTACTTGCGTCAGGTTCATATTGAAGGAAACTCATTTCATGCCGATCAAAATTTTTGGTTGGGTATTTTGTTTTTGCCTTTCTTCTGGTTGCTATTTTACATGCTACAGGGCACGTATCACGAAATACGCCGCTTGTTTCGCTTAAAAGTGCTCAACCTTAGTTTGGCAGCTTCGTTTTTTGGAACAATTGTGCTCTTTTTCACCTTATTACTCGACGACGAAGTCCGCAGTTATCAAAATTACTACCAACTCACCATTTGGTTGTTTATCATCCATCTGAGTATTACTTCTTTTGGCCGCATTGTTTTCACGACGCTACTCATCAAATATATCAAAGCGGTAGGCCACGGATTTAAAACACTAATGATTGGCGGTAATGAGC
The DNA here is from genome assembly GCA_044239425.1 of Crocinitomicaceae bacterium. Taxonomy (GTDB): domain Bacteria; phylum Bacteroidota; class Bacteroidia; order Flavobacteriales_D; family Crocinitomicaceae; genus UBA952. The sequence continues at coordinate 230 of JBIIBL010000072.1, read as the reverse complement.
GGGCAATAGAAATTTACAACGAATTGTTATCAGCACCCAACATGATCAATGATTTTGTTGGATTCATACAAGTCAATGGGCGTGACAACCTGCTTTCTGCTCACCTTACTCATCTTGGAAAACTGACAGATTTAGAGGCTACATTAGCCACGCATCAGGTAGAGGAAGTCATTATTGCGATTGAAAGCTCAGACCACGATCGCTTGCAATCCATTATGGCGCGCATAGAC
>JBIIBL010000032.1:0-21662 GCA_044239425.1 Crocinitomicaceae bacterium | reverse complement strand
CCTCCACCCCCAATGACCGAAACACAAGCGTTCATTGCACCAGTGGCCGAAGATGACTATGTTGAAGACGAATTACCTTCTCAGGCTGAGTTAAATAACACCACGATCTCAACTGAAACCAACGAAGGTGACGACACTTGGGGTCTTGCTAATACACAAGAAGAAGGCCCTGCGCTAACCGATGTTCAAGACCAAGTAGAAGCTGTTGTTGATGTTGCAGAAGAAGACGCTGAGTTTCCAGGTGGTTACGATAAATTAAATGCATTTATCAACGCCACCATCAACTACCCTGACGAAGCCCTCGAACTGGGTGTCAAAGGACGAGTTGTAGTGCGCTTCGTTGTAGAAAAAGACGGCCGCATCTCCAATGCAAGCGTTGAACGCCCAATTGTAGAGTGCCCGGCTTGTAACAAAGAAGCACTCAACATCATTAACAAAATGCCAAATTGGACACCCGCCAAAAACGCTGGTCGTCCGGTAAGGCTCTGGGTTCGCGTACCAATTATCTACGACACCCAATAGTCCCTACCTACAATTATTAAATCCCCATCTCGATGGGGATTTTTTTTCCCTAAAAAATATGAAATACGTTCAGCTTTCTCTTGGTTTATTGGTTGTTGTACTTTGTCTCTGTTTTGCAGTTGTATTGCTTACAACCGACGTCATTCAAATGGAGCCTTGGCGCAAAAATGTTTTAGTCGTAGTATTTATCGGTTATGGCGCTTTTCGAGGCTGGCGTGTATATAATGGTTTTAAAATCAATAATAAGTGATGAAAACAAGCGGAATCCTTCTCTTTTTTGCACTGCTCTTCAGTGCTTGCGACAGCAACAACAACCCATTTGTTTATCAAAAAGATGCGCACGGACGCGGCAAAGCCCATATTTATGTGGAAGAATCTTTTAAGCCATTGTTCAGCACCTCAATTGCTACTTTTGAAAGCCAGTACCCTAAAGCCAAAGTAACGGCAACCTACGGTGCTGAAAATCAAATGATCGACGCATTTTACGCCAACAAGACCAAAACCATTGTTGTATCGCGCAACTTCAACGACAAAGAAAAGGAATACCTCAAAAGCAAGAACGTATCCTACCGCAGCGACAAAATTGCCACGGACGCAATTGTGATCATTTTGCACCCCTCTATGGAAGACACCGTTTTAAGCGTAGCACAAATTAAAAAACTACTTTCAAACGACAACAGCAAGTTGCCATCCAACTCCCCACTCAATCAAATTGTATTTGACCAAAAAGGATCAGCTAATTTCAATTACCTCACTAATATGCTTCAAATTGAGCAACTTTCTTCGCGAGTTTCTGCACTTCAATCCAATGAAGAAGTTATCAATTATGTCAAAACGCATCCAAACGCAATTGGCGTCATCGGGCTCAACTGGATTTCTGATCAAGAAGACCCCACATCCATGGCGTTTATGGATGGGCTCAAAGTAGCCTCCATTTACACTACAAATCCAGCCGATGCTTGCAAACCCTATGCTGGATTTATCTACACCAAAGAATATCCGCTTATCCGAGATATCTGGGTCATCAATAAAGGCCGCAGATCTGGACTACATACTGGGTTTGTCTTGTTTATGAAAAAAGACGACAAAGGCCAGCTCATTATCCAGAAGTCTGGTTTGGTCCCTGCACTAACCCCAATAAGGCTCGTATTACAATAATTTAAAAAATAATAATAGGCACAATTTTTGTATCCCAAAAAACTAGGCTATTTTTGGCCGGAATTTAAGTAAAATATAATAGTCATGAAACGCATCTTACTCCTTAGCACGCTTCTTATTTCTGGGCTACATTATGCACAGAGTCTTCAAGTCGCAAACGCAAAAACAGAAAACGAACGTTACCGCGAAGCCATCAACGACTTCAAAAAGTTAGTTGCAGCTGATCCTATCAACGGTGAAAACTATTTCTACTACGGCGACTGCTACTTCGAAATGGAAGAGCTCGATTCTGCAAAAATGATGTGGAAAAAGGGTTATGAAGTGGACAAATTACGCGCTATGCCAATTGTTGGTTACGGACGCGTGCTCTGGTTAGAGGGTAAAACCACCGAGGCAAAAGCTGAATTCACCAAAGCACTTTTGATGACCAAAAAAGACAAGCTCAAAAAAGCAGAAGTGATCCGTGGTATTGCTGAAATCTATATTGAAGCGCCAACTAAAAATCTAGACGAAGCACTCATTCTTCTTGAAGAAGCAATACTCAAAAACCCAACAAACGAAGACAACTATTTGCTTAAAGGCGATGCACTGTACGCGCGCAATTCTTCTGATGCTTCGGAAGCGCTCAAAGCTTATAACCAAGTTTTGGTCATCAATCCAAAGTCTCCAAGAGGCATCGTGCGCAAGGCGCTCATTTACCAACGTGCGCGCAACGAACAAGAAGCCAACAAAATGTACAACGAAGCAAAAGCTATCGACCCAACTTATGCGCCGGCTTATCGTTTGAATGCTGAACTCTACATGATGTTCAACAAGAACGACAAAGCAATTGAAAACTGGGAAAAATACCTTGAACTCAATAATAACATTGAATCGCGCTACCGCTATGCCAATGCTTTATTTAGCGCTAAAGAATACAAAACGCTTCTTGGGCAGTTAGAAATTCTTAGCAATAACGGTTTAAGAAACTTCTACACCGAGCGTATGTATGCATTTGCTTATGCAGACGGGACAGACTCCCTCACCCTAGTCAATGCCCTCAACGCTTCTGATCGTTTCTTTTCGTTGGTGCCACAAGATAAAATCAACTACCAAGACTACAAAGTTCGCGGTAGCGTTTATCAGAAAAAAGGAATGGATAGCCTTGCCGCCATTGAATACGAAAAAGCAGTAGCAATCAACGATATTGCTTACAAAGAGTTGTCCAACGACCTTCTGAAGCTGTATACTAAAAATAAAATGTACGACAAACTCATTAGTGCATATGAAGTACGTCGTCAGAAAAACGGGAAACTAACGGCTCCAGAACAATATGAACTTGGTAAGGCTTACTATTTTGGTCGCACCGACTACAAATCTGCAGACAGTATTTTTACAATTGTGATTCAAAATGACTCTACTTATGTGCCAGGCTATATCTACCGTGGTCGTTCTAACTACAAAATGGATACGAATAACGAAAAATGGATGGCATTTCCTTACTACTTAAAAGTTACAGAAATCGTCAAGCCAGAAGACCGCAGCCAAGCTTCTAAAAAAGCTTTTGTATTAGAGTCTTTGCGTTATGTTGCTGACTACTACTCTAAATCTCCAGCTAAGGACCTCGACAAAGCAAAATCATACTTCGAGCAAATCCTTCAAGTTGAACCAAACGATCAAGTTGCCAAAAAAGCACTTGGCATCAAAGATCCCGTGCCAACAACAGCACCAGGAACAACACCTAAACCAGCTGCGCCAGTTCGCAACTAAAAAGATACGCTTAGCAAAAAGGGCGGCCCTGCGGGCCGCCCTTTTTTTGTATGCTTTTTATTGCTTAGACTTGTTGCAAGCCTATGTAGCGTGCCACATATTTGCCGATAATATCAAATTCAAGATTTACTTGTGTTCCTACTTCAATTTGCTTGAAGTTGGTGTGTTCATAAGTGTAAGGAATGATACACACAGAGAAGCGGCCTTTTTGCGAATCAACAACTGTCAGACTCGTGCCGTTAACGGTAATGGAACCCTTTTCTACGGTAACATACGACTCAGAATGCTCAAAAGTGAAGCGCCAAGAGCCGTTTTCATCAAGTACTTCAGTGCATGTGCCTACGCAATCGACGTGGCCCTGTACCATATGGCCATCTAGTCGGCCGCCGAGTTGCATACAGCGCTCTATATTGATTTTGCTGCCCACATACCAAGTGGCTAAGTTGGTTTTGAGCAGCGTCTCTTGAATAGCGGTAACGACATGTTCTTGCTCATTTTGAGCGACTACTGTAAGACAACAACCATTGTGTGCTACACTTTGGTCAATTTTAAAACCTGCAGATAAGGCAGAGGCAATGGTAAAATGGATATTTCCCCCTTCTTTTTGAATGGAAGTTACTGCACCGACTTCTTCAATTATTCCTGTAAACATATTGCAAACTTACATAAACTTAGGCGCTCATGCACAAATCTTCGAGCTTGAGTTGCAGGGTTGTTCGGTTCATGTAGGTATTTGCCGTGATCTGAAAGGCGATGTCTATGAAAACACCAACAGCCAGCTCTTTTTCAAAGGCAGCCAAGTTAAAGCCTATAGCATCGATGACAACTTTGGAGTCTTGTTGAATGAGTTTGAGTTTGAGATGGGTGCCTTTGAGCAGTTTATATTCAACAACCATGCAATTGGTGGCTAAAAATACAGGATGCATGTTGCCAGGCCCACAAGGTTCAAAAGCGTCGAGGATTTGAAGTATGCGTGCAAAGTGAACCTGCGGATTGGAGCCAAGTTCTTTGAATTGAAGCGGCGCATCGATGTCAATTTGACGCTGCAGTTGCTGCCCGCCCAAAGCGGCAGAAACTTTTGCCTCGAATGCAGCCTTAAATGCTGGCAATTGGTCGGGCGTTAGGGTAAGGCCTGCTGCAAATTGGTGGCCGCCGAATTGAATGAGGTGCGCTTGACACGCTTCAAGGAGTTCGTAAAGGTGTAGGGGCGCCATACAGCGCGCCGAACCCGTTAAGACACCATTGGCCTCAGTGAGTACGATGGTGGGCCTGAAATGCGCTTCAATGAGCCGCGAAGCAACGATGCCGACAACGCCTTTGTGCCAGTCGGGCTCAAAAACGATCGTGGACAGCTTTGAAGCAAAAGAAGGGTCTGCAGCAATTTGATCGAGGGCTTGCGCGGTTATTTCTTGATCGAGGGAGCGGCGGGTGGTGTTGTCGTCGTTGATGGCCGTTGCCAACGCGGTAATTTCTTGCTGGTCGCAGCTGAGCATCCAGTCTACGGCGCGCTTGCCCGATGCGATTCTGCCAGCGGCATTGATGCGCGGAGCCAAAATAAAGACGAGGTCTCGGAGTGAAAGCGGCAGCGCTTTTGCAGCAAGTGCTAAAACAGCTAAAAAGGCTGGCCTAGGCGCTGCATTGAGTTGCAATAATCCTTTAGCGCAAAGCGTACGGTTTTCGTCGAGAAGTTCTACGATATCGGCCCCGATGGACAGCGCCACAAGATCAAGACTTTTGTAGAGCAGTTCTAAATCCTTTTGGAGGTGTATATAGAGCGCCTGCAAGAGCTTAAAAGCAACGCCGCAACCCGACAGTTCTTTGTAAGGGTAAGCACAATCGGCTTGCTTCGGGTTCAGGACAATTGCCAGCGGCAAGGTGGTGTCGGGTTGGTGGTGGTCACAGATAATTATGTCGATACCTGCTGCTTTGGCGCGCGCTAAGGTTGTGTGGGCTTTGATGCCGCAATCTAGCGTTATGAGCAACTGAAATCCTTCTTGAATAGTGAAATCAATACCAGCCTCACTAACGCCATAGCCTTCTTTATAACGATCCGGTATGTAGTATACACAAGACAAACCCAGCAGCTGTAACTGCTCCGCCATGAGCGCCACGGCGGTTGTGCCGTCGACGTCGTAATCGCCATACAAGAGCACTTTCTCTTGATTAGCAAGGGCTTGTGCTAGCCGAAGCACGGCCGCACTCATGTTGCGCATTAAAAATGGATCGTGGAGCGAGTGCTGTTCAGGCTTAAAGAACCGCACGGCTTCGGCGCGGGTACTGATTCCTTTTTGCAAAAGAAGTTGCGCCGCAAAAGGAGGTATTTTGAGTTCTTCGGCGAGGTCTAAAACAGCAGATATAGGTTCTTGAACCCGGAGTTTCCAAGTTTGATTCATGTGGTAAAGGTAAGCGAATAAAAAGCTATCGCCTTCCGTTAATCTACGTAAGAGAGCTTCAACATATTGGAACCGCCGAGGTCTTCCAGCGGAATAGATGCAACGTTGATAACGACATCGCCGATTTGGAGGTGGCCCTCTTCTTTCATGATGTGTTTGATATCAGCGATGGTGTGGTCGGTAGAAATACGCTTATTATAATAAAACGCTTGAACACCCCATACTAAATTGAGTTGCGTGAGTATTTTGCGGTTGTGGGTGAACACAAATATTGGTGAAGCAGGACGCTGTGAGGCAATTTTATAGGCAGTATAGCCAGAAAAAGTCATGGTTATAATGGCATTTGCTTCGACGCGCTGTGCCAAACGACATGCATTGAAACAAATGGAATCTGAAATGAAACGCGGATTGCCTTTTGGCGGAAGTTCTTCTTTGTGATACATACTCGGATGCTGTTCCATTTCTTTGATGATGTTGGCCATGGTTTTAACCACCTGAACGGGATACTGCCCTACTGATGTTTCGCCGGACAGCATAACGGCATCGGCGCCATCTAGAACGGCATTGGCGACGTCGTTGACCTCAGCTCGGCTCGGCGTAAGGCTGTTCAGCATAGATTCCATCATTTGGGTAGCCACAATAACGGGCTTTGCTTTTGAAATAGACTTACTGATGATCATTTTTTGAATCAAGGGCACATTTTGGTAGGGAATCTCGACACCTAGGTCTCCTCTTGCCACCATTAAGGCATCGCTCTCTCCGATGATTTCGTCGATGTTTTCTAGCGCTTCTGGTTTTTCAATTTTAGCAACTACCTTGGCAATACTTCGTTTTTTGGCAATAATGGCTTTGAGGTCGGTGATGCATTTTGCGGTGCGCACAAAGGAAAGTCCGATCCAATCTACGCCTAATTTGAGTGCGTAATTGAGGTCTTCGAGGTCTTTATCAGTGAGCGACGGCATAGAGATTTTGGTATTCGGAAAGTTGACACCCTTCTTAGAACACAACAATCCTCCTTGAACCACCTCGCAACGGATTTTTTCTTTTTTATCGGTCTCTAAAACAAGTAGGACGAGTTTGCCGTCGTCTAGTAGAATGCGCTCTCCTGGATTGACGTCTCGTGGCAATAAATTATAGTTAATAGAAAAGCGTTGGTTGTTGCCAAGTACTTTTTCTACGACGATATCGATTTGCTGACCCACTTCGATAAGGACACCGTTGTTTTCCATTTCGTGTGTACGGATTTTTGGGCCCTGAAGATCTGCGAGGATGGCTACATTTAAACCCAACTCATCATTGAGCTCGCGGATGAGGGCAACTGCCCCAGCGTGGTCTTGGTGGCTGCCATGTGAAAAATTCAGGCGGCAAACGTTGAGGCCAGCGTGCATCATGTCGGCGAGGATGTCTTTTTTAAGCGAGGCGGGGCCCATTGTGGCCACTATTTTGGTTTTTTTCATGTCAACTTGTAAGGTAATCTAAAATGTCAAATTCTTCGCTATTAAAGCAAAAAACGGCGACGATACCGTTGATGGCCCTGAGTTGTTCGATGAGTGTTTCGGGCTGATGAGAGAAGTTTTCTTTCAGTACCAAAAAATAATCGATCATGGGGCGATCTGCTTGCAATAATTGTTGCTCTTGTTTGTTTTTCACTAAAAAAAAACGCGTCAAGAGCTCTTGATCTTCATATGAAAAAAAACTAAACGCTTGCTTGGCCTTGAGTTTGGGCATGTATAGCTCAAAGCAACGCTGTTCTTTTTCTAAATGAATTCCGAGCATTTGGTTGAGTTCCCAGGTGAGTCGGTAATCGGCAAATGCAGTAGAAATTCCGTAAACTTCGAAGGGTTGTTCGTCGTCGAGGGTGAGTTCGTATTTTTTAACTTTTCCCATTGAGCTCAAATTTACTCATTTTAATGGCAAACCCAACATCAACAATTCGTTGTCAATTGATTTATTTGCAATGAAGATACGCGATGTGTTTAATGGTTACATTTGTCTATACCAACATTCGTATGCGCTCTATTCTCCTCTTATTGTCAAGTCTTTTTTGTGTTTTTCTACAAGTAAATGTATGGGCACAACCAGACAAAATGATCACCAACCGAGACAACTATTTTTGGCAATTTGGCGTTGCCTGGACCACCACCGACGACGACGGCAAAGAACTCAAACCAGCACCATTTGACCAATTACATGGCTTGCCCTTTCCGTCGCGCTTATATGTCGACCGCTATATATACAACGGTTGGAGTGCGGAGGCTGTACTCGGTGCACAAACCTATAAGTCAGATCGCATGGTAAATGATTCTATTGGCGTAAATGGGTTCATCGGCTACTTCGATGCTGCGCTCAAATATTCTTTTTACAAACAACTAGGACGGGGCGCAATTGACCCGTATTTGGGTGCAGGGCTGGGCGTGAGTTTGCGTTCCGCTGACCCGAAGCAAAGCGCACCAATGCTGAGCCCAACAGTTAATTTATCAGCTGGCTGTACTTTTTGGATGAGCAAACAAATAGGATTACAAGCACAAGGTGTCTATAAATTTGGCCTTGTCGACATTCTTGGAAGTGCTTCTTATGCACAATATAGCATTGGAGTCGTGTACCGCATGGAAAAAACAGATGGGTATAAAAGCGAATTTCACAAACCTAAGTACAAATTACCTAGAAGACCATCTCGCATCAAAATTGAGAAATCTACGGATGAATCTTAGTTAGCGATAGTCATGCGCTTTTTGGTCTCTTGATCAGCGGTTATGATGCCGTAATAATAGACCCCATTGGAAAGTTGAGTGCTGTCAAAGCGCAAAATATGGCCGCCTTTTTCATAGGAGGTATTGGTAATTTCATGAACCAATAAATTATTTTGCCAAATTGCAAATTGAACATTTGTTTGATCAGGACAAACAAAGTAAAACGCGAGTTCACCCTTTGCTGGTTCGTGGTCTAGGGTATAGAGCTCACAATAATCTTTGTGCTTCATGTGCCCGCGTTGAAAACGTCTGAGCAATGCTCTGTAGCCAATAATGGCCAAAAGAATGAGTAAAGAGACGAACAAAAATTGAATAATTGCTTCCATTAAAGAGAGATTATGCCCGGAATTTGAGCAGCGCGTTCGTAAACAGCGATAATGTCATCGGGGGAGAGCATGACTTCTTTGGCGCTTAAGCTTACGTATTTACCGCTTCCGGAATGATGATAACTAATTTCACTGTTGATATCAAAAAGCGCAGTTACTTGCGCTAAATGATGGTTGTCATTAGGGACAATAAATTTGAACAAATAGATATTTGGCCATTCTTGCAATTCGAGTTGTGCTTTGAGCGCGTCAAATGTTCCCATGATACAAAATTACGAACTTGCGTTAGACCAAAGCAATCAATTTTTATATTTGTTTACATGCGTTTCAGAAACCTCTTTGTTCTTGGTATCGGTTTTGTGCTTTTGGCCTTCGTTTACTGGCCTTCCAATACGCCCAACTCCAAAATGGAGCGGCAAACATTTACCCAACAACCCGACTCCATTCCGCTCACTGACCCAAATATTTTTACAGCCCAACTCAACAACTATTTATCGGACTACATGGACCGCTCAGTGCAGCAAGGCATTCCTGCAGTTGCCAATACAGAAGGACTGCGCAAAGCTTTTCGCGCAAAGAAACTTGTTCTTGTGAGCCCCAACACTGGTTATACCCTAGATACATTTCAATATTCTTACGCCTTACTCACCCCTTATGCCGCTCAAATTTTAACAGAAATAGGGCGTGCATTTCACGATTCAATAGCGAAAAGCCCACTCAAAGATTGTCAGTTAATCGTGACCTCTATGACACGCACAAAATATACCGTAGCGCAACTCATGCCAACAAACCGCACAGCCGTGCGCCGCAGTCCTCATTTGAATGGCAATGCCTTTGACTTTTCTTACACTCGATTCAAAACTAAAAAAGAACTGACTGAACGCGAGCAAAATTACTTGCGAACCATCATCTCAGAGATATTAGTACGCTTCAAAAAAGACATTAAAATATGGGCAACCTTCGAAGCTAGAGAAGAATGCCTTCACGTTGTTGCTAGAAAAGGAGTTTAAATTGTAAATTTGCCCATGCGTTGGGAATACCTCTTACTTTTGATCTCTTTTTACAGCCTTGGCCAACAACAACTCGAGGCCATATACACTCAAGAAAAGATCACTATCGATGGTATCTTTAACGAGACAGCATGGTCTGCGCAAACAGATTTTGCCCCATTTATCCAAATTAAACCCGAACCCGGCAAACCTTCAAAAAGCTTAACGCGCGTTCAACTACTCTACGACCAAGATGCCGTTTATTTTGGTTTTTTCTGCCAAGATCCGCCAGATTCCATTTCCAAAGTGCTCTCTCTGCGCGACGACTACAACCCCAATTGCGACATCATCGGAATTTTTCTTGACACCTACAACGACAACCAAAACGGTTTCTATTTTGGCCTCACCAGCCGTGGGGTACAGCTCGACGCCAAAATTGCAGCCAACGACTACAACGACCGCCTGAATTTAGTTTGGCACAGTTCGGTTCGGATTGTAGAAAATGGCTGGATTGCCGAAATCCGCATCCCCTACTCCGCCCTGCGCTTTCCGCAGAAAGAAGTACAAGATTGGGGCGTCAATTTTGGGCGTCAAATTGCCCGTAACCGCGAAGAATCTTCATGGGTGAAGGTCAACCCCGACCTCGAAAACATGTTGCTAGAAAGCGGAGACATCACCAACATCAAAAACATCAGCCCGCCATTGCGCTTGGCGCTCATTCCTTACGTGTCTGCCTACGCCGACGAAGTGCGCAAAGAGGATGGCTCTAAGAGCTTGCTGCGCTCCTTTAATGGCGGCATGGACATCAAATACGGCATCAATGAAGCCTTTACTTTAGACCTTACTTTGGTTCCAGATTTTGGCCAAGTTGTTTTTGACCAACAGGTTCTCAACCTAACGCCATTTGAAGTTCAGTTCAACGAAAACCGACAGTTCTTTACTGAAGGAATGGAACTCTTTAATAAAGCAGGCATTTTCTACAGCCGCCGCATTGGCATCCAAGCGCCTTCCAAGGTGACCCAAACCATGCTCAAGCCTAATGAATACCTCGAAAATGTACCGGGCTCTTCTCAACTCTACAACGCGTCTAAAATATCTGGTCGCAATAGCAAAGGCTTAGGAATTGGGGTGTTCAATGCCGTTAACGCTGAACAAATTGGCACCGCAGTTTCTACCCTAGATGAAAGCCGTCGCGACGTCCTCATCTCGCCACTTACCAATTATAATGTAGTTGTTTTCGATCAAAATTTAAAAAATAACTCATCCGTGACCTTCACAAATACGAATGTGTGGCGCTCTGGCTCTTTTTACGATGCCAATGTTTCTGCTTTTAATTTCAATGTCAATTCTAAAGACAACAACTACAATATCAACGGAAAAGGTATTCTATCAGCTCAGCTTGATGCCGAAAACACACTTGGACACAACCTAAATTTCAATATCCAGAAGCAACGCGGCGCTCTTATTGGAGGAGTCGGTTACTTAGAAGAGTCCGATACTTATGACCCAAATGACCTCGGCTTCAATTATAACAACAACCGAAGAATTTTTGAAGCCAGTGTTGCTTACCGAGAGTTTGAACCGCAATGGAAAAAACTCATGAAATGGAGTGTCAATGCCTCAGTTTCTCAAACTTACTTATACAACCCAAGTGTTTTTACAAGCAATATGGCGAGTTTGAATTTCTTTACCGTAACCAAGAAGTTCAATGCCTTCGGAGGTAATGGCGGAGCAACGCTCAAACCAACACAAGATTATTTTGAACCACGAACCGATGGAGCTATGTTTACCATTCCGCAATTTTACTTTTTCAATACCTGGTTTTCTACCAACTACCAACGTAAAGTTGCAATAGACGCAGGCGGGAGTATGAATCAGTACATCGGCAATCCTTGGAAACAATACGCCTATAATTTTAGCCCCAGACTACGTCTTTCAGACGCTATCTTCTTGATCTACTCCTTTGAAAAAGAACTGCAATACAACAATTTAGGTTACGCCATTCCATTTGCAACACCTGCCATGAGTTATCAAGGAATTCTTTTTGGTCAACGCAACCGCAATACGACTATTCAAGCCATCGCACTCGATTACATCATGACCAACCGAATGTCCTTGAGCTTGCGCCTCCGTCACTATCGTTCTACCTTACAATATGAAAGCTTTTCTCTGCTTCAAGAAGATGGCAGTCTAAACTTACTACCCGATTTCAATGGCCTCACCACCGAAGGAAAATCAGCCTACGACATCAATTATAATGCGTTCACCATTGACCTCGTTTACCGTTGGGTATTTATGCCGGGTAGTGAAATCAATATTGTCTGGAAAAACTCCGTCTTTGCTAGCAACGACGCCGTCAATGTTGCCTATTGGCAAGACCTCTCGAGCACCCTGCAAACCAATGCACTCAATAGCTTCTCGTTCAAGCTCATTTATTGGCTCGACGCACAGCAGCTGAGCAAAGACCGCAGTATTTTACCACGCTGAGTATTCGCCGTCGCCGTAGACGTACGCGCGGTCGCTTACCCTATTTGGCGTTTCAAACGAAGTATAAGGGAATACCACCTGGCCATTCCAGATCACGCACTTTCCAGTAGGCACCGCAATTTGCAGTTCAACTTCTTGGTCGCGCATCCGGTCTTTGGCCGGATAAGAAAATCCGCTGGCAAATGAAAGTTGGTCCGTTGCTAATACACACGGAAAATCGATGTGTGCTGCGCGCAAATTGGCTTTGTAGTAAGACGCACCATTGGCTTTTTTCAAAATTTTTACATGGAAAAGTGTATCCGTAGATTCACGGTAATTGACGGAAATACCGCTCATGTAAATACGGCCATTATGTGCTAAAATGACTCCTTGATCAGGATTTTTACTAGGTCTGTATCCTTGACGATACGTATTTGCGCTTAAATTAGCTGCGCCATTCAGATGTACATCAGATGAGATGTCAAGACGCAAAGAATCGCCAGTATAAGTTCCAATTTCCTTACTGAGCTCCCCTTCAATAGCAAAAGATTTGCCTGTGGAGACTCCAACAAAAATGAGTAATACAATACCGCAAACCGCTGCCGTACTAAATGTCAGGTAACCCGCACGCAACCATTTGGCTTCAAATGAAAACAACAATCGAATGCCGGTTAGCATACTTGCTAAGCCAATAGCATAACCAATGAGCGCAACACCCAAATAAATTAAATGATTCAACTGATTTGTTTCAAAGAACAAGGCGCTCAACTCACCTAACGAAGTGAATTCACCGTTGATTTGAGCCGGAATCAGCTTTGGGTCAATAAAAATGAATACAGAAAGTGTGATTAGAGCCGCAAGGCCCCATAAGACCAGCAATGAACCCAGCAACTTTTTGATAAAGTTTACAATTCTGTTTGTGCGCTCGCTCATACCAGATCCAGTTCTAAATTGTTGTGTCCATTTCTTCGCATTTTTATCGACGCGTTCGGTGGCTTCTCTAAACTCCGTTTTGATACTCTCTACATTTACTGCTCTTCCGCGCATCTGTAATTTTTCACTGGCCGTAACTGCACGTGGTGTTACAATCCAAAGGATGATATAGATCGGGATGCCCGAACCAAAGGCCATGGTAAACAGCACAAAGAAAATGCGCACAAATACGACATCGATATTGAAATACGCTGCCACACCACCTGCTACACCACCCAAAATAGGATTTTCTGGATCTCTAAAAAAGCGTTTATGTGCAACCATTGGTTCGGTACTTTCAGCTGAAGATTGATCAGTTGTAGACGTTTCTTCGTCACCAAAAGCCTCCGGGCTGCCCAGTAATTGTATAATTTGTTCAATGACTTCCAATTGGACCACTTGTTGCCCACTCACTTTTTCTTGTAAAAGTTCTACTATGCGCAGTTCGATATCCTGCAAGATTTCATCTTTTCCTTCCTCATTTTGAAGAATTGCAGACAAATCATTTAAGTACTTACGAAGCACTTCATAGGCTTGTTCTTCTAGGATAAAAGCAAATCCTTGGATATGAATGGAAACTGTTTTATTCATGATTGGGTAGTTTGAGTAAGTGAAGAGACCGCCTGCTGTAGTTCTTGCCAAGTACGCGAGAGGTCGTTAAAAAATTGAGTGCCTTTGGAGGTAATGCAATAATATTTACGCGGCGGACCCGACGTTGATTCTTCCCAGCGGTAAGACAACAGCTCCAAATTTTTGAGCCGTGTTAATAAAGGATAAACCGTCCCTTCCACAACCAGTATTTGAGCACCTCGCAGCTGCTCTAATATTTCAGAAGGGTAAGCCTCTCCCTTTTGGAGGATGCCGAGAATGCAATATTCCAAGATGCCTTTGCGCATTTGAGATTGTGTATTTTCTACATTCATCTTTCGAATTTTATACAAAGTTAATTGTTTTATTTAGGTATTATGCAATACATAGTACTATAAAATAAAAAAAGGCGTGTAGAGAACGCCTTTCAAACAAGTTTATGTTATTCTATTTCAAGCACTTAAAGTAATCAAATGGCTCTAAACATTGGTTGCATTGATACTGCGCTTTACAAGCGGTACTGCCAAATAAGCTCACCATTCGGGTGTCTTTGCTAGTGCATTTCGGACAAGCCACACGCGGTGGCTCAGAAAAAAGTGCACTTTTATCGGGTTCGTTGACGGGTGGTGCAATGCCGTAAAGTCGCAATTTCTGGCGCCCCGCTTCGGAAATCCAGTCGGTGGTCCAGGCTGGGCTTAAGATGTGTTTTACCTTGGCTTTGGTGATTCCTTTTTCATGCAATTTGATGAGGATGTCTGCCTCAATTTGTTGCATGGCCGGGCAGCCGCTATACGTTGGTGTGAGTTCAATGATCCAGGACTCATCTTGGATGTAAATTTCTTGAACTACCCCAAGGTCAATGATGGTCAGGACCGGTATTTCAGGGTCGCTGACCTCTTGTAAAAATTGGCGGATTTCAGCTGCAGTTACCATTCCATGTTTGGATAGGCTCTTTGCATGTACTGAAGATTGGAGAGGATATAACCCATGTGTTCGGAGTGACGACCTTCTCGGCCACCTTCGAATTTCCAGTTGTTTGCCGGAATGACAAGTGTGGCTTCGTTCAAGATAGCAGTTACGGTTTCGGTCCATTTGGCGTGAATTGCTGCCATTTTTGGAACCAAACCTGCTGCTTGCAATGCTTGATCGTGGGCATCTTCGTAGAAAAGTTCGTTTGTATAACGCCAAAGGTGGTCTATCGCGGCTTGAGCACGCTGATGAGATTCTTCAGTGCCATCGCCCATGCGGATGACCCATTCAGAAGTATGCTTGAGGTGATAGCGCGTTTCTTTGACTGATTTTGCTGCAATAGCTGCTAATTGCTCCACAGGGCTTTGCATCAGTGCTTCATAAAGTGGTAAACGAAAGGCGTCAAAGAAGAATTGGCGGAGAATCGTCATGGCGAAATCGCCGTTAGGCTGCTCCACCATAAGCACATTTTTATATTCGTTCTCAAAACGCAAATAAGCGAGTTGATCGTGGTTTCTGCCCGCGCCTTCTAACTCAGCTGCAAAATCATAGAGGCTGATGGCCTGACCAATTAAATCTAAAGAGATATTGGTAAGTGCGATGTCTTCTTCTAAAATGGGGCCATGACCACACCATTCGCCGAGGCGTTGGCCTAAAATAAGGCTGTCGTCGGACAAGCGCAATACGTATTCAAAAAGTGCTGGATCTTGCATGATTACATGTGTTTGACGCCATCGGGCACTTCGTAAAAAGTCGGGTGACGGTAAATTTTGGTATCTGAAGGCTCGAAGAAAGACTCGGCTTCGTCGATATCGGTAGCGTGTATATGCGCTGACTCTACCACCCAAATACTGATGCCCTCAGAGCGGCGCGTATAGACATCGCGGGCATTTTCTAAGGCCAACCTGGCGTCTGGTGCGCGCAGGCTTCCTACGTGTTTGTGGTTCAAACCTTGTTTGCTGCGGATAAAAACCTCCCAAAGAGGCCATTCTGAAGTTGACATAGTCTTATAAATTGAATTAGGCTGATTTTTTCATGGCGCGCTTCTTGGCAAAAGCGTTGGCAGCTTCGCGGACCCAAAGACCATCTTCTTTGGCCTTGAGACGCGCTGCAATTCTTTCTTTATTACAAGGACCGTTTCCTTTGACTACCTGCCAGAATTCGTCCCAGTTAATTTCTGAAAAATCGTAATGGCCACGCGCTTCGTTCCACTTCAAGTTAGGATCTGGAATGGTAAGTCCGAGGATTTCGGCTTGAGAGACACTCGCATCGACAAAGCTTTGACGGAGTTCATCGTTGGTAAAGCGCTTGATTTTCCATTTGATAGATTGATCTGAGTGGGTAGACTCAGCGTCGCTCGGACCAAACATCATGAGGGCAGGCCACCAAAAACGGTTCATGGCGTCTTGAGCCATTGCTTTTTGCTGAGGCGTGCCGTTGCATAGTTTCATGAGTGACTCATAACCCTGGCGTTGGTGAAATGATTCTTCTTTACAAATCTTAACCATTGCGCGAGCATACGGACCATAAGAAGTGCGACAAAGCGCAACTTGATTCATGATGGCTGCGCCGTCAACCAACCAACCAATTGTGCCGATATCGGCCCAAGTGAGTGCCGGATAATTAAAAATAGATGAATATTTCGCCTTACCGGTGTGCATGTCGTCAATCAATTGCTCGCGATCGGCACCCAGCGTTTCAGCAGCAGAGTACAAATAAAGACCATGGCCAGCTTCGTCCTGGACCTTTGCCAAGAGCACGGCTTTGCGGCGCAAATTGGGTGCACGTGTAATCCAATTGCCTTCAGGGAGCATTCCAACTATCTCTGAATGTGCGTGTTGTGAAATCTGACGAATGAGTGTTTGACGGTATTCATCTGGCATCCAGTCATTGGGCTCAATCTTGATTTCTTTCTCAATTTTCTCTTGAAAACGGCGTTCTTGTTCAGCTTGGGTCATAATGTCTTTGTTACGATGAAACAAATATAGAAAATTACTACGCCTTCAAAACATGATTAAGGTCAGTTTGTTCATTGATTGTTGTTAGTCGAGGCTTGCGCAATATTGCTTACTTTTGACCCTGATTAAATTTGACTATGTCTACTCAGTTTCATTCCTTAAAAGTCAGCAACCTTCAAAGAGAAACAGAAGGTTGTGTTTCAGTAGCTTTTGAAGTTCCTACAATGCTGCAAGGAGCATTTTCTTATGCTTCCGGACAATACCTTACGCTCAAAACCATCATAGACGGCGAAGAACTCAGAAGATCATACTCTTTGTGCAGCGCCCCACATGAAAACCAATGGCGCGTGGCTATCAAAGAAATTCCAAACGGAAAATTCTCGTCCTTCGCTAATCAAGAACTTCAAGTTGGCGACACATTAGAAGTAATGGCACCAATGGGCAATTTCAAATTTGAACCTAATGCAAATAGCCAACGTCATTATGTGTTATTTGCCGCAGGGAGTGGTGTTACCCCCGTTTTTTCGATCCTCAAAACCATTCTTTTAGAAGAACCGCTCAGTACCGTCACCCTTTTTTACGGCAACAAAGGCTTGGCAGAGGTTATTTTTAGAGAAGAGCTCGAAGCCATCAAAAATCGTTTTCTCGATCGCTTGAATTTAGTTCATGTTTTTTCTAGAGAAAACATGGGCGTGCCGCTTTTGAAAGGACGCATAGACGCACAGCGCACCAAAGACCTTCTCGCTGCTTTCTTGAAAAATCAAACCATTGACGCCGCCTATATCTGCGGACCCCAAGACATGATTCTTGCGGTCAAAGATGAACTCAGCGCCTTTGGGCTCAGTGCACAACAAATTCACTTTGAATTATTTCATGCGGCGCCAATTGAGAAGAAAGCAGACGCTTCGCAACCAGAGCAAGCCGCTTTTGAATCCAAAATTGAACTCATCATGGATGGGGAGGTCACAAACTTCTATCTTTCCTCCGACGGACCAACCATACTAGATGCCGCCTACAAAGCTGGCGCTGATGCGCCTTTTGCTTGCAAAGGTGGTGTTTGCTGTACGTGTAAAGCCAAAGTATTGCGCGGCGAAGTCAGCATGGATGTCAACTACGCCCTCACACCAGAAGAGGTAGAACAAGGCTACGTGCTCACTTGCCAGGCACATCCAAAAAGTAACGACATACTCATTTCATTTGACGACTAATTATGGGCTTTTTTGACCGCTTTAAATCCAATAAAAACGCTGCCTTGCCAAAAGGTGCACACCTCTTGACCATTCAAAATGTTCAAAGACTCACGCCACAAGCTGTTCAACTTACTTTTGAAGTTCCTGCCGAGCTGTCGGGTAGCTTCCAATTTACACCAGGTCAGTACCTCACTTTAGCGGTGGAGCTGAACGGCGAACAACTCAGAAGGTCCTACTCTATTTGTAGTGGCACTGCCGAGGCGTTGAGCATTGGCGTCAAAGCCATCGAAAATGGTAAGGTTTCTAATTACCTGAACAACATTAGCGCCGGAACCGAACTCATTGTATTTGAACCCGAAGGTAATTTCCTATGGAAACCTAGCTACAAAAATGTGGTGGCCATTGCTGCTGGATCAGGCATTACGCCCATCATGAGCATGCTCAAAACTGCGGGTGCTCAATCGGCATTCCAACTACTCTATGGGAACAAAAGCCCCGAAGAGGCGCTTTTTATTTCTGACATTCTAGCGCTCAGCAATACCCAAACACACCTTTATTATTCTCAAAAAGAAGTAGAAGGTGCGCAACACGGTAGAATTGACGATGCTGCTCTCAAAGATAAAATCAAACACAACCTGAGTTTATTACAGGCCGATGCATTTTTTCTTTGCGGACCACAACAATTAGTAGAAACCGCCGAAAAAACACTTGCTTTCTTTGGTGTAAGTGCTCAAAAGATTCACAAAGAACTCTTTTTTGTGAGCGAAGAAAGCGCCCCAGCCACTACCGAAGCTGCTTTTTCTGGAAAGAGCAAGGTAAAAGTCATGATCGACGGCGAAATTGCCGAATTCGATATGCAAGGCCAAGACAAAAGTATTCTTGAACTCTCAGAAAAAGCCGGCCTAGACGCGCCTTTCTCCTGTAGAGGCGGTGTGTGTTCGTCTTGTCGTGCCAAAGTACTCAAAGGAAGCGCTTCCATGCGCATGAATCATTCGCTCACCGATGCAGAAGTTGCCGAAGGTTACATCTTAACTTGTCAGGCGCACGCCACAAGTGCCGAATTAATTGTGAGTTTCGATGAATAAACGAATCATTGTTCTAGGCGCCAGCCAAGGAATTGGGGCTGCACTTGTGCAACATTTTGCAGCCTTACCCCATACCGAAGTGATCGCGCTCTCGCGCAATCTCGCTAAAATGCAAGCACAGTTTCAACAAACAAACGTCTGTTGTTATGCGCTTGATATTTCCCAAAATGTGGTTCATCAAATCAATGAACTTAGACTTCAAGGACCATTTGACATACTTATCAATAACGCTGGCTTACTCATCAATAAGCCATTTGAAACGCTCACGCATCAAGATTTCAGCAAGAGCTACCAAGTCAATGTCATTGGCATCATGGAAGCAACGCAAGCACTTTTGCCTTTGTTGGCTCCCAATGCCCATATTGTGAACATCAGCTCCATGGGTGGCTTTCAAGGAAGCCTTAAGTTTGCGGGCCTTGCTGCCTACTCTACTTCCAAGGCAGCACTTTGCACATTTACCGAATTATTTGCCGAAGAATATAAACATACAAGCATCCATATGAACTGCCTCTGTTTAGGTGCTGTTCAAACCGAAATGCTAGCGGCTGCGTTCCCAGGCTATATCGCCCCTACAGCGCCCTCAGAAATGGCCGAGTTCATTGCCAATTTTGCTTTGCATTCCGGTGCATTTTTCAACGGCAAAATTCTTCCGGTTTCCAGTACCAATCCTTAAAATTCAACGCACACCATTCTGTACTTTTAATCCGCGTGCTTTTTTGTAACTTCGTTACGTGAAGCACCTTTGGAGGATTCTATTAATAATGATGGCAGCACCCGTGCTTGCCCAAGATATCCATTGGACCCAATTCAATAACAACCCGATCTTTCAGAATCCTGCAGGTGCAGGTAATTTTAAAGAAGACCTTCGCCTCACCGCCAATTACCGCACGCAATGGCGCAGTGTCACCATCCCTTTTCAGACCACCGCACTTGCCGCCGATACCAAATGGAAACAATGGGGTTTTGGACTGAATTATTTTCACGACCAAGTTGGCGACGGTAAGTTTCAGACCAATGAAGTCCAAATCAGCGCCTGCTATCCTATTTCCTTGAATCAAAAGCATGTGCTCAGGCCCGCGCTACAAGTAGGCTTCAATCAACGACAGCTCAATAGCAATGCGTTCTACTTTGACAGCCAATACAACGGCTATATTTTTGACCCGAACGCGCCTACCAACGAGTTTTTTCAGACCGCATCCATGACCAAACCCATGTTAGGTTTGGGCATTATCCATCAATACAACATTAACAAACAATACCATTTTCAAAGTGGTGTTGGGCTGTTTAACCTCACCCGCCCCAATCAAAGTTTTTTTCAAGATAATACCCAGCGTGATCTTCGCCTCAATATTTTCGCGCAATTGCGCTATCAATATACAGCGCAGTTATTTTTTGAACCTAGTTTTCAGCTCCATTTTCAAGGGCCGTATCGCACACTTACCTTAGGCGGAATCGGGGAATACGTATTGTCTAGTAAAGACAAAATTTCCATCAATGCCGGCCTATGGTGGCGCACCAAAGATGCCTTTTGCTTGCAATTTGGAATGGCCAGAGGGCCTATATCAACTGGTATTTCTTATGATTTTAATTATTCTTCACTCGTTCCAGCCAGTCGAGGCCGAGGAGCATTTGAGTTGAGCCTCCGTTACGTGATCACTAAGTTTCATCCGCCACAATTGCAATACCGCATATGTCCAGACTTTATTTGATATGTGTGCTGCTGCTTTCTGCAGAATGCTGGGGTCAGAAACAACTCCAGCGGCTCGTTGCGCACGCAGATGCTCAAGTCATTGCTTTGGACTATATCGAAGCGTTGAAATACTACGATCAAGCACTTGAACTCGAGCCCAACTCCATTACACTACAGTGGAAAATTGCACAAACCAATCAACAATTCAAAGATTATAAAACAGCAGCGCGCTACTACCTGAAAGTTTACGAGCAAGACCCCGACGGGCTGCAATTTCCGCAAGCGCAATTGCAGTATGCACTTATGCTCAAGCAGCAAGGCCTCTACAAAGAAGCCCTTGCTCAATTCAAGGAAGTTAAAAAAATTTTTTCAGATGCTAAATCTAGTTTTGCCTACCTCAAAGCAAATCAGGAAATCATAGCCTGCAATTGGGTGCTCAAACAACTCAAATTTGTAAGTGCAGAAGAAATTTTGGAACTCAAAAAACACCCTGTCAATACCGTAGATGCCGAATTTGCACACCTTTTTTGGAACGACACCTTAGTATATAGTTCACTCAAAGCCGATTCCATTGCCGAAGACCAAGAACTAATTTTGAGTAAACATTACAAACTCGATATTTACCAATTTCCGAATCCTAAAGATGCACAGCAAATTGTATTAAACGATCAAAATCTCAATTATGAATATGGCAACTTTTGTATAGCTCCAGACAGTACTTTTGCGCTTTGCAGTGAATGCGAACGTACTCCAAGTCAGTTTCGCTGCCATATTGCAAGGGTTTTACCCCAAAATGGACGTTGGCATTTAGATACAGTATTTCGCTTCAATGACCTTCAAGATAGCTACAATAGCAT
>JBIIBL010000067.1:0-12320 GCA_044239425.1 Crocinitomicaceae bacterium | reverse complement strand
AAATTGCTAGTACTACAGAACTCAGCTTTCTCACCTTAGACCCCGCAAAAAGCATTGGCTTTCAACTCAATTTTGCAGAAAAGCGCTTTCCAATTATCAAAGATTACTTAGGTGTGGTAACGGGTTTAGGTTTCCAGTGGAATCGCTATTCCATGAAAGGCGATTACGACTTCAATGTGGTCAATGATACATTAGTTGCCAACGCAACAGGAATCAACTACACTAAAAACACTTTGAGTTCTACTTATTTACAAGCACCATTGTTGTTGCAAATTTCTACAAATAAGAATCCAAATAAAGCATGGAACATCTCTGCAGGAATTGTTGGCGGCATTCGCGTAGATGCACGCCAAATTCAAAAATGGGAAGCCGATGACAAAAAGAATAAAGACAAAACCAAAGATGATTTCCAATTCAATCCATTTCAAGCGAGTCTAATGGCAACAATTGGCTATGGCGATTGGAGTTTGTATGCAACCTATGGCCTCTCGGACGTCTTTAACGAAGGATCTGCTCCGAAGGTGCGTGGTGTGAATGCCGGAATTTTACTCTCGTTTTAAATACTGACTCACCACCAAAGAAAAGAAACGATGTGCCTAACCGTGCATCGTTTCTTTTTTGCCATAACTTTCCATCAGACTGGCCTCAAAGGCGAGGAAGTCCTTCCATGCGGTATCTACATCAACTCCTTGGCCATATTTGCGCGCAAAACCTAAGAAAGTAGTATAATGTCGCGCTTCACTCTCCATGAGGTCTCGGTAAAATAGACGCAGATCAGCATCGTTGATTTCTTCCGATAAGATTTTAAAGCGCTCGCAGCTGCGCGCCTCAATCATTGCTGCAAACAGCATTTTATTGACAAATACACCTGCTGGCTTACTGTTGAGCTTCCCTTGCTTGAGGTATTGCGCTAGGTCATTCACATAAGGGTCTTTGCGTTCAAAACCTAGTTGCAATCCACGCTCTTTTAGTTTGTCATGAACCATTTGAAAATGGGCCATTTCTTCTTGGCAAATGGCAGTCATGGCTTCCACTAAATCTGGATATTGTGGATACGTAACGATCATGGAAATAGCGTTACTCGCTGCCTTTTGTTCGCAGTATGCGTGGTCAATAAGGATTTCCTCTATGTTTTTTTCGACAATGCGCACCCAGCGGGGGTCAGTCGCCATTTGAAGTCCGAGCATCTAGTTTTTTCGACAAAAATACCAAAGTCTGATCGAATCAAACAAGGGTGAGATGTAATGGCAATGCTTATATTTGTCCAACTGAATCAACAAAATGTCAAAATCAAAGCAAAAAGAGCTGAGTTGGCGCGCATTTGAACTCATGTGCACTGCCAAAACCATGGCCGAAAAATACGAAGCTAATAAAGAGGTTACAGCTAAATACGTTCACGCTACTTCACGTGGGCACGAAGCCATTCAGTTGGCCGTAGGTATGCAGCTTCAACCGCAAGACTGGGTTTCACCCTACTACCGCGACGATAGCATTCTCTTAGGTATCGGCATGCAACCCGAAGAACTCATGTTACAGGTCTTTGCTAAAAAAGACGATCCGTTTTCAGGTGGCCGAACCTACTACTCACATCCTTCGCTCAACAGACCCAATCAACCCAAAATTCCGCATCAATCTTCTGCAACGGGCATGCAAGCCATTCCAACAACAGGCGTTGCCATGGGGATTCAATACAAAGAAAAAGTAGGCCTGGCCGATTGGCAGCCTCAAGATGCACCTGTGGTGGTTTGTTCTTTAGGCGATGCCTCTTGTACAGAAGGTGAAGTTTCTGAGGCTTTTCAAATGGCAGCTCTCAAGCAATACCCGATCATTTATTTAGTTCAGGACAACGGTTGGGATATCTCGGCGAACGCCAAAGAAACCCGCGCGCAAGATATATCCGAATACATTAAAGGTTTTCACGGCATTGAAGCCAGAACAATAGACGGCACCGATTTTTGGGCTTGCTACCAAACCGTTGAGGAGGTGATCACAACCGTGCGCAAAGAACGCCGACCTTTTTTGATTCACGCTAAGGTTCCTTTGCTTGGACACCACACCTCAGGGGTGCGAAAAGAATGGTATCGCGACGACCTCGAAGAAGCAGCCAAAGCTGACCCCTATCCAAAATTGCGGGCCGCATTGGAACAGCAAGATGTCCGCTTGGCAGAATTCATCAATCTCGAAGCTAAAATCAGAAAAGAAGTTGATGCGGCCTATGATGCCGCGCTCCAAGCTCCTGACCCAGACCCAACCAGTATACAAGATCACATTTTTGCGGCAACGTCTATCACCGAAGAAAAAGGGGAGCGCGCCCCAGAGGGCAAAAAGAAAACCGTTATGGTCGACTCCGCTCTTTTTGCCATGCGGGAAATCATGGAAGCACATCCCGAAGCCTTACTCTATGGTCAGGATGTAGGAGGTAGGCTTGGAGGGGTTTTTAGAGAAGCGGCAACTTTAGCCCAAACTTTTGGAGACGATCGCGTATTCAACACCCCCATACAAGAAGCATTTATCATTGGCTCAACAGTCGGGATGTCAGCAGTAGGTTTAAAACCAATTGTAGAAGTGCAGTTTGCCGATTATATTTGGCCAGGACTCAACCAGCTTTTTACAGAGGTTTCACGCTCCAATTATCTTTCTAACGGAAAGTGGCCCGTGAGTTGTGTCATTCGCGTTCCTATTGGCGCCTATGGTTCAGGTGGCCCTTACCATTCATCAAGTGTAGAATCTGTATTGGCAAATATCCGTGGTATCAAAGTCGTTTACCCATCGACCGGAGCTGATTTAAAAGGTTTACTCAAGGCGGCATATTACGACCCTAACCCTGTAGTTATCCTTGAACACAAAGGATTGTATTGGTCAAAAATCCCCGGAACAGAAGGAGCCATGAGTATTGAACCAAGTGCCGACTACGTTGTACCAATTGGAAAAGGAAGAATTGCTCTAGAAGCCAATTCCGCTCAAATTGACAATGGTGAGTCTATCGGCATCATCACTTACGGAAGAGGTGTTTATTGGAGTCTTGAAGCCGCCAGTCAGTTCGACGGGCAGGTAGAAATACTCGATCTGCGCACCATTAATCCGCTCGATATCGACGCCATGGAGGAGCTTTGTCAGCGCCACGGCAAAATTTTATTGGTTACGGAAGAAACCATTCAAAATTCTTTCACATTAGCGATAGCTGGGCGCCTTCAAAATAGTTGCTTTACGCATCTGGATGCGCCTATCGAAATTGTTGCGTCTGTCGATGCGCCAGCTATTCCGTTGAACTCAGGTCTCGAAGCCGCCATGTTGCCCAATGCACAAAAAGTCGCGACAGCTATTTCCAAACTATTGAACTATTAACTCATGGAATTCAAAGAAATCATAGGAGCAGTTGCTCAATTTCACGATGCATTTGGCATTCAAAATCATTACGCTCCTACAAGTGGCCTAAATGCAGCAGAAGTTCAATTGCGTTTCGACCTCATGAAGGAAGAAAATGAAGAATACCTAGATGCTGCGAAAAACGGAGATTTAGTTGAGATTGCCGATGCGCTTGGTGATCAATTATATATTTTATGTGGCACCATCTTGCGCCATGGCTTGCAAGACAAAATCACGGAGGTCTTCGAAGAGATTCAACGTTCAAACATGAGTAAGCTAGATGCAAATGGGAAGCCTATTTACCGCGAAGATGGTAAAGTGTTGAAATCAGAACTCTATTTCAAACCCAACATTGCCAAAATTCTTCAAGAATGATAGATCTGTCCATTTACTTCCAGCCAATTGCTCCAGACCTACTCTATACCGAACGGCAGTTGGGCGCTCAAATCAAGTGCTATCAAACGGATTTTCCTGATTTAAACGAGTCCGGGTGTGCCATCATTTCTATCCCCGAATTTAGAGGTGCGTCAGTAGATCAATACGCAGTTCCGGCTTTCAGATCTGCCCTGTATCAATTGCATCCTGAAACGACCTGGACTAAAAACATTTACGACCTCGGCACTATCCAGCCCGGGGCTACAATTGCCGACACTTACTTTGCACTATCGAATGTAGTGAGCGAGCTCGTTAAGAAAAATATACTGCCAATTGTTATTGGCGGTAGTCAAGACCTCACCATGGCCATCTATCAAGGTTATGAAAGATTAGAGCAATTGGTCAACACTTGCAGCATTGATCGCAGTATCGACATCGGTAGCGCTGAAGAAACACTCAACTCAAAGAATTATCTGAGTCATATGCTTTTGCAACGCCCATGTTATTTATTTAACCATGCCATAATCGGACTTCAGCAACCATACGCAGCGGCAGCCGAGCACGAACTTTTTGAAAAATTGTTTTTTGATATTTGTCGCCTTGGTGAGTTCAATCAAGATTTTCGTTTAGCCGAACCCCATTTGCGCAATGCCGACATCATTAGTGTAGATATCCAATCCATCAAAACCGCCGATCTCGGCAGCTCTTCAGGCGCACCCAATGGTTTCACAGCAGCACAATTCTGCCAGATGATGAAATATGCCGGAATATCTGATAAAGTCACCAGTATTGGATTTTTCAATGAAGCCGCTTTAGGACAAACCGGTGCATCCCTTTTGGCAGAAGGAATTTGGTATTTCCTACAAGGATACTTTTCAAGGGTAGGTGATTTCCCTTTTGGCAGCAAGGCTGATTATACCAAGTTTACAGTTTTTATGGATGAAGTTTCACGAGAGCTCATTTTTTACAAAAGCAACAAGTCTGCACGCTGGTGGATGGAAGTTCCATATCCTCCACAAGACGGATCTCGTTATGAGCGACATCATTTAGTACCGTGCAATAAGTCAGACTACGATAATGCTATGAATAATGATTTACCGGATTTATGGTGGAAGACATATCAAAAATTGGGTTAAGGTTTTTATTAAAAAGCCTTTTATTTTCCATTAGAATTCTTTACTTTAGCACCTTAAATTGTCGTATTCTATGAAAGTGCGATGGTTTTATACATGCTAAACTATGCTTATGCTATTGAATAACAGACTACTAACTGCTGCATTTTCTGTTTTGTTGTTTACGTCCTACGCACAACAAGACAAGCTTGTCACACACTTCATGTTTGACAAAATGAGCATCAATCCAGGTAAAACCGGCATTGATATGTACAATGGTATTTGTGCAACATCTATTTACCGCAACCAATGGGATAAAGTAAACGGAGCTCCAAATTCTACTATACTCAACATCGAATCCAATCTGTCTCGTTTCTTTCCTGGCGGTGTTGGTATTAATTTTTACAACGACGCAATTGGTTTTGCCCGTCAAAACACCGTCTTATTAAACTATTCATACCCTATTCAAATTGGCCGAATTGGTGTTTTGGGTGTAGGTGTTGGTCTCGGTATCATGAACTATGGCATAGATCCAGTTTGGGTAACGCCTAATGGATTGCCTGCTGCTCAAGACCCCTCCATACCGACAGGTTTTGCTGCAACTACATTCGATGCTAATTTTGGTTTGTATTTCCAAGCGAAAAATTATTACGCAGGTTTCTCAACTACGCATTTATCAGAATCTGATCTTTCAGCTGACCCAACCAATTTGTCTTTATCCTTTCAAACAGCACGTCACTACTATTTAATGGGTGGTTATATCTTCAAAGATGCTTTTGGAACGGGCAATAACATTGACGCACAAATGCTTGTTCGTACAGACCTCATTAAGTTCTCCGTTGACTTCAATGCTCGTTACATGATGGATCTCGGCGGCAACCCAGCCTACGGTGGTCTCACTTTCCGCACGTCCGATGCAATTGCACTTATGGCAGGTTATTCGCCAATCCCGAATTTCCATTTTGGTTATTCTTACGATATCAACATTAATAAATTAGCTAGCATTTCTCGTGGTTCACACGAAATGATGGTTAAATATTGTTACTTCTTGCCGCCGCCTCCAAAAACGAAAGCAAGACATCCTCGTTGGTTATAAGAGGAAAAAAGTGTAACCATTTATATTGTTCTTACGTTATACCCGAAATTATACCTGTAGCAAGTTACTTGGGAGTAGGTCAGAACCAAAAACAAACAAATGAAAAAGTATTTAAGTTTTCTCTTTGTTCTTAGCTTCATGTACGCTTGTAGCGACATCGAAGGGAATTTAGTAGGTGTGAGTGGTAGAGACACCTGGTATCCAGATGTCCTCGGTCCTGGAAAAGTTCCACTTGGCATGGTATACGTGCCATCCGGAGCCTATCAGTCCGGTGAAGACGATGAAGACATCATGGGATGGCACACTGCGCGCAAGCGTACAGTGTCTGTTCCTGCATTCTACATGGACGCCACAGAAATTTCGAACAACGAATACCGCCAATTTGTGCACTGGGTTCGCGACTCCATTGCCCGTGAAAAACTCTATCGCCGTAGCTACGACGAAGAAGCAGAGCGTTGGGTGAACATCCCAGACAATTTCTTTAAGGAGCCTTACCGCACTTTAATAGCTATGGGTTCTGACGTTCAAGGTGGCAACACCCCTTTCCAATTATTTATGGATTCAACCAACGGTACTGAGGTCGATAAAACCATCATGACCATGTTGGGCAACTATGACAAATCGAAAGGTAAAGGCAAGAAATTAGTCAACGGTTTCCAATACGATCAAAAGAAGTACGGCATCACTAATGGTCCGGATGAAAAATTTGATGTTGTGATGTCCGACGACGATTTACGTGGTATTTTCCAAATGTACACGGGCGCTGCCAAGAAAAATGCACCTGACAAAACAAGTGCTAAAGGCGCATCTACCAAAACTAAATACAACCAAGGTGGCCGTCTAGAAAACCGTAAGTATTTCACTCTTAACTGGATGGAGCCAATCGACTACGAAGATCCAGAAATCGCCTTCATGCTCTCAGACATGTATCTAAGTGAAGCGGAACGTTTCTACAACCGTCGCGAAATCGATACGCGTTTGCTCTATTTTGATTATTATTGGATCGACTACAAAGAAGCTGCTCGCAGAGGTAAGGTAATTACCAAATCCATTGATGCGCGCAAAACTTTTTCTTACGATAGTTTAAATGGTGAGGCAAGCAATACGCTTTATCAGCGTTCACGTCGCGAGCCACTTGGAAAAGATTACAAATCTAATGACCAACACCGTTCTACGCTCATGACCATGGATCAAAATACCAACAAGGTATGGGTCGATACATCTGTGTATACCGAGCAATGGTCTGAGTTTAGCAAGCTCAACGATACCAGTTCTTTACGCGGAACCATCCTCCAAAATCCAGGTCAAGACCTGGACCTTGGTTTCACTAACAGTAAAGGTGCACACAATGCCATTCGCGGCCATTCTGATCGCTCGCGCTTTATCATCAAAGAACGCATCAATATCTATCCCGATACGCTTTGTTGGGTCCGGGACTTCACCTATTCCAATAAGTCAGCAATGGCTCAAAATTACTTCTGGAATACCGCCTACGACAACTACCCAGTAGTTGGTGTAACTTGGTCACAGGCTAAAGCTTTCTCTGTATGGCGCACACAAATTTTCCATTCTTGGTTGCAAACCAATGGAGACCTATTTGTGAACGACTTCCGCTTACCAACTGAATCAGAATGGGAACGCGGTGCAAGAGGAGACCTCGACAACATGCAATACCCTTGGGGTGGCCCTTACATTAGAAATGCAAGTGGATGTTTCCTCGCTAACTTTAAGCCAATGCGTGGCCGCTACTTCGAAGACGGTGGTTTCTATACAGTTAAAGTTTACTCTTACAATCCAAACGGTTTTGGTTTGTACTGTATGGCTGGAAACGTTGCCGAGTGGTGTTCAACGGCCTACGACGAATCAACTTATGAGTTTGCTCACGACATGGCCCAAGACTTTGAATATGATGCCAAAGATGGCGAAGCCCCAGTAAAAAAACGTAAAGTATTACGAGGTGGTTCTTGGAAAGACATCGGCTACTACTTAATGAACGCTACAAGAACTTATGAATATCAAGATACCGCTAAAAGCTATATCGGTTTCCGTAACACCATGACACACCTTGGTCGTGGAGGTAAAGATATCGAACAAGAAAACGGTGAAGAGATTCAAACAGATATTATCCTAAACTAAACTATAAACTATAATTCAATTAATTTCTAAATTCTAAAAACAAAAATTATGAGTGGTAATGGTGGATTTTTTGCATCGCGCAAGTACAAATTAATTACAAAGTATGTAACTGGATACGGAGCTTCTGTAGTAATCCTTGGAGCACTATTTAAAATCATGCACTGGCCAGGAGCTGACCAAATGTTGATTGTAGGTTTGATTACAGAATCATTGATCTTTGCCTTTATTGCGATGGAACCACTTCATGAAGAAGTAGATTGGACCCGTGTTTTCCCTGAATTAGGTGTTGAAGAAAATAATGACGAAAACCGTTTGTTACCACTTTTGAAAAAAGGTGGAATGGGTGGCGGTGGTGCTGCTGACCAACTTGCTAAAGAACTTGACAAAGCAGGTATCGATCAAGCATTATTAGCGAAGTTAAAAGACGGTATGTCAAACCTTGCTGATAACGCTAAATCTTTAGGAGCTATTTCTACAGCTGCTGGTGCAACTGATTCTTATGTAAAAAGTTTAGAGACAGCTTCAGAAGGCTTAAACAAATTGACTGAACAATATGCATCATCAGCTAACGCTATCGCTGGTATTGCAGGAGAAGGTCAAGGAAACTTCGGTGCAGAAATGCAAAAATTAGGTCAAAATCTTGGTGCCCTTAACAACGTATACGAACTTCAATTGAAGTCTTCTCAAGATTACCTTGAAAGCATGACTCAAATGAGCAATCTTCAAGAGAATATCAAAGGAATTATGGCAGACCTCGCGGCTTCTGCAAAAGATACCGCTTCTTACCGCGAAAACATGGCGATGTTGTCTCAAAATCTTACAGATTTGAACAACGTATATGGCAACATGTTGCGTGCGATGAGAGGTTAATACCTTTCTTTAATTAAGTATTTATTTAGTAGTAACAAATTAAAATTAAAGAAAATGGCAGGTGGTAAGGAAACCCCAAGACAGAAGATGATCGGTCTCATGTACTTGGTATTAACCGCACTTCTTGCGTTGAACGTGTCTAAACAAATTCTCGATGCTTTTGTAGCCATCGAAGACAACATTCAACGTGGAAGCGTTACACAATATGATCGTGGTGAAACCGCTAAAGGTTCACTCATTGAAGAACTCTCTTCAGTTACCAAAGATGA
The DNA here is from genome assembly GCA_044239425.1 of Crocinitomicaceae bacterium. Taxonomy (GTDB): domain Bacteria; phylum Bacteroidota; class Bacteroidia; order Flavobacteriales_D; family Crocinitomicaceae; genus UBA952. Next base: position 3,096 of record JBIIBL010000067.1, on the reverse strand, counting down.
AGCTGGTCGTGCGAAAGCAGAAAAGATCAAAAAGTATCTTGGAATGATCGACAAAAATGTAGGTGAATTCATCAAATATGTTGACGATTTAAAAATTGAATTGATTTCTAAAGTTGAAGGTCCAGAATTGGTTAAGACAGCAAAACCGAACAATAAAGAAAGCATAGTTTGGAAAAAATACGATCCAAAAACGCCACTTCTTCCTGCTCGTTTGTACTTACAAGCTATCAACCAAAAAGAAAACTTCGACGTTCCAATGCACGAAATCTTAGGCTCTGAAATTTCCAAAATTGATCCAACCAAAAAGGGTAAAAAATTATGGGAGTTGTATAAAGGTTTGCGTTCTTCTATCGTTGAAATCTCTGCCAATTATAAAGAAGGAGAGAAAAGTGCTTGGAAACTCAAAGTAAAAGAAATCAATGATTTCAAGGATTTCCAAGACTTAGAAATGCAAATTGATAAAATGTTTAAGGCTCCAGGTAACAAAGTAAATCCTGAAGATATGGAAGCATTGCTTTCCATCTATCAAGAGTTGACCAAACAAGAATTTGCAGACCATCACGAAGCTAAAAATATCCATTGGCTAGGCAGAACCTTTGACCACGCTCCACTAGTTGGTGCATTGGCTTCTTTGAGTTCTATGCAAAATGAGATTTTAGCTGCACGTGCAAAAGCAGTAAACTTATTGAAGTCTAAAGTAACTACCGGAGAATTCTCTTTCAACAAAATCCAACAGCTTGTTAGTGGCCCTGGTGTTGCTACAGCAGGAGAAGAAGTTGAGTTATTGGTTACAATGGCAGCATACGACTCTGATAAAAATCCCGTTGTTACCTCAAGTACAGGAAACGTTGAAGTAAAAGAAGGTATTGGTCGCATCAAAATGAAAGCTGGTATGTCAGACATGAAGGTGAACGGTAAAGTTACCATCGTAAACAAGTCTGGTGTTCCTTACTCTCGAGATTGGGAATGGAAAGTTGCGATTGTAAAGGCGCAAGGTTCTATTTCATTGCCAGAAATGAGTGTACTTTATAAAGGTTGGAATAACAAAGTAGTTCCTGTTGTAGCGGGTGCTGTGAGCTCTTCGATCACTGTAGAAGGCGGCACAGCAACTAAAGCTTCTTGGACCGACGCAGACGGAAATCGTTACGACGGCTATTACGTTAACGTAACAGGTTCTTCTAAATTTGTCACTATCGGATTAAACGGAAAAGATAAAGATGGAAAATCTAAATCTTTTGGTAAGTTCAAGTACAAAGTGAAACCTTTCCCTAAAGCGCAGTTACAAGGAACAACCATTTCCAAAACTACAGGTTTCAAAGCAGTAGTTTCATTGGGAGCGGACAGTCCATTTACAGGTGTTACCTTCCAAGTAATCGGAGGCTCAGTAATCTTAGGCAACGAAGAAATTACCTTCTCTGGTGACCGCGTTCCTGCAGCAGCAATTGCCAAAATTAAAGCTGGTAAACGTGTTGCAATTGACGTAACCTACAAGAGAACTGGTGGTAGCCCCGAGATTGCTTCAGGTGTCTTGAAAGTGACTCCATAATTGATAAAAACAAGGATTATGAAAAATGTATTGTTGGTATTACTAAGTGTTTTGACATTTGCAGTTCAAGCACAAGATCGTCCACAACGTGGTCCATACAACACGCTACCTGGTGGTGTTATTGATGGCGTAGCTATTCAGGATGAAGTACCTGTTCGTGCAAAAGTTGAGTACGAATACGTGAGAGCGAACGATGTAGCTTGGCAAAAACGCGTGTTTTCTAGAATTGATGCACGTGAAAAAATGAACCACGACATTTTTCTTCCTTACGATGCATTTGACGGTACGCTATCTACAGGTTCTGCATATCGCCCAGGAAATGCAAGTGAAATCGATGATCCAACTTGGAACAAAAGTCAATCACGATGGTCTTTATGGACAGTCATTATGCGACATGTTTTCCTCGGAGACCTCACGGTCTACAGAGTTGCAAGCGAGTTTTATCCAGATGCAGAAGATGGATACAGTTTAAAATATCCAATTCAGCGTCAAGGTCAGAATGACTATTTTGAAGTAAAAAAATACCGAAGTGATATCAATGGTATTTTTGCTTCTGGCGGTTTAGGTCCTAAATTAAGAATCTACAGACCATTGTCTGAAGATACCATGGATATCATCAAAACAAACCAATCCTTACAAGAATACTTGGATAGTTTGCGTTCTGATTCAGACTACGAAGAATTGATGGGGATCGATCAAGAAAAACTTCAAGAATGGTGGGATTTCTCTTCAGTGAATTCTCCAGTAAGAAAAGACGCTATTTCGATGTGGGTACCTTCAAATAATATTGTGGCTTATCACATTAAAGAAGATTGGTATTTCGACAAAGAACGTTCTATCCTTGACAAACGCATCATTTCTATTGCTCCTGTAGCTCGCTACACTTATGTGGAGCCTGAAGAAGGTGAAGCAGCTTTAAGAGGGGAGCTTTTAGTTTACGATAATATTGGAAAGCCATATTTATTCAGTGGTTCTTCAAATGAATTCGAACTATACGAAGGCCGTGTTGAAGAACGCGAAATGTTCTGGTTGTATTTTGATGAATTGCGCAACGTTATCGTTAACTACTATGTCTATAATGACAAGAACGATGCACAATGGATGTCATTTGACGACCTCTTCTGGAAGCGCAAATTTACTTCAATCATTTATCGCGTATCTGACAAGTTTGACCGCGAAATCGAGGATTACAAATTTGGCGTAGATGCTTTATATGAATCTGAAAGAGTGAAAGAAAATATCAGAGATTGGGAACACGACCTCTGGCATTTCTAAAAATATCAAATTCTAAAAGCCTCGCTGAAAAGCGGGGCTTTTTTCGTTTATTTTTGTATTGTGAAGTGGATAGGCAACAGAATTAGTTTCAACGACCAAAAGGACAAAACAACAATTGTTATTGATCCTTCAAAAAACGCATGGATCTCTGCAGTTATGGGCGCTTGGCTCGGCATGTGGTACGCCATTGGGGGCACCGTTATTTGGGCTTTAAATGTCATGCGTATCAAAGAGCAGGAGAAACTTATTCTTTGGATTTTTCTTGTTTTTTGGCT
>JBIIBL010000078.1:0-9371 GCA_044239425.1 Crocinitomicaceae bacterium | reverse complement strand
CTTTATTATGCTTGGCGCGTTACCATGAGTTTTTTTTGGAATTTACGAGGTCAAGAGTATATTAAAATTAGCAATGATGCTTTTTATCTTAAAAAGTCATTTTTAAGTTTTGGTAAAACCGTTCCTTATTACTTTGACAATATCAAGAACCTAAGGTTTGAAATACCAAAAGAAGGAAGTTTTCAGGCCATTTGGGAAAGTTCGCCTTGGATAAATGGCGGAGAAAGATTTGAGTTTGATTACTTCCATCAAAAAGTTCGTTTTGGCAGAAAACTCAATGAAAAAGAAGCAAAACTATTATTTCAACTGATTTCAAAAAAAATTAATTCCTAATGTACGGTAAAATTCAAGGACATCTTGCTGCAGAATTGGCACAAATTGAAGCAAATGGCTTATTAAAAAAAGAGCGCATCATTATAAGTCCACAAGGGGCAAACGTAACCGTTAGTACCGGTGAAGAAGTGGTGATCATGTGTGCCAACAACTACTTAGGTTTGTCTTCTCATCCTGAAGTGGTAGCAGCAGCCAAAGATGCCTTAGATACACATGGCTACGGTATGTCTTCAGTTCGTTTCATTTGTGGAACGCAAGATATTCATAAGACACTCGAAAGGAAAATAGCGGAATTCTATGGCACAGAAGATACCATTTTGTATGCCGCTGCATTTGATGCCAATGGGGGTGTTTTTGAACCGCTGTTTACAGAAGAAGATGCGATCATTTCTGATGAACTTAACCATGCCTCAATTATTGACGGAATTCGTTTGTGTAAGGCAGCTCGTTACCGCTATAAGCATTCTGACATGGCTGACCTCGAAGCACAATTACAGGCTGCACAGGCACAGCGTCACCGCATTATTGTAACAGACGGTGTATTTTCTATGGATGGCGACCTCGCTAAAATGGATGAGATATGCGCCTTAGCTGATAAATATGACGCAATGGTCATGACTGACGAATGCCATTCGGCAGGTTTTATTGGTAAAACAGGACGTGGCGTTCCTGAACATTTTGGTGTCATGGATAAAGTAGACATCATCACAGGGACACTTGGTAAAGCACTAGGTGGCGCAATGGGCGGTTATACTACCGGCAAGAAAGAAGTGATTGAAATGCTGCGTCAGCGTTCACGCCCTTATTTGTTCTCTAACTCACTGTCTCCTGCTATTGTTGGGGCCTCTATTAAAGTTTTCGATTTACTGAGTGCAACTACAGAATTGCGCGACCGTTTAGAGGCGAATACAGCCTATTTCAAAGACCGAATAGTAGCCGCAGGTTTTGACATCAAACCAGGGGGTTCGCCAATCGTTCCAATTATGTTGTACGACGCCGCTTTGTCACAAGAATTTGCCAATCGTTTACTTTCTGAAGGCGTTTATGCGATTGGTTTCTTTTATCCTGTAGTAGCTAAAGGACAGGCGCGCATCCGCACCCAAATTTCTGCTGCGCATACCCAAGCAGATCTCGATAAGGCTATTGCCGCATTTACGAAGGTGGGTAAAGAGCTTAACGTTATCTAATCCTCTTTCTGCACATATTTTTATAACGAGTATAAACTTTGCTTATATTTGTCTTGTGGCAAAAGTAGGCAAGTTATCTCTGTATATTTTTATTCTGCTTTTTATGGTCAAAGCAGTGTCGGGAAGTGTATTGCCTTTGCCCAACTATGACCTACAAGAATTGGCCATAGAAGAAAGTACCGATAATGAAGAATCTGACGACGAATTTGAATTTAAGTTTCTTGCTGACATTATTAAGCTCGATGCCCAATCTGATTTTTTTTGTTCATTTTACAATGGTCTTTCTCTAAGTAATTTCAAAGCTTATAATGCTGACCTTTTTCTTGGGTTTATCAATCAGTCTTTTAGGCCTCCGTGTGATTGTTGATTAAGTAGCTTTTCACTTTTCTTCATTAATCAAATCATATGTTAAAATTTTTCAATAGTTGGAGGCAAGACCTTCCTGCTGGCTTAGTTGTTTTTTTAGTTGCACTGCCGCTTTGTCTTGGAATAGGATTAGCTTCTACATCAGTTTTAGGGCAGGGGGGCTTACCTTCAGTAATGACAGGTGTTTTAGCGGGAATTATCGGTGGAACCGTAGTTGCGCTGCTTTCCAATTCTAGACTCGGTGTTTCTGGCCCAGCAGCGGGTCTCATTACAATTGTATTAGGTGCCATACAAGAATTAGGTTCTTTCGATTCTTTTTTGTTGGCGTTAGTTTTGGCTGGCCTTATTCAATTTGTACTTGCATTTATTGGTTTTGGGATGCTAGCTAATTATGTGCCAATTGCAGTTATCAAAGGGATGCTAGCAGCTATCGGGATCACACTTATTTTAAAGGAAATACCTCATTTATTGGGTTATGACCAGGACTTTTTTGGCGATGAATCTTTCTGGCAGTTCGATGGACACAACACATTTAGCGAGCTTTTTTATGCCTTAAATGCATTTGAACCCGGTGCTATAGTCATCGGTTTGATAGCCATTTTATTGCTGCTTGCATTTGATACAAAATGGATCAAAAAACAGAATTGGTCGACCTATATTCCCGGAGCATTGGTGGTGGTTCTATTTGGAATTGCAGCCAATCAATTCTTTACGGGAGATATTCACCTTAGTGGAAAGCATTTGGTTCAATTACCAGATTTACATTCTTGGAAACAAATCAAAAGTATTTTTCATACCCCCGATTGGACGCAATTTGGCAATCCAAAGGTTTGGGTTATCGCCATGACACTTGCTATTGTTGGTAGTCTAGAGACCTTGCTGAGCGTTGAAGCTACTGACAAGTTAGACCCAAAAAAACACAAAACAAATCCGCATAGAGAGCTCAAAGCACAGGGAATTGGTAATTTGGTGAGTGGACTTATTGGCGGTTTGCCAATTACACAAGTAATTGTTAGAAGTTCTGCAAATATCGCTGCAGGTGGTCAGTCAAAACTTTCCGCCTTCATTCATGGTTTGCTTTTGATCAGTTCCATTTTATTTCTTGGAGGGATTCTCAACATGATTCCTTTGGCCGCTTTAGCCGCTGTGCTCGTGTTGGTTGGGTATAAACTTGCAAAGTGGTCTTTATTTATAGAGATGTATCAAAAAGGTTTGGCGCAGTTCGTTCCTTTTGTTGTGACGATCCTTGCCGTATTATTGACAGACTTACTCAAAGGTATCGCAATAGGTATTTTAGTAGCCATTTTTTATGTACTCAAAAGAAATTACCAAAATCATTTTACGAAGGAAGAAACAAACGATGGGTTTAAACTTATTTTATCAGAGGAAGTTACGTTTTTAAACAAGGGAGGCATACTAGAAGCGCTTGAAGCCCATAAATTAAAACGCATTACCATTGATGCTAGCCGAACAAAGAGCATAGACCTCGACGTCCTAGAAGCATTACAAGCATTTAAACATAACGCCGAACAAGAAGGGCGTCCAGAAATCATTTTTATCAATTTATAATGGAAAATTTTTACAACCAATTACTCGATAATAATAAGAAATGGGTGGCAGGAAAACTTGCAAAAGACCCTGATTATTTTAAAAAACTTTCCAGAGGTCAAAAGCCGCCTGTGCTATGGATAGGTTGTGCAGATAGCCGTGTCCCAGCCAATGAAATTATCGGTGCTGAGCCAGGAGAGGTTTTTGTACATCGTAACATTGCCAATATGGTGGTGCACTCCGACATGAATATGCTCTCCGTATTGGACTACGCCGTCAATGTGTTGCAAGTGAAACATATTATCGTTTGTGGTCATTATGGCTGTGGTGGCGTTCAGACTGCTATGACGAATAAACATGTTGGGCTCATTGACAACTGGATCCGTCATATCAAAGATGTATATCGTTTGCACCGACCAGAGCTCGATGCCATTACCGACGAGGCAGCACGTTTTGACCGCTTTGTAGAATTGAATGTGTTTGAGCAAGTCTTAGATTTGGGTAAAACATCAATTGTGCAGGCTGCCTGGGAGCGCGGACAAGAAGTGCATGTCCATGGATGGGTTTACGATATACATGACGGCATGATTCGCGATTTGAAAGTAACTCTCAAGGACAACGCGACACTTTGCGATGTTTATAAGCTCGATTTATAAGAAACTAACCGTTCCAAGGTAGTCTCGCCTTTTATTTGTGTAATTTCGTATTATGGAATTACTCATTATCATTCTTTTAGTGCTGATCAATGGTGTTTTTTCGATGTCAGAAATGGCGTTGGTGAGCTCTAAAAAATACAAGCTTGAAAAAGCCAGCAAACGAGGAAACAAAAAAGCACGCAAGGCACTTGAACTTTCGGAACATCCTACTCGGTTTCTTTCAACAGTTCAAATCGGTATCACGCTCATCGGTATTTTATTAGGGGTCTATTCAGGTGAAAACCTAACTAACGATTTCATGGCTTTACTTGACAAAGTGAGCGCGCTCAAACCATATAGTCAAGAATTAGCCACGGGCTTTATTGTCGTGACCATCACTTATTTTTCGATTGTGCTTGGCGAGCTTGTTCCAAAACGCATCGGAATGGCTTTTCCTGAAAAAATCATCACTTTCATGGCGGCTCCGATGCAAGTATTAGCCTTGCTCACCGGGCCATTCGTTTGGTTGCTCACTGCTTCCAATAACTTAATTGTACGTGTATTAGGCCTCAACGACTCTACCGATCAAGCTGTTTCAGAGGAAGAAATCAAATCGATTTTAAAGGAAAGTGCCCAAGGCGGTGAAATCCAAGACATCGAACACTCCATTGTAGAACGCGTTTTTGAATTAGGAGACCGCAAAGTCAAGTCTTTAATGACCCACCGCAGCGAGGTCGTCTTTTTCAAGGAGGAAGATTCATGGCAAGAAATCCGTCAGAAAATTGATGAGGAAAAACATTCAGCTTATCCGGTTTCAACGAGCAACGACATCGATGACATCACGGGCATCATCTTACTCAAGGACTTATTTGGTGGCCATACCGAACAAGATTTCAAGGTAGTCAATTACATCAAAGAACCTATCTACTTCAATGAAAATACAAGCGCGTATCATGTGTTGGAGTCTTTCAAGAATGAAGGTAATCACTACGGAATTGTAGTAGATGAATACGGTTCAGTTCAAGGAATCATTACAATGGACGACATGCTTGACGCCCTCGTTGGGGAATCCACGGAACACTACCAAGACGAATACAAAATTGTACAAAGAACAGACGATTCCTGGTTTGTCGATGGTCAGTATTCCATTTTTGACTTTGAAAAGTATTTCGATGTGCTCGTTACGGACGAACAAAATACCTATGCCACGGTTGCGGGCTTGTTTATCTCACACAAAAACGAAATTCCAGAAGTAGGCGACAAGCTAATTGTTGAACAGTTACAGCTAGAGGTCGTCGATAAAGACGGTCCTCGAATTGATAAGTTGTTGGTGACTTTACTGGAGAAGTAAGTAGTGGTCTCGCCAGGAATCGAACCTGGATCAAACGTTTAGGAAACGCTTATTCTATCCGTTGAACTACGAGACCAATTGTTGTATTTCTAGCCAAATTTTTTTGGCGGCGTGGTCCCAATCAAAGGCCAAAACACGTTGCTTTCCGCTTTCAATTAATTGGGTTTGCAAAGCTACATCATTTTTCAATTGTACCATTGCTTTGGCGATCGCTTCCACATCAAAAGGATCCACATACAGCGCGGCGTCAGCGGCGATCTCTGGTAAACAACTTTTATCTCCTGCAATAATTGGTGTTTGTGTGGCCATTGCTTCGGCTAGTGGCATGCCAAATCCTTCAAAATAGGGCACATAAACAAACACAGCAGCAGCTGCCATTATTGCAGCAAGTGACTCAGTTTGAATGTGACCTTTAAAATGGATGCGTTTGGCCAGCACAGATTCAATTTCAAAGGTCTGGTCTTTCCACATGGCAGCTCCTACAATAACAAGTTGATACGTGGCCTCTGATTGCGCGTACAATTGAAATGCTTGCAGTAAGCGATGAATGTTTTTTCGGGGGTGCAGCGACCCAACAAAAAGGAAGTATGGCTCTTTGAAACCTAATTGCTGTTGAACAGTTTCTTTTTCTTGAACTGTAAGAGGTTTATATTTAGTATTGACCCCATTGTAGATGACACTGATCTTTTCTGCAGGAATTTGATAACTAGAGATGATGTCTTGTTTGGTGGTCTCAGATACCGTGACAATTTGATTAGCAGTTTTGGCAAAACGAGGGAAATACTTTTTGTAGTACCAGGCTACCCATTTGGGGAGGTCTTGCGGAAAGTGTTCAAAATTGAGGTCGTGGATGGTGGCAAGTACTGGTGTTTTGATTCCGAGAGGAAACATTCCGTCGGGTGACCAAAAAACATCGAGTTGGTCTTTTTGAATGGCTTGTTTTAAGCGCCACTGAAACCAAATGACATATAAAAATGGATGTCTGGTAGGTGGAAATATAGTTTTGCAAATGACATTTGTTCCAAAACTAAATTGAGGATCTACTGGGCGGTCAAAGTAGCAAACAAAGGTGTGTTCGGGGTGAGCAATTGTTAGTCGCTTGACAATTTCTAGCGTGTAATTACCAAAGCCTTCCATTTTTTGGCCAAGTAAGGATCTGGTATTAATGCCAATGCGCATACTAGAATTCGAGGATATAATTGGTTTGTTTTTCTTGACCAATTGAGGTAGATGGTCCGTGTCCACAATAAACGACAGTTTGCTCTGGAAATTTGAACATGACTTCAAAAATACTTTTTTTCAGGGTTTCGAGATCTCCGCCCGGCAAGTCAACGCGTCCAAAACTTCCTTTGAATAAGACATCACCGTTGATGACAAAACCGCTGTTGTGATGGAAAACAACATGGCCAGGCGCATGGCCCGGGGTATGGTAAACTTTGAAAGAGAGCTTTCCAAACTGTAATTCTTGTTGGTCAGCAAGGAGGTGAGTTGGGACCTCTGTTTCTTTATAATTTTCAAAACCATAGACATGTGCGTAGCTCTTGACGGAAGTCCAGGTGGAGTGGTCTGAAGCATGCAGATAGGCCGGTGCTGCAAAAGCTTGCTGACAATAGGAAGCACCTAAGATATGGTCAATATGCGCATGCGTAAACAGAATTGCTTTTACCTCAAGTCCATTGGTATTGATATATTCGAAGAGTTCGGCTTCTTCTTGTTTGGTATAGCAACCGGGGTCAAAAATAACGGCATCTTGGCCATCGGAGACTACAAAAGTGTTTTCTTGAAAAGCATTAAAAGCAAAGGCTTGTATTTGTATGGACATGCTTCAAAGTTACGGCAAATCTGCTTTAGCGCAGCAAATTGACGTGGCCAGTCAGGACTTCTTTTCGATTGAGGTAATCGGTGTATTTGATTTTCCAGGTGTAGGTGCCATCTTGGCAAGGACGATAGTTATAGGTACCGTCCCAGTAGTCTTTGAGGTCGGTGAATTGGTAGATGAGTTCTCCCCAGCGGTTATAGATGCTGACTTCTACCTCTAAGAAATTGCCACCAACAACCCTGAAATACTGATTAAACATATCGCCATCGGGCGTAAATGTGTTTGGTACATAAAAGAAGGGGTCAAAGAAGATATTGACTTGACTTTGGGCTGTGCAACCATTCTGATCGGTAAAAAAGATGGAATAGATGGCATTTTGATAGGGGCTCACCTCCGTAGACTGACAAGTAGGGCAAGAGACTTCATCTTGTGGCGACCATAAAAACGCTCCCGGCCCTGAAGGGTCGGCTGTAAGCTGAATGATGTCGCCCTGAATCGCATAAATATCTGGGCCTGCATTCACAAAAGCTGGCTGAAACAAATTAACTTGTACATAAGCACTATCTTGACAACCTTGTGCATCTGTACCAATGACCATGTAAGTTGTATTGTATGGAGGCAGTACGGATACTTGAGCGCCATTAGCACTTGAGCCATTCGCGCTTGGGCTCCATTCGTAATAGAGCGCGCCACTAGCCCACAAGCTGGCTGGCCGTCCTGGGCAAACAATAGTGTCGTTACCAGCCCAAATTTGTGCGGTAAGGATAGACACCCAAACAGAATCTGTTTCAGTACCACAACTATTGGTGACATCTACAAAATAGTACTGACCAACAAGCGGATTGATTTGAACTGTGGGGTTGTTTGCTCCAATTAAGTTATTACTCGGATACCAAAAGTAGCTCGTGCCTCCGGATGCAGTGAGTGGCATGGAGGTTCCGTAGCAGAGCGAAACGCTGTCAATGAGCTGAGGAGCAGGTGGATTATTGAAAACAATTATGCTGATAGAGTCCTGAGCTGTACAACCATTGGTTGAAGTAGCGGTTGCAGTGTAGGTAATGTTATTCTGAGGGGTAGAAATGACGCTAGCGCCACTTGTTGTATTGAGAAAGTTACCTGGCGACCAACTTATGGTTCCGGTTGCAATGGCATCAATATTGACACTTTCGCCAATACAAATGGTGGTGTCATTGGGCAGCGTTATGGTTGGAGCATTGACGTTAAGTGTGATTTGAAGGGTGTCTGAACCACAAGAATCGGCAACAATAACAGAGAATGTGGTGGTTGTAAGAACTGTGGCAGTAGGTGTTGGGCTACTTGGATTATCTAATACATTTGCAGGCGACCATGTATAGCTACTACCACCATAAGCTTCTAATTGATAGGAGTCGCCAGGGCAGATGCTTGCAGAAGGTTGTATAGCACCTGCTGTAAACCCCCCGATGACTAATGTGATGGTCACAGAATCTGGAGTGAAACAACCTGTTGAATCGAAAGCAACAAGCAAGACATCGTAGGTGCCGGGTGTTACATATGCATGTATAGGCTCATAGGCGGTGGAGGTGTTTCCATCTCCGAAGTCCCAGAAAAATGAATTAGCGTTTAGTGAATTATTGTCAAAAAATACGTTTTGTGGAATACAAATGAGTGGAGCGGGTTGAGCAGCAATAGCTTCAATGGTACTGAGTTCAAATTTAAAACAAGCTAAATTACAATTGGAACTTTGGTTGGTAGGTGACCAAGAGCCTGGCGTACTCGTAAAACCAAAATCATTACCACCGCATCCTCCGCAAACAGCATGGTAGATTCTGCCTTGGTTGTCAAAGCGGGACGTACCACCATCGACGTGGTTAGAACTGCTGTTGATGCCGCCCATAAAGGTGGCATATTTAAGCGCACTAGCATCCTGATCGAGCACAGCCACGTAAAAATTTGAACCGTTGGTGTTGAGTTGATAAGCGTCGAGTGTGACGGGAAAGTTATTGGTGGTTGAAAAGGCCGCTTGCCCATAGAGCTGATTGAGCTGCCCACCCCAACCTGCCAGGTAAATATCGTAGCAGTCTGAAACTAAAAATGCTGTTGGTGAGAGCTCCACTTGACCTGTTCCAGCCCCTATCATTGTGGTCCAATTT
>JBIIBL010000111.1:0-4485 GCA_044239425.1 Crocinitomicaceae bacterium | reverse complement strand
AGGCAGCAACTTCCAAAACAGTTCTTTTGGTGGTTCCGCGCAAAATGGTATCGGCGTCTTCGGATGGTGTAATAAGCGTGTTATTGATCACGAACATGATGTTCATGGTACCAGACTCTTCGATGAAAGTGTGGGTTTTGGCGTCGGTCCAGACCAATTGGTGGAAGCCTTCCTGCTGGGCTTGTTTGGCTGGAAACAAAGAAGCGCCGTAGTTGCCTGCAGCTTTGGCGCGGCCAACACCACCTACTGCAGCGCGGGTGTAGTGTTCTTCGATTTTAACGCGAACCGGCTCTGCGTAATAAGCGCCAACGGGCGATGTGATGATGACAAATTTATAGTTGTCAGAAGGTTTGATACCGACGAATTCATCGGTGGCAAACATAAACGGACGAATGTATAATGCGTAACCTGGTTTGTTGGTGACCCAACCTGCGTCTTGCGCAACGAGTTGTTTGACTGCAGCTAAGAAAAGTTCTTCTGGTATTTCGGGCATGCACATGCGTGCTGCAGATTCTGAAAAACGGCGCGCATTGAGCTCTGGGCGAAACAACACAACTTCGTTGTGATCATTGCGGTAAGCTTTCATGCCTTCGAATATAGACTGTCCATAGTGAATGGCAGACATCGCTGGATGCATGGCGATGGGGCCAAAAGGAAGGATTTCTCCTTGTTGCCAAGCGCCATCGGCATATTCCATCACGAACATGTGGTCAGAAAAGATTTTACCAAATGGGAGGTTATCCCAGTTTATGGCTGACAAATGGCTATCGGTGTTGGGTGTGATAGGAAATTGTAAGGAAACTCCAGACATAAGCATGTTAATTGATGCGCGAATATACAGCTAAATCATGGAGCACACAACTTATTGACCTTATTAAAAGCATTCCTTAACTTTGTATGATGCACGCCTTCACACAAGCCCTTGACTTACTCCAAAAACATTGGGGCTTTGCTGCATTCAGACCAAGTCAGGAGCCAATTGTAAAAGCAGCTCTCGAAGGTCAAGACACTTTGGCTTTGTTACCAACTGGTGGTGGCAAATCTATTTGTTTTCAAGTGCCTGGTGTTCAGCGAGAAGGTCTTTGTTTGGTCATCTCTCCACTCATTGCTCTTATGCAAGATCAGGTAGAAAACCTACAAAAAAGAGGGCTGCGCGCCAAAGCGCTAACGAGTGGGCTGCCCTACCGAGAAATCGATCAAATTTTAGATAACGCCCGCTTTGGCGGCCTCGATTTTTTATATACTTCGCCCGAAAGAATTCAGTCAGCGCTGTTCATTGAGCGTTTCAAACGTATGAAAATTTCGCTTTTGGTAGTAGATGAAGCGCACTGTATTTCGGAATGGGGCCACGACTTCCGACCATCCTTTAGACAAATTGCCAAACTTCGCCAACTACAACCAGAAGTGCCCATTTTAGCGCTTACTGCAACGGCAACCAAAGCGGTGCAGCAAGATATCCTTGTGCAGCTCGAAATGCCCAAGGCGCACATCATCGAATCGACGTTTGCCCGAGACAACCTCTCTTATTTAGTGAGGCCTGCTAACAACAAAATGCAAGAAATTCTAGCTATTTGCAAGCGCGAAAACGGCACCGGAATTGTGTATTGCCAGACCAGAAGATCGGTAAAAGAAGTGGCAAGGGTGCTCTTAGCTAATGGCCTGCGCTGCGGCATTTACCACGGTGGCCTAAGTGCCGACCAAAGGAGCCAAATGCTCCAAGATTGGCTCAGCGACAAAAACCAAATCATGGTAGCTACTAACGCCTTCGGTATGGGTATTGACAAACCAAACGTTCGCTTTGTACTGCATTACGAAATACCCAATTCTCCAGAAGCGTATTTCCAGGAAGCGGGTCGGGGCGGCAGAGACGGCTTGCCCGCTTATGCTTTGTTGTTCCACGAACCCCAAGACTTCCCGCAAATGCAGCGCCAACTCGACAAAAGTTTCCCGAGTGCCGAGCGCGTTATATTCGTATACCGCGCCATTTGCAACTACCTCAAAATCGCCATTGGCGCCGGCAAAGACGAAACCTACCCCTTCGACCTCAAAACCTTTTGCAAAACTTTTGATCTACCCGACGACGAAGTCTATTTTTCCTTGAAAATTCTAGAGCAAAACGGCAACTTCAGTTTGTCCGAAGGCTTCTACCAGCCTACGCGTTTGCAGTTTATTGTCAACAACGAGGTGCTGTACAACTTCCAAATCCAGCACGAAGCCTATTACCAACTTTGCGCCACCCTTGTGCGGAGTTATCCCGGTATTTTTGACCAAATGACCATTCTGCACGAAGACAAAATCTTGCAAAGACTAAAATCGACCGCCAAACGTTTTGAAGAACAACTAGACTTCATGCAAAAAAACGGCATTATCGAACTTACTAAGAAAAGCAATCTTCCTTTGCTGCATTTCAGCATCGAAAGATTGCCGGAGTCTTACCTGAACCTCAAGCCAAGTATTTACCTCGAACGCAAAAATGCTGCTCAGGATAAACTCAGCGCCATGCAGCAGTATTGCCAGACGCGTATTTGCCGTGCCCAGCAACTCATCACCTACTTTGGTCAGCAAATTACCCCATGTGGCACCTGCGATGTTTGTTTGCCACGCACCTTGAGCGAAGAGGCCTTATTTGCCTTTTTACAAGAAGCTAAAAGTATAGACCAACTCGAGGCGCAATTTCTATGTTCAAAAGCGGAACTAGAGCCGCTCATTCGCCCCCATTTACTCACCGAAAAAATCAAGTTCAAAGCGGGAAAATTCTACCTCTAAATCTCGCTAATGAACAACACTTCGAAAGAAGAAATGCTCAAACATCAATGGCATTTCATGCTCGTATTATTGCCATTTATTCTTGGTCTCTATCTGGCCGATTACCGTAATTTAACGGAGGCTTCTCTCTTTTTTTTGAAAATTTTGAGTGCGCTTGGCTTTGGCTTGCTCTTGCTTTCTCGAACCAGACAAATCGGAATCTTACTGCTCTTTTTTGCACTCGGCTTTTGGCTCATGTTCTCTGCACAAAGCCAATTCAGTCAATTCAAACACCTTCAACTGAATAATGAATGTACCGGAATCTTCAAAATCCAATCTTCGGAACTCAAAAAGGGTATCCAAAAGTTAATTGGCGACTTCTACTTTATGCAAAACAAAAGAAGAACCAAACTACGTCTGCTGCTCTACTTAAAAGATAGCTTACCAATTGACCTGAACCAAATCTATGCTTTGCGATGTAAGCCTGAACACATCCAAAACGATATCTACCCTGGTGCCTTTGACCAAGAGCGGTATTACCAACTGCAACAAATCAGTCACCGCGTTTTCATCGATAGCTCAGCCATCAAAGTCTTGGGTCCAGCAAAAGTCGAAGGCTTGGGTTTTAAGTCCAGTTTATTTCACATCAAAACTAAGTTGTCCGCGCTTTTTTCGAAGGCCCTGAGCCCAAAAGCAGCCGCAATTGCCCGGGCGCTCATTATCGGAGAAAGAGATGGCATAGACCAAGAACTTAGGTCATATTTTTTAGCCACAGGTGCCATGCATATTTTAGCGGTTTCTGGCATGCACATTGGTTTGCTCATCTTGGCATTGCTGAAAGTTTTGGCCTTGTTTTCAAGATGGGTAAGTCGCAAGCAAGCCTTATTTTTGGTGGTACTCGTCGTTTGGTATTACGCCATTTTAACTGGGCTATCTGCATCGGTGCTGCGCAGTGTTTTTATGTTTAGTGTGCTCTTGCTCAGCCAACTTTCGGGCAGGCAAATCAGCAACCTGAATGCCCTTTTCTTTTCCGCTTTTTGTCTGCTGCTCTACGATCCGCTTTACTTGTTTGATCTCGGTTTTCAGTTGTCATATTTAGCCATGCTTGGTATTTACCTTTATTACGAACTCATCAAAGACTGGATGCTATTCAAATGGCGCATTGCACAACAACTTTGGGACGGCACCGCCCTCGGACTTGCAGCCACACTCACCACCCTCCCATTGAGTTTGTATCACTTTCATTTGTATCCGAATTATGCGCAATTAGCTAATCTTTGCCTCATGAGCCTCTCGAGCTTTATTTTGATCTTGGGTATGTTTTTTCCTGTGTTGCAACTGCTGCCGTTTGTAGATCACTTGAGTGCTTTTGTTTTGGAAACTTGTATTCAATGGATGCTGGACATCATGCGCTTTTTTAGCGAGGCGCCAGGTGCAATAGCAAAAGGCTTTGACTTGCCATTTTGGTGGGTTTTACTTCTTTGGTTGCTCACTTTTTGTTGGTTTTACGGTTGGCTTGATTTGTCGAAACAAAAGCTCAAGATGCTGTTTTTGAGCGCATTGATTTTGATGAGCTATCAAAAACAGCAAATCATCTATCGCAAAGAAATTTGTTATTATTCCCGTGACGGCGTCCTAGTTGTTTTTGAGGGGAACAAAGCAATGGCTTTTGGACCCAAACCAGCGCAAAAATGTACCTTTCTTTTCAGTGCTATTGAAAATATTTACAATTGTCGGATT
>JBIIBL010000100.1:0-5926 GCA_044239425.1 Crocinitomicaceae bacterium | reverse complement strand
GATTCAAGGATGAATCGACCAAAGGAGATACTGTCAGATCAGACATGTTTTTGAAATGAGTTCGTTCACTAATTCTTATTTGGCTTAACTTTACAAGCGCAAATAACTCCGCAAAAGTAGAAAAAAACCATGAAGTCCCTCCGTTACATCAATAAATACTTTGTAAAGTACAAGTGGCGTTTCCTGTTCGGGATTCTATTTACGGTGGTGAGCAATTATTTTGGCGTTCAAATGCCCGCTTTTTTTAGCTCGGCCATCGACCAATTTCAGGAGCAAATCAATCAACCCACCAACTATCTATGGCTGGCCCTCGAGCTCGGCGCCATTTACATGGGCTTCTCCTTACTTAAGGGCTTCTTTTTATTCTTAATGCGCCAAACCATCATCGTGATGTCGCGCTACATCGAATTCGACCTCAAAAAAGAAATCTACGGACAATACCAAGCTCTAGATCAGAGCTTCTACAAGCAAAATGCCACCGGTGACCTCATGAACCGCATTTCTGAAGATGTCGGACTCGTGCGCATGTATACAGGGCCTGGCATTATGTACACCATCAATTTGGTAGTGAGTTTTATTTTGATTGTCGGTAAAATGATCACTATTTCACCAAGCCTCACCGTTTTTGTGTTGCTACCCCTTCCAATCATGAGTGTCCTCATTTACAAGGTGTCTTCCACAATGAACAAAATGAGCTTAGAAGTGCAAAAAGAACAATCGTTTCTCAGTACGCTAGCGCAAGAGTCTTTTGCAGGAATTCGCATCATTAAAGCCTATCAACGCGAAGAACAAATCACTGAAAAAGTAAGTGCTTCAGCTGAACGCTACAAAAAACAAAGCATGCGCTTGGTATTGGTCAATGCATTTTTTAGCCCAACCATTATCTTTTTAATTGGCCTGAGCTCCATGATTGCCATTTATTATGGTGGCTTGCTCACCTTTGAAAAGAAAATGACTGTTGGTGGTATTGTTGCTTTTATTATGTACGTGACCAATCTTACCTGGCCGTTTGCAAGCCTTGGCTGGATTTCATCGATCATCCAACGCGCAGCCGCATCGCAACAACGCATCAATGAGTTTTTATTGCGCAAACCTCAAATTGAAGACCTTTCCATCGAGCCTTGCCCACTTGAAAACGGACTCCAATTTGAAAACGTCAACTTTGCATATCCAGGAAGCGACACCAGCGTCTTGCAAAATATATCTTTTGGAATACAAAGAGGACAAACACTTGCAATTATCGGTGCAACAGGTTCCGGAAAATCAACAATTTGCAGTTTACTCGCACGCCATTTTGACCCCACAACAGGTCAAATTAGTATTGATTCAAAAGCACTCCCCTACTACAGCCTTCAAAACTACCGACACAAAATTGGCTTGGTGCCCCAAGACGTCTTTCTATTTTCAGACACCATTGCCAACAACCTCAAATTCGGTGTAGAGCAAAAGGAGCTCAGCACGGAAGAACTCGAAGCGGCCTGCAAAAAAGCCCACGTATTGCACAACATTCAAGATTTTCAAGATGGCTTCCAAACCATACTTGGCGAACGCGGTGTCAATCTGAGCGGCGGACAAAAACAACGCATCTCTATTGCACGTGCACTCCTCAGAAAACCTGAACTCCTGATTTTAGACGACTGCCTTAGCGCTGTTGATACCGAAACCGAAGAAATCATCTTAGACGAACTCCAAAAAGAAGCTGCCACACGCGCCACTATTATCGTATCGCACCGCATCTCCTCCATTCGAAATGCCACCAATATTATTGTCCTCGATCAAGGCCGCATCATCGAATCCGGCACCCACGAAGCTTTACTTTCGCAGAAAGGCGCCTATTACGACATGTATCAATTCCAATTAGAGCAGGAAAAAAAGGGTGAAACCGAGGCGTAAAAGCTGCTATTTTATTGAGCTTCAACATCTAAACAAGGCTCTATTCTATTTTATCAACCGTCATTTGTTTATCTTTTTTTGAAACTTTTAAGAAAACGATTGCGTACATTCGGCTAAACCAATTAAAACAAACAACTATGAAAAAATTAATGATTTTCGTTGGAGCTTTAACATTGACAGGTTCTTTGTTTGCTCAAAAGCCTGCAGCTGATGACGCACGCTATTCATTAGAAGGTTTAGCTAACCTCAACACCACTGACGGGATGAGTTTTGCAGCACCTTCTATTCGCTTGCGTTATTTTGCTACGGACAACATTGCAGCACGCGTACAATTCGGTTTTGGCGGCGACGGTTCTTCGGTTGTTAATACACCAAGTACTGAATCCTACACGTATTATGCTAATCCAGATGGTACTGGTGAAACAGGTACGGTTGATATCGCACGTAGTCAATGGAATTTAGGTTTAGGTGCTGAATACCATTTAACTGGAACTGATAAAATGTCTCCATATTTTTCTGCGGGCATCAGCTTCGGACAAGGTTCTTATGAAGAAACATGGGCAAATTCAGATGGCTCAGCCTACAGCGCGGTTATTACCGACGCAAGCATTACAGGCGGCTACAGCTCTTTTGGCTGGGGAATAGGCGCAGGTTTTGACTACTACGTAGCTAACAACCTTTATCTAGGACTTGAAATGAACCTAACAAGCACAAGTGTCAACAACGATGCAACAAATGTAACCGTTATGGGCAATCCAGCTGGTTTTGAACCACAAAGCTCTATGTCTTACACCAATATCGGTGCTGCACACGGTTCAGTTCGTATTGGTTGGAGATTCTAAGCTGAATTGACAACTTGATTTTGAAAGGGGGGCTTCGGCTCCCCTTTTTTATTGTTCTTTTGAAAAATTGTAAATTTGCCGCATGGATACAAGAAAGCACGTAGAGGTTTGTTTTACGCCAGGCGAATACACCTACTATAAAGATGAATTCGAAATTGTAGTTGTGATTGACGTTTTGCGCGCCACCTCAGCCATTTGCGCAGCGTTTGACAACGGCATCAACTCTATTATTCCTGTACCTACCGTAGAAGAAGCTTGGGCCTACAAGCAGAAAGGCTACTTAGCTGGTGCTGAGCGCAAAGGCCAAATTGTTGAGGGCTTTGATTTCGGAAACTCTCCTTTCTCTTATATGCGCGAAGATTTCAAAGGAAAAGACGTCGTGCTCACCACCACTAACGGAACCAAATCCTTAGACGTAGCCAAAGACGCCGAAACAGTAGTGGTTGGCGCATTTTTAAATCTAGACGCGCTTTGCAAATGGTTAGAGAAGCAGAACAAGAATGTACTTTGCCTTTGTTCGGGCTGGCAAGATAAATTTAACCTAGAAGACACCATCTGTGCAGGAGCAATTTGTCAGTATTTAATCGGAACAGGCAACTACATTTCCGACGAAGACTCCTCTATTGCTGCCAAGTATTTATACCTTTCGGCCAAGGACAATTTCCTTGGTTACCTCAAGTCGAGTTCGCATCGCCGCAGGCTTAAAAACCTGAACCTCAACGAAGACATCAAGTATTGCCTTACTCCAAATCAAACGGAGGTCATTCCAATACTGAAAGATGGCAAACTTATTCAATTACACGAGGCTTAAACTAGTTCTAACCCTGCTCTTCTTAGGGCTGCTTTTTACGCGCAGCCAAACCAAACAAGCCGCTTCTTGGGGCTTTGCAGGTCATCAGCGTATCAATGAATTCGCAGTTTATTTATTACCCGCTGAGTTGCAGGCGGTTTTCATGCAGCACCTCCCCTATATCGTAAGCCAAGCCGTTGCTCCTGACCAACGCCGTTATGCAGTGCAGCAGGAAGCCGCGCGCCACTACATTGACCTCGATCATTACTATACAAAAGGACAAGACCCCTTTTGGAACCTTCCTCAAAATTGGCAAGAAGCCGTGGATTGCCACACCGAAGACTCGCTGCAGGCTTATGGCATTGTACCTTGGCATGTGGTACGCATGAAATACCGCTTGCAGAAAGCTTTTGAAGAGCAAAACCTTTCGCTTGTCTTGAAATATGCAGCTGAAATTGGCCACTACATTGCCGATGCGCATGTGCCACTGCACACCACTGAGAACTACAATGGGCAGCTCACCAATCAGTACGGCATCCATGGCCTCTGGGAAAGCCGCTTAATTGAACTTCAGGCCGAAAACTACAACTATTGGATTGGCAAAGCCAAATACCTCCCTTCTGTCCAAAAAGAAATTTGGGCCGCTGTTAGGGCTTCTCATATGGCACTAGATTCCGTCTTAAAATTTGAAAAAAAAGTTAGTACCGAAATTGGTTTGAGTGAAAAGTATGCCTACGAGCAGCGTGGCAGCACCCTCACGAAAGTTTACGCAAGAAAATTCTGCGAAGCGTATCACAAAAGCCTTAACGGAATGGTGGAACGCCGCTTGCGCGCAGCTATCCTTATGGTGAGTAGTGTGTGGTACACGGCATGGGTGGACGCAGGGCAGCCCGATTTAAGTCAGTTGAAATTGGAAGCTAATTCAAAAACCAAAAACTCCGATGAAGATACGATTCAAAAAACAAGTTCCCGTTGGAGACAACGGAGTTGTCATTAACTCAGACTTCTGTAGCGAATGCGCTTAGGGCCGGAGTCGCCGAGGCGTTTTTTGCGGTTTTCTTCGTACTCTGAATAAGAACCTTCGAACCAATACACTTGAGAATCGCCTTCGAAGGCAAGGATGTGCGTACAGATGCGATCTAAAAACCAACGGTCGTGAGAAATGACTACCGCACAACCTGCAAAGTTTTCTATGCCTTCTTCGAGTGCACGAAGGGTGTTGACATCGATGTCGTTGGTAGGCTCATCGAGCAAAAGCACGTTGGCTTCGGTCTTGAGGGTCATGGCCAAATGTAAGCGGTTGCGCTCTCCGCCGGAGAGGATACCGACTTTTTTGTTTTGGTCTGAACCATTGAAATTAAACTTGGACAAATAGGCACGGGCATTGATTTTATCGTTGCCCACCTCGACGTATTCGAGGCCATTGGACACGACATCAAAGACAGTTTTGTCTGGATGGATGTCCTTGTGGCTTTGGTCAACGTACCCAATTTTAACGGTGTCGCCAACGGTAAACTCGCCGTTGTCGGGCGAAAGTTCTGACATGATCATTTTGAAAATGGTGGTCTTGCCGGCGCCGTTTGGCCCGATGATACCCACGATACCAGCAGGTGGCAATTTGAAGTTGAGGTCGTCGTAGAGGAGTTTATCGCCGAAAGCCTTGCCGACATGTAGGGCGTCAATGACGTTGTTGCCCAAGCGCGGACCATTTGGAATAGGCATTTCGAGCTTGGCTTCTTTTTCACGGGCATCGGCAGACAACATTTTGTCGTAGTTCTGTAAACGTGCTTTGCTTTTGGCCTGGCGCGCTTTGGGGTTCATGCGCACCCATTCGAGCTCGCGGGCTAGCATTTTTTGGCGTTTGGATTCGGTTTTTTCTTCTTCTTGCAAACGCTTCCCTTTTTGTTCAAGCCAAGAGGTGTAGTTTCCTTTCCAAGGAATGCCTTCGCCGCGGTCTAGTTCGAGGATCCAGCCGGCAACGTTGTCTAGGAAGTAGCGGTCGTGGGTAACGGCAATTACGGTTCCTTTGTATTGTTGGAGGTGCTGCTCTAACCAATCGATGGATTCGGCATCTAGGTGGTTGGTAGGCTCATCTAGCAACAAAACGTCTGGGTTTTGCAAGAGCAAGCGACAAAGCGCAACTCTGCGGCGCTCTCCACCTGAAAGTGTCCCAATGAGCTGCTCGTCTGGAGGACAGCGCAAGGCGTCCATGGCGCGCTCAATTTTGGTATCGAGCTCCCAGGCGTCTAGTGCGTCTATTTTGTCCTGAACTTCGCCTTGACGAGCAATAAGTTTGTCCATTTTGTCGGGGTCAGACATGACGTCTTCATCCATAAAAGCATTGTTAATCTCTTCGTATTCGGCGAGTACGTCTACAATTTCTTGAGCGCCTTCTAAAACG
>JBIIBL010000003.1:0-68259 GCA_044239425.1 Crocinitomicaceae bacterium | reverse complement strand
GGGCGAGTTCTGGATAGGGCAAAAGGTAGCCAGCCAAATTGGTGGCGATGGCGCGTTCCAGGAAATAATTCCAGTTAAAAGTTGCAGTTAACGAACGCAGAATGGCTTCAAATTCAATTTCTGAGGCACTTGGCGCACTTAATTGTAGTAAGGTGCTTAGTTCAGGGCTAAGATGGGTTTTGCTCATTTGTTTTTATAAAATTGACGATGGCGCTAGTGGGTACGACGCCTAATTTGGCTGCTGTAATGCTTTGAAGTAGTTGTTCGGCAATATTGCTGTGGTGCAGCACATGCTGAGCATCGTAGCCATGATGAATGGTAAAGGCTAAAAGTTGCGCAATGGCTTTGGCGCCACTTTGTTTTTCAATTGTATTGGTTGGGCTGTGGTAAGGGAAGTAGATGTGTTGTAGGACTGCACTTTTCGCACTAGCCTGATAGTACATGGGTGTATTGTACATGCGCCAAGTGCCGTCGGCTTCTCGTTTGAGCAGCAGGCGGTCGTCGTTGATGACTTGCGCGCCATTGCGCTCCCAAATTCCGGCCATGGTGCTTTTGCCTACGCCACTGAATCCTGCAAATATTCTTCCTTTTTTGCCGTCCGTAAGGCCCGATGCATGAACCATTAATAGTGGTTCTTCGGTAGTCAGGACATACCACAAGAGCGGAGCCATGGGGTAGGCCAAGGGGTTGAGTACGCTTTCATCATGAAATTCTTGGGCTTCGCAATGGATGGTCCAGGTTTGCTTGATGGGGTTGTACTGCGCTTGTTGCTGGAGTTCACCAGTTTCTGGATGATACACCAAAAACCACCTACCGTTTGCCGAATCTCGGATTTCCCAAAGCAATTGTTTATTGGCTTTGGCTTGGTAACAACTTTTGGAGTTTGCAAAATCAGTGAAACCTTCCTTAAAAATGAGTTGACGATCAATGTGTGGGCCTACAGAAGTTAAGAAATCTTCAAATCCTGTTTCAAATGCCAGTTGAATAGGTGTGTCATTTTGTAGCCCAAAGTGATATCCTGCAATACAGATGCTACCGATGGTTGTCATGAGCCGCAAGTGTAGCGATGCAATTCGGGGATGAAAATAGAGAGGTCCGCATGCAATTTTTCTGCTGTTACTTCAAATTCTTGCAGGATCTTTTCTTGAAGTGCAGCGATGGTAGTTGTTTCGTCGATCAAGTTCCAAATACATGCGCCAAGCTCATTGAGAACTATATACTGATTAAAATCGGCCACGTTGTCTTTTAAAGGAATGAGCAGGAGTTCTTCGTCGGTATGTTTGCAAACGAAGTGATTTTTTTGAATAGAAATAGATTGTAAAAAAGCGTTCATTGGCGAAAAGTAGCAATAATATTTCAGGGTTTCTTGCTTAAAAAGGGGCTCAGAAGCCTTATCTCAAATACTTGTAAATCCTTGATTTTTATCTGTAAGTAGAAGGCAGAATTCCGGGGGTAATTTTGAAAGAAAAGTATGTTATGAAAACAAAACTACCCTTTATCATTCGGTTGCTTTTATTTGGCATCAGTTTGGCAAGCTTTCAAGTTTGCGCACAAAATGTATTCAGTTCCTGGGATTTCCATAATAGTAACACAACACCTAACGTAGGGTCAGGAAGTACTCAAGTTTGGGGCAACCTGAATAGTTCCTTCCCGTCTTCGACTTATGGCAAATGTTGGCAAGTGACCAATTTTGCCAATCAATCTACGCTCAATGCCACAAGAGGCGTTGGTTTCTTGGTTAGTACGGTTGGTTATGGAGGTATTTCACTCACTTTTAGTCAAAGGGCCACAGGTCCTGCATCTCGCTGGGCACGCCTCGATTATAGTTTGGATGCAGGTAATACTTGGGTCAATAATTTTTGGTCTAATTCAGGTGGCCTCTCACCTCACGATTCTTGGCAAAATTATATTGTCAACTTCAGTTCAGTTGTTGGTGCAGATAATAATCCTGATTTTCAGGTACGGATTGTTTCTATTTTTAGCCCTGCTGCTTTTGATGAGTCAAATCAGGCTAGTCCGTTTTCATCAAACTCGGCTTACATGAGAGCTGATGACGGCGCGGTGTATTCGCCCAATTCGAGTAACAACCATGGATCTTACTCGGCGTCCGGTTCTTGGCGTTTTGACAACGTGAGTTTTTCTGGTTTGTTATTGCCTGTTTGGGCCAATTTGAGTTTGCCACAAGCACTCAGTTCTACCTACGGCACAGTTTCAAATACGGTAAGTTACACCATCAATGCCGGGACCTGGAACGCTCTAATTAGTGTCAGCCCACAGGCTGGTTTTGAAATTTCTACCCAAGCCACAACTGGTTTTGGCTCCACTTCCTTGACAGGTCTTGCGAATGGCACTATCATTTACATTCGGACCATCTATAACAAGTCTTCTGGTGCTTTTAACCAAAACGCTTGCCTCCTACTCAGTAGCAGTGGTGCACCTTCTGCAACAGTACTTACCTCTAGTTCTAATAATTTAGTTGCGCTTCAAAACCTACAGATTATTGCCAATGATATCAGTAAAGAACTAGGTCAGGTACTCATTGGTGGTTCCGGGCAAACATCATTTACAAGTTCGGGTCTGATCAGCGGTGAATCGATTCAAAATGTTACGCTTTCTTATGGCGCAGCAGGTCTTGCTACAGGTGCAGGCGCAACCTTGGGTGTGTATGCCAATCAAGTTACGCCGTCACTACCTGTCGGACATTTGTATCCGGTAGTATTTCCGTGAATGGATTTACCCCAGGCAACCTGATTTTAAATCGAATTGGAGACGGCACCAATCCTTTAGGGTCGGTGGCTTATCCGTTGAACTTACAAGAATTAATAACCGGTGGTGCCATTGTTCAAACCTTAGGTCAACAGTTCGAAAACAACAATTTACTCACCGAAACGGGGGAGCTCAATGTAGCAACAGGCTACCTCAATTCTGTCAATAACTTGGTGGGTGTACCTGGTTTTGTGGCTGCTCCCGGAACCGCCAATTTGGCTCAAACACAGGCAAAGGCAACTAATATTCTTGGCACAGGCGCATCGGTAAATACGCGCATTATTTTACCCACAGTGGGTTCAAATCTGCCTTTTGAAGCAGGTTATTTGACCTCTTTGGTTCCATTGCCAAATGGCTGTTTTTATGCCGCAGGTATAGGTTCTAGCAACTCAGGTGGTGTTTGGTATTTTGATGGTGTTAATTTTATACAACTGACAACTGCGTTTTCAGCGATACGAACGTTAGAGGTTTTCAATGAACAGCTTTATTTCTCGACCGCCGAAAGCCCTGCAGGTGTTTATCAGTTGGGTAGCGGCCTGCCTACTACCGCTGGGCAAACAGTAACACTTATTTTGGCCACACCTTCGCCAAGGGGTTTCTCGATCGGTCCGGATGCTAAACTTGCTTATGTCGCCGACGATCAACCTGTTAACGGGCAGAGCGGTGGCGGTATTCAAAAATGGAAATTTGAAAATGCGAGTTGGAATAAAATCTATACCCACGGACATCGTGCCAATGGCTTAGTGGTAGATTACGCTGATTCATTGCCCAAACTCTATGCCAGCACTTTTTTGGCAAGCCCTGGGCAGGACAATAACAAATTGCTGGTTTTAACAGACTCCAGTCTTAATGCAATAGCACAAGAGCTAGCCTCATCCGGAAACCATTTCATTTTTAAGGGCTTAGACTTTTCTCCGGCAGCCCCTCCTGCAATGCCGCAGATTGTACAGGTTGAGCAACCAAGTTGCACAAACGGTTTTGGTAAAGTGCACTTTTCGGGGCTGCCAACGGGCCAATGGCGCATTACTGGTTTTCCCGGTGGGTCCAAAACAGGAACAGGTTCTTCTGCACTCGTCGATGGTTTAGCACCGGGCCAGAATTATACATTTAAAGTGACAAGTTATACCGGACGAAGCTCTAGCCTGACTGCAGCTGTTGTCATTCAAGCTGCTCCGGAAGTGCCAAGTAATCCTACGGGTCAGGCCCAACAAAAACGTTGTGTTGGAGCGCTCATAAGCGATTTGAGCTTGGTGCAGTCTAATCTGGTATGGTATCCAAGTTTATCGAGTACCCAGCCGTTGTCAAATGCGACACCGCTGGTGAATCAAGGTCATTATTTTGCGGCGCAATTAGGATCAAATGGCTGTGAGAGCTCTGGTCGTTGCGACGTAGAGGCTTTGGTTTTGCCGATGGGCTCTTGGAAAGGCATCGAACAAGGCTCTTGGAAGCAAGCTGGCAATTGGTGCGGCGGTGTGCCAGCGGTTGGTGCAAGCGTTCATATACCAACAGCAACAACCGTTTTTCTAGATACCAATGCCAACCTTGCGTTTCTCGCTATTGCTTCAGGGGCTCATCTCAAGCTAAAAGAGAGCAAAAAACTATCGGTCGATGGTGAAATCAACTTATTAGGCCAACTTACCATAGAAGACAAAGCAACTCTCGTTCAGGCCACCAATGGCACTTGGACTGGTAACGGCACTGTTCAACTTCAGCAATATATTACCGGTACTGGCCAAATTACTCCTATTGGCAGGTTTTGGTTTTTAGGTGCGCCTATGCCTACAACTTTAAGTTCAGATTTTGCCGCTCAAACAGCAATTGGCAAGAAATTACGGGCGCCACAACACCGATTGAAGTAGGGAAGGGGTATTTTGTACAAAGCCTCACCAATGATACACTCGTATTTAATGGTAGCACGCTCAATAACGGTAACTTTACGATTCCTTGCACCCGAACAGGTACAACTAATTTTTACCGCGGTTTCAATTTGGTTTCTAATCCGTATGCATCCTATTTAGATTTCGATGCAGCCAACCTGACCAACTTACTACCAACTATGTGGTATCGTACGGCTGATCCTTTGCAAACAATGGTTTTCGATACCTACAACGCGCAAAGCGGTTTGGGAACAAGTTTGAGTGGCATTGCCGTCAATCAGTTTATTCCACCGCTACAATCTTTCTGGGTGAAAATTCCCGACGGAAACACAACAGGGAGTATTGGTTTTACCAATGCCATGCGCAGTCATCATGCGATTGGCTTTGAAGGCTTGAAAAGTACGGCGCTAGATTTCCCCGCATTTATCAGGTTAAATCTAGAAGACGGCTTGCGCAAAGATCAATTGCTCATTTATATGGATCAGCAAGTGAGTTCGCAGGTCGATGCTTTCGATGCCGAAAAAATGTTGGTTGTCAATTATCCGCAATGCTATACGGTTGTAAACGGTAAAAAGCTAGTGATCAATGCGCTGAAGCTCCAAAAATCCAAAAATCAAATACCGTTGGTTTTTGAGTTGCCGCACTCTAAAATGTATACCATTCATGCCGAAGAATTGAATGTCAATAACGGTCTTGTTTTGTTAGAAGATAAGCAGCTAGGTATTCTTCAGGACCTCAGTGTTCAACCAACATATACATTCTATTCGACCAATGGCCTCATCGCGACAAGATTTGTGCTCCACTTCAACGTGCATAATGGCAATCCAGTTGGACCTTTATTTACTCCAATAGACGCTAGCGAAATAGTTTATTTAGATGATTTACTCGATGTAACACATGATGCGCAAAATGGAATTGTAGTGACGTTAGAGGCTGCGTACTTACCTGAAGGAACGCTACAGTTATATGACCTCTCGGGAAGGTTGGTATTTGAAAAACGATTTGAACAACAAATTGAATATTTGCCCATTCCTAATGTGTCGGGCACCTACTTTTTGAATGTGCATTCTCAAAACCAATCTAAAATTTACAAGTTATTGCTCACCAATTAATTTTCAAAAAAGAAAACATATGATAAACGTTAGCCAAAATACAGATATGAAAACAAAGAAAAAATACAAAGCACCACTTATTGAGGTGGTGCTTTTAGATCATGAGATTGCTTTGGTGATGGCTTCAGAGAGTCCAATACCTCCGCCTGAATTTTTGAGTTTAGGCTTCAGCTTTAGTCGCGCATGCGCGATTGTGCGTTGAACTTTTTGTAGTTCAATAGCGCTTTAAAATAGACTTCCATGCCACCAATACCTCCTGTCGCTTGATTGAGTTTGGAGGTGTTGGCATCGAAGGAAAGACCAAAGCGGAATTGCGATACTTTCATTCCGAAGGTCGCAACAACGGCATCGCCGTGGCGGTAGTAAACGCCGTAGTTCACACAATTAGATTTATTGATACCGGTAATTTTTGAGCCTTCTTTGATGGTGTTTTCGAATGTTACCCCAGCTGTAAGGCTGTTGGTGTTGCCTGTTCTGAAATAAACAAAGTTAGGTTGAATTCGGAAGTCAGTGTTGCGCGTCGCTAAGTCGGCACCACCTTGCAATACCATTTGCATGTACATTTTATCGCCGCTGAAAGACCAAGCCATTTTTGGCTTAATAAGGTGGTTGAGTGCATAGCCCGCGTAGAAAGAAGAGCGGTTGTTGATTTGGTGCTGGAAGAAAATACCAGTTCCGAGATCCATGGTAGCGTAGCTGCCATTGATGCTGTTTTCTACAGAGGTTGCAGGATTGAAAACCGATCCATCCCATTGATTTTCCCAAGTTTGACCCGAACGATCAGACGATTGTTGAATAAAGCCAGGTGCTATACCAATACTGAGTTTGTTTTGGCGATCAAGTGCGAGGGTGTAGTTCAAAGGTAAAGAAACACTGAGGGTAGTGAGGTTGGCGGCGCCAGATTGGTCGCTGAGTATGTTAAAACCAATACCAAAGTTGTTGCGATTGGCTAAGCCTTCTTCCTTGATTTTGAATTCGCCATTGACAAAATTACTGCGGATACCAACACCCATTTCTGGAACGGTTAACCATTGCGAGCGGTGATTGGCAAAAAAGCTCATGTCTCCTTGGCCAGTTGCCACAGCACCAGGGTTGTAAATCATTTGTGATTGCGACCAATTCGAAATAAGGCGGTCGTGTTGAGCAGCAGCGCTAAAAGTTGCTGCAAGTGCGAGGGATAAGAATACGTTGCTTTTCATGTGCTTATCTAAAAAGGGTCACGTTACCTTTGCGCGAGCCTGAACGGCCGTCAATGGTGCGGAAGTTTAAAATATAGGTGTAAGTAGCAGGGTTCATGGCCTTACCTTTGTAAGTGCCGTCCCAGCCTTCTTTGACGTCTGTGGTGCGGAACACTTGTTGGCCATAGCGGTTAAAGACACGTAAGTCGATCTCTGCGAGCGCGCCACCTTCTTCAAAGCCGTTGCCAAAATTGCTATCTGCATCTACGTTGGTGAGTACGCGGAAAAAGTCGTTCTCGCCGTCGTCATTGGGAGAGAAAGAATTTGGCAGCTCTACTTTAACAAGATTTGCAAAATTAACAGTTACTAATACGGTGTCGTAGGCAAAACAGCCGTTTAGGCCGTATTGTACCACATAATAAGTGGTGTAAAATGGAGTTACTGTTAAGGAGTCGCCTGCAATACAAGTGCTGCAACCAGGGATGCTATCTGCAGCTACACCGCTTGGGTACCAAGTGAGGTTGCCACCAAACGGGGCGCCTTCAGCGTATAAATATGCTTCTTGAAACATGTCAATCGTAGTGTCGGGAATCACGACATAAACTCCTGCTAAGGTATCCGAAATGGTACTTGTAATGGTTGGCATTGGCAAGACCGTTACAAATTGGGTAATGGTACTTACCGCGCCTTGTTGGTTTGTAGCGTTAAGGGTGATGGCGAAAGGACCAGTTGTACTTGCTATGTTGAAACAAATAGGACCAGGGTTTTGACCTACAAAGGTACCTGGGCTCGCATTTTGGAAAGTCCAGAGATAGGTAAGGTCGTCGCCGGTGGAGTTGTTTACTACGAAAATGCAGTCGCCTTCACAAAGCATGTTGTCGGGGTCAGAAATGGTAAAGTTGGCGGAAGGGGCCTGAGCATAGCTGAGCCATGCAAAACAGGAGGCAAAAAATAAAGTAAAAGCTTTCATACGCTTGTTAAAGATGTACAATCATACGAAAGTACGCAAAAAAGTTACAATTAGTGCAAATCTTGGGCAGCTAACAAGAGAATCAGCTCTTTTACTTCCTTGACGTCGTGCACTCTAAAAATGCGTGCACCTTTCGTGTAGGCAAGTGTTTGTAAGATGATCGTGCCATTTAATGCTTCGTTAGGGCTGCAATTTAATTTCTTGGTAATCATTGATTTTCTAGAGACGCCAACAAGCAGAGGAGCGCCTAATAAATGTAGGTGTTCTAATTTTTGCAGCAGTTCATGGTTTTCGTTCAGGCTTTTGCCAAAACCAAAGCCCGGGTCGATTAAAATATCCGTGCAACCCAAAGCCTTAAGTACGGCTTGTTTTTCAGAAAGAAAGGAAAGAGCATCGCTCACAATACCTTTATTTTTGAGGTGAGAGCTCGCTTCATTTTGCTGATCTGCTCGGTTATAATTAAGAATGTATGGTATTTGGCTTGAGGCTACAACTGGCCATAGTGTGGGGTCGAACTGACCAGCCGAAATATCGTTGATGATATCTGCGCCTTGTTCGATGCCATGCTGGGCAACTGCACCGTAATAGGTATCCAAGGAGACGAGTAAATGAGGAAAGTTCTTTTTGAGAGCTAGTATGCTGTCACCCAAGCGCTCGATTTCTTCTTGCGCACTATTGATACTTGCGTTCGGACGCGTTGAGCTTGCACCTAGATCTAGGATGTCCGCGCCAGCGTCAATCATGATTTTGGCGCGTTCGAGGAGTTGTTCTTGTTTCAAAACGCGACTCTGTTCAAAGAAGGAGTCGGGCGTTATGTTCAAAATTCCCATTATCTTTGGTTGGCTGAAGTCGTGGAGTACGCCTTTTATATTTAAAAAGCGGCTCTTCTGAAATGCCGTACTTAGTTCCTTAGCTTGACTCATGACACAAACGCAAATACAATACACAAATGTAATGACTATTTGTCGAGAGATTTTCGAAAAAAAAACACTCGACTACGGACTCTCTTGGCGCATCTTGCGACCGAGCTCCTTAACTGACCAACTCTTTATCAAAGCACAGCGCATCCGGACCATTCAAGAAACGGGCAAAAATTTGGTGGGCGAAAGCTTTGAAGACGCTTTTCAAGCCATTGTCAATTATTGCATCATGGCCATTATACAAGTCCGAGAACCCGCAGGTTTGCAAGACACCATGGAAGCGCAAGAAGCCATTGTAAAGTACAAGAAAATTGCTGCGGAGGCGCAAGCCCTCATGGAGCGAAAAAACCACGACTACGGCGAAGCGTGGCGCGACATGCGCGTGAGCTCTCTCACGGACCTCATTCTGAGCAAAATCATGCGCATCAAGCAAATTGAAGACAACGCTGGCGCCACTCAAGTTTCTGAAGGGGTGGAAGGCAATTATTTTGACATGCTCAATTACAGCGTTTTTGCACTTATTCATTTGGAAAATTGTTAAGAGGCTGTTAAAGTGCAGTCAAGATTCAAATACGCGTTTAATTTTACTTCAAAACCAAACACATGCAACCAATCGAACGCTATCTTCCCTGGAGTATCCGCATGCTCATCGCTGGGCTCTTCCTTGTGTCGGCCTACGGCAAAATTTATCCAGACCCTTCAGCTTACGGCACTATTTCCATGTTTGAAATCAAACAACTGTATCCGTTAGGTTTTTCGGTTGAGCTCGCCAAAATTTTCTCCCGAAGCCTTATTGGCTTAGAGTTCGGCCTTGGCTTGTTGTTGCTTTTTCCTTTTGATCTCAAAAAATGGGTCATTCCGGCACTCATCGCCATGCTTGGCATTTTTGTCGTGCACCTCTCCATCGAAATTTTAACCACTGGCAACAAAGGCAATTGCGGTTGTTTTGGCGCCCTTTTACCCATGACCCCATTAGAAGCGATTATGAAAAACATTTTATCAATTGGCCTATTGGCCTTGCTTTGGAAGCGCTACGGCGCCCAACTCCCTGAGCGTTCCAACATTTGGTTCTTAACAACCATTATTGCTGTTTGCATGTTGCTCATGTTTATGCTCATTCCGACCTACAAAGTGGCAACGGCTAGTGTAGCCATTCCAGATGAAGCAATTAAAAGTGAAGTTCAGACTCCAATTACTCCAGAAGAGCAAGTTTCCCAAAACACACCAACTGCTGGCCCGACCAAAGACACCGCTAAGGTTGTTCAGCCAAAGGAGCAGGGGCCAAAAATGAAGAAATCGGGCTACGAAAAGCACTTTGCCAACATCAATCAAGGCAAAAAGCTACTTTGTTTTTTTGCGCCAAGCTGCGACCACTGCCGCGCTACGGCTAAACAACTTACAGCACTTAAAAATAGTACGCCAGGCTTTCCCGAAATTCAGATTTTATTCATGGACGAAGCCGCAGAAGAAATCCCGGACTTCTTTAAGTTTGCCGGCGCTTCTTATACATACAAAGTATTAGATATTATTGAGTTTTGGACTGTATTAGGTGGCAACCGCGATGTGCCAGGAGTGGCGTATTTATGGAACGGAAACCTCGTGAAACTCTACCATGGCCCAGAAGGTGCAGAGGCTTTCAACAAAGAAGACTTGAAAACCCAATTACAAAAGCAAAAGTTGCGCTGATAAAAGTCTTATTTTCGTTTCATGCGAAAAAAGATACTCGCGGCAAATTGGAAAATGAATTTGACGCAACCAGCAGTAGACACCTGGTTAGATACCTTTTATACCCTTGATTGGCATTCCTCGAAAGCCGAAGTCAGGATTTATCCGAGTGCTATCTATTTGAAGCAAATAGTTGAGAAGGATGTGCATGTTGGTGCTCAAAATGTATTTTCCGAGTCAAGAGGTGCTTACACGGGAGAAATCTCGATAGAACAACTGCAAAATATCGACGTGCAGTCAACACTTATTGGCCACTCTGAACGCCGTCAAATTTTTGCAGAAGACAACAATGTAATTGCGCAAAAAGTACAGGCATGTGCGCAAGGCTCTTTTCCTTTTATACTTTGCTGTGGAGAAGCGCTTCAAACACGAGAGCTAGGGGAACACTTACCCTTTGTATTGGCCCAACTTTCCGATAATTTAAGTCAGTTGAGCGCCGCACAACTTCATTTATTGGTAGTGGCCTATGAGCCAATTTGGGCAATCGGTACGGGCTTAAGCGCAGATATCGCTCAAGTCACCGAAATGCATCTGGCCATCCGCAACCATTTGGTGCGCCTTTTTGGTGCAGCTGGTCAACTTGTACCCATCCTATACGGTGGAAGCGTCAATGCCGAGAACGCCGCAGCAATTTTCAGTTGTACGGATGTAGATGGCGCACTAGTGGGTGGTGCAGCGCTTAACCCACATACTTTTCATCAACTTTGGCAAGCCCTCCACGCATGAATTACTACGAACTTCAACTCAATCTTGGCAATTTTGACACTTGGAACGACATCTTTGTCGCTTATTTAGCAGAACTCGATTACGAAAGTTTTGTCGAAGAAGCGCCTCGGCTCAAAGCGTATATTCCCGAGTCTAGTTATGACGGCGCTGCCCTACAGACCTTACTCGGGCAATTGCAAGCAAGTGGTGCCGAAATAGAAAGTTACGATCTTGTGCTGCTGCCGCAACAAAACTGGAATGCTACCTGGGAAGCGCAGTTCGAACCTGTATTTATTGGAGAAAACCTGCGCATTGTGGCGCCGTTTCATGCATTAGCACCCTTTGAGGGTATTGAGCTTACGATCTTGCCCAAAATGAGTTTTGGTACGGGGCACCACCAAACCACCCACCTCATTTGCCAAAACATGCTTTCCATGGATTGGGAAGGCAAGACCGTTCTCGACATGGGCTCGGGCACAGGCGTTTTGGCCATTTTAGCGGAGCGTTTGGGTGCACAACAAATTGTAGCCATCGAAATTGAAGAATGGTCTGCGGAAAACAT
This sequence comes from Crocinitomicaceae bacterium, assembly GCA_044239425.1. GTDB lineage: Bacteria > Bacteroidota > Bacteroidia > Flavobacteriales_D > Crocinitomicaceae > UBA952. Next base: position 56,444 of record JBIIBL010000003.1, on the reverse strand, counting down.
CCTTGAAAATGTAGCGCTCAATAAAAGCCTGCGCATCAGCGCTATTCACGGTGGGGCAGAAGCGATACCTGCCGTTCAGTTTGATGTCATTTTAGCAAACATCAACAAAAATGTCCTTCTTGAGCAACTACCCAACTACAGCCATGCAATTGCCAGCGGCGGACTCCTCTTACTGAGTGGATTTTTTGTAACCGATGCGCCTGATCTCGTTGCAGCGGCTGCACAAGTTGGTTTCGAATGGGTCAGAACCGACGCCCGCGAAAACTGGGCCGTAGTGCTCCTAAAAAAAATACAATGACAAAAAAGCTTTTATTGTTCTTGGGCATACTTACCTGTATCCCTCATTTTGTGGCTCAAACCTTTCCGCTTGAACGCGATAAATTTGTCAAAGCATGGCAGCAACTTGTGCTCGACGAAAGCGCTCAAGGCTATCTCAAAGACCAACTGCCCCAATTAATCAAAGGCTCCACGCTCAACGATACGCAATTTAAGAAGCTGCAAGAAAATTGCAATCAATTGCAAGCCAAAGAAGTGCCCGCTTATCCTGACTTACTGGATTTCATGCAGGCCAGTATTGCCATTGTTCAAAACAAGGTAAGTCCTGATTTAGCCAACCCATGGTACAAATATGTGTTTGACTACGCCAAATCACCCGATGAAAAACTCACTACATTTTTAGATTTTTCGGTCGATTTTTTCAAATATGGCGCGTTGTACAAGGAACGCAGTTTTACCTGGACCGCTCAAGGCGGCACCCTCCGTTGGGTCGACGGCAAAAAGCTCATGATTGAAGCAACCAATGTCAATTTGAAATGCATCAAATACGACGACAACAAGCGTCCGGAAGACTCCATTGTGGTGTACAACACCTCTGGTAACTTTGACATGCAGACCAAGCGCTTCGACGGTAAAAACGGAACGCTCAACTGGGAAAAAGTCAAATTACCCAAAAATGAAACATTTGCAAGCCTCCGTTCATATAAAGCAGACCTCCAAACCGCCAAACTCAAGGCCGATTCCGTTTCGCTTTCGACACCTTATTTCGCGACGCCAATTTTAGGCAAACTCACCGACCTCACCACCCTCGATTTAGCGGAGCAAGAATCTGCGCCTCAATTTACATCTTATGAAAAAAGATTGAAAATCAATGAGTTAAGACCTCAAATGGATTATGATGGTAGTTTTACCCTTGAAGGTGCCGACTTCATCGGAAAGGGTGCAGCGGGCAAACCTGCCAAACTTATTTTCAAACGCGAGTCAAAGGTCGTTTTTGAGATCAGTTCTGCGGGTTTTGAGATGTCTCCGCTACAAATCTTAGCCCGAAATGCTACGGCGGTGCTGCGCTACAAAAATGGCGATTCACTAAGTATCCAGGAGTGCTTCTTTACTTTTGACGAAAAACAACAACAATTGCGTTTAGCAGCAGCGCAGCGCGGCACCGACTACTTCCCATTTGTGGACAGCTACTTCAAATTGTATTGTTATGCGCCAGTGTTGACCTGGAAAAAAGGCACCCCTGATCCATACTTCACCTTTGATGTCGGGACCGCTCAAGAACGTAAAATGGCTCGCTTTGAATCCATGAATTACTTTGATAAAGCCCTCTACAGCCGTTTTGCAAGCGCTGGTACTAACGATCCATTCAGACAATTTTCACTATTAGTTGAAAAACAAGGCACAACCTTATTTACCGAAGGCGAATTGGCCAATGCCATGAAAAAAACCATCGACCAAGTGAAGCCACTCTTTGTCGATTTATTAGCTGCCGGTTTACTCATTTCAGATCCGCTACAAAAGAAAATACAAGTGAGCCCTAAGCTTTTGGCTTATGCAGCAGCCGTGCAAGGAAGCGGTGACTACGACAACATTCTGGTGTTGTCCGATTTGCGCAAAGTTCAGGACCCGATTTACGCGAGCATTAGTCTTGACAAGCAAGAGCTCATTTTTAGACAAGTTCAGCAAATTACACTCTCGGAAGCCCAACAAGTGCGCATTTTCCCGGACACTTCAATCGTCTACATGTATGAAAATCGCGACATCGGTTTCTCTGGCACGCTGCAAGCCGGTAAATGCGAGATTCAAACCAAGTTCTCAAAGTTTGACTACGAAAATTTTCAAGTCAATTTGCTCACCACCGAACGCACCGCCTTCAGGGTACGCCCATTGCGCAAAGAAGACGGTCAAGAACCCATTCTTTTATTGAGTAGCATCAAAGGTTTGCGCGGCACCTTGCGCATAGACGAACCCGATAACAAAGCGGGTAAACCCAACGAAAGCACGCAGTATCCCATCTTGAGTTCTATTGCGCTGTCCAATATTTTCTACAGCGATCGGTCTATCCTAAAAGGCGCCTACGATTCAACGCGGTTTTATTACCAACTCAATGCCTTTGAATTAGATAGCCTCGATAATTTTGCCGAGAAAGCCTTGAAGTTGGAAGGTAATTTAATTTCAGCAGGCATCTTTCCAAAAATTCCTGAGCCGTTGCGCATCATGAACGATTACTCTCTGGGCTTTATCACCAGTGCTCCTGAAGCTGGTTATCCTTTTTATGAGACAAATTCGCGCTACAACAAGCAAATTTATTTGTCTCATAATGGTTTACAGGGCTCGGGTAGCATTGACTTTCTGCACACGACGGCTATTTCCAAGAAGCTCACATTTCTGCCCGACTCCACCATTGGCCTCGTGGCATTTAACGCACCAGAACAAAAAACAGGTGTGCGTTATCCTTTAGCTAAGTCAGAAAAAGCCTACATGAGTTTCGAACCAAGAAAAGAGCGCCTACTGATTGCCTCATTCGGCGACACACCACTGCTCTTATTCAATGAAGAAGTGCTTTTAGACGGCGCCCTGACCCTCGATAAAAAAGAAATGAGTGGTAAGGGAACACTATTTTACAAAGAAGCACAACTGACGGCCAAAGATTTTAAATTCACAGATGTAGATATCAATTCGGAGAACGCAGCATTTGCCCTGCGCAATCGCTTCTCTCAATATGGCGAAAATCCGTTGGCCATTCAGTCCGATGAAATGAAAGCACATATAAGTTTTAAAACACGCATTGGCGAATTCGCCTCCAACGGTACTAAACGCATCATGTTTCCTGCCAACGAATACTTTTGTCAGATGGATAAATTCACCTGGTTCATCGACGGCGAATCATTAGACTTCAAAAAGAACAAAGGTGGCGAAACGACCTTTGAAAGTGGTGCCGACCTCGCTCGAAATAACTTTTATTCTACCAATGAAAAACAAGATTCATTGCAATTCAAATCGCTGAGTGCTAAATATGACCTCAAGCGTCAATTGATCCTATGTGATGCAGTCGAGTATATTCAAGTGGGCGACGCCCGAATTTTCCCAGACTCCTCAAGGGTCCGCATCCGCAAGGCTGCGCTCATGGATACGCTTAAAAATGCGCAGGTTTTAGCTAACTACATTACCAAATTCCATCGTTTTGAGCAAGCCGATTTATTTATTGGTGGCAGAATGTCTTATGCTGGAAAAGGTATTTATCCGTATTTTGATCGCGACAGCACCAGAAGTCTGATCAATATGGCTTCTATTGCCTATGAGCAAACCAAAACAATCGCCAAAGGTGAAATTTCAGAAAAAGCAGATTTCAAGCTGAGTCCGGAATTTGCCTATTTTGGGAAGGTACAGGTAGAGGCCTCTCATCCAGGCTTGCTTTTAGATGGTTCTACAAAAGTTTTCCATCCCTGCAATTACGATAGAGCTTGGATGACCTTCAAAGACACTATTTTAGCCAAGCAAATCCAAATACCAATTGCAGAAAACCCCAAAGATGCAAAAGGTAATGCGCTCGCGCTCGGTTTTGTGTGGCGCCATACCGAACGTGCGGATAGCCTGCGTATTTATCCAGCCTTTTTGTCTCAACGCGTCAGTTTAGAAGATCCAATTCTTTTTCAAGCGTCGGGCTACCTGCAGTACAACCAAGCAACCAAGCGTTTTGAAGTGGCTAGTAAAGCCCGATTGTTGGGCGAAGACAGCCTTAGTAATTTATTGGTTCTGGACACCGAGAATTGTGGACTTCAGGGCTATGGCAATATCGTTCTTGGGATTCCAACAAGTGAAATTGACATCGCACTGCACGGCAAAATCAGCTACCAAAACGACACTAGAAAAACCCGAATTGTAGCCAACGCAAAAATCACTATGCCATTGGATAACGCTGTTTGGAACGAAATGATTGCGCAGTTTAAAGCCTCAGAAACCGCACCTGAGTGGAATATCAAAAAACCAATCGACGGTCTGGCCAATAGCCTTGCCGCTTGGTCTAGTCAAAAAGATGCTCAAGCAGTCTTTAAAGATTTTGACGAAGAAAAACTCAAGAAAATGCCTAATTCCTTGGAACAAAGCTTCATTGTGAGCGGCATTGTATTGGAAAATTTCGGCAGCGATAAACCCAACGCAAAAAAACAAGACAAAGGCTTGCTGAGTACGGCTCAAAGTGTTGGACTGATTTCCATTAACGGTACTGCGATTACACAGCCGCTTACCTTTACCCAAGCATATGTGCAAAGCTTCAGCGAAGACAACTTTCCAGCTTTTTATTGGTCCATGGAAGCGTTTGATGGCACGCGTTACGTGTTTGATTATACCCAGGATCGCAAAGATGGTAATTTAGGTATTTATTCCTCCAACGCAAAGTTCATGCAAGCCATTGACGGCATTAAAGCAGACAAGCGCAAGACGCGAAATTTCAATTACCAGACAAGTAATGAGGAGTCTGCTTCATTAATTTTAGCTAAATTAAGGGCTTATTTGCTAAATAAATAGAATAAATGACCCTCTTATTTGTGCTGCTAACAGCCTACTTCTTAGGGAGCATCCCCACTGCAGTTTGGGTTGGGCGCTTCTTTAAAGGAATTGATATCCGTGAACACGGTAGTAAAAACGCCGGTGCTACCAATACCTTCCGAATTCTCGGCAAAAGCTTTGGCTGGATGGTACTCCTGACGGACGTCGCTAAAGGTACAACTGCTGCTTGTTTGCCTTATTTTTTAGCGCAAACGGCATTTAGTGGCTACAAAGATGAGTTCTTGATCTTGCAATTAGTGGGTGGTTTTACGGCTGTAGTAGGCCATGTCTTTCCCATATTTGCACAATTTAGGGGAGGGAAGGGCGTTGCTACTTCTTTAGGCATTGTCATAGGTATCAATCCGCCAGCTGCCGCAGTTTGCTTGGCCTTGTTTTTGGTGGTCTTTCTATCGACGCGCTATGTTTCGTTGGGTGCAATTATTTCGGCACTTTGTTTCCCATTGGTTTCCTATTTCTTTATCCACAACGATACCCGCATCATGATCATCTTTACGATCGTCCTCGGAACCCTTGTGATTTGGGCTCACCGAAAGAATATCGAGCGCTTGCTCAAGGGGACAGAAAACCGCATGAACCTTTTTGCCAAAAAATCGTAAGCCTATAGGTTATTCTACTTATAGTGGGTATAAAAAGGCTAGTTTCTTTCTTCATTTTGGTTTTGTTTTTGTGGCAAAACAATTTTGCCGTGGCACAAAGTCAGTCGAGCGTTGAAAAACGTGCCGACCAAGCCTTTGCCCAACAAAACTATAGTGCAGCACTCACAGATTACCGTCAATTACTGGCCAAAGATCAGCAAAACCCAAAGCTTAATTTTTGTTATGGCGTCTGCATTTTTGAGGTTCAGCAGCATTTTGAAGCCGCAAAGTATTTTGATGTAGCACTGGGGCTAAAGCAAATCCCGGACCCACTTCTCTTTTATTACCGCGCTCGTATTTACCAAGAACAGTATTTCTTTAGCCAGGCACTTGCTGCCTATGAAACCTATCAAAAACTCACGATAGATCAAAAAAACAAGAAAGATGTGAGTGCTCAAATTGCCGAATGCAAACGCGCACTCAATGAAATCACCACCTTTCAGCGCTTGCCTTTGCTCGCTATTGCCACCACCCAAAGTCAAAAGTTTTATGCGTCTTATCCTTTTGGCTCAGAAGATTACACCTTTTACGAAGCACCTGAAGTTCATAGTAAAAACAATACCAAGCACCAGCACACGCCTGTCTATGTCTACAAACGCGGCATGAAATACCGTATTCTGGCGTCCTACGGAGCTAAAGGCGAACAACTCGATTTGTATATACAGCGCAAGGATGCCAACAATAACTGGGGCGAACTTTTGCTCATAGGTGGTGGTGTGAATAGTTTGCTTTCTGACGAAACATATGGCTTTTATGATCCGAACACGCAAGTCTTGTACTTTAGTTCTACGGCCAATAGTATTGGTGCTTGCGATTTATACAAAGCCAACTATGACCTGAATTCCAATCTGGCGAGCGATATGGAAAAAATGCCTTATCCGTATTCTAGCCCTACCGACGACCTTTTTTATGTTACTGACCTCACTCAACAACAAGCCTATTTTGCCACCACGCGGCAAGGTAAAGTAGGTCAATATGAAATTTATACTTTGCAACTTGATCAGCCCGCACAAACCAATTTTGTTTTTACCGGTGCTTTCTCCAACGAACTAGAGCCGAATTCCAAAACCATGAGTTTGCGCTTCACCAATCTCGCGACCTCTGAAAAATATGGTCCTTTTGTATCGGATGCTGACGGAAATTATACAGTAGCCTTACCTGCAAAAGGCGAATTTCAGCTAGAGCTCGAGGTAGCCGGTGCTTCTCAGATTTATACCACGCGCTTCGGTATTCCTCAGGTGCCAGCGGGAAAGGCACTTCAACAACAAATCCGCTATAGTTCAGACGAATACGGCAAAGAAAAATGGCAGGTACTCAACCAGCTTCTCGACATAGATCCAGTGGTGCAAATTGCCAATATCTCCAAACTTCAATTGAATGTGGCACGGGGTAATTTGTTGCAACCCAAACAAACGCTTGTCGCTACCAATAACTCAGAACAAACCAATTTGGGCGCCGAGTGGGGCTTGGCACCTCAAGACACCGCAGCATTTGTAGCGACCCTTACCGATACCTTATTAGCCGCAGAGGTAAGCTTAGAGAACCAAGTGCGGCTCATGGAATTACTGCGTCAAGATTTTGAAAAACAACTCAACAACCGCGAAAAGCTCTTAGCCGAACTCAGCACGCTGCTCACAGACCCACCAGTACAAACACCAAATGTCGCAGCTCAGAAAGCGCAAGTTTTGGCTTCCTTAAAAGAGGTCGAAGCTGCATTGGCATTTGCCAAACGTTGGATCGAAATCAATCAGGCGGCAAATATTCCCGATCTTGAATTACTCGACACCTTGCAACAAATCAATGAGCGCAACCAAGCACTGCTGCTCCTTGGCGACACCGCAACCCTCATCAATGGTTGGCAGCAAGGTCAAGCCGCCATTGCGCAATACCTTCAGATTGCAGTATTTGATGGTGCTAGCGCCTTCGAAACCGCCCAACTCGAAGAACAACTTCGCCTCCAGAAAATGCTCAAAGAAGAAAGTTTGGTCAAAGAGCAGCAGCAGCAATTAACGCAACAAATTAAAAAGTTGCAAACAGCTATTGCCCTACAATCCAAAAAAGATCAGGTCCAAACACAGCAAACAATTGTAAGTCTGCAACGCGACCTTTCACAAGTTGAGGTATTAGGTCAACAATTGGCTGAGGCAAGACAAGTTTTAGCCGAAAAAGTACAAGTCTATGACCAGGCCCAACTTAAAGAAAGGTACCTCAAAGAAGCGGAAAACCAAGCCTTGCCAAAACTCAATTTCGAAAGCACCTACGAAGAATTGTTGGCCCAATATGCCCAACAGGAATCCCTCTCCGATAACCTGAAGTTGGAGTTAACATCGAATCCAGAGGTAACCTTAAAACCAGAGCTAACCTCGACCACTACCGAGAATGGGAATATTTCATTGAATTCAACGGAAAATGGGAATGTTTCCACCACCACTCCAACGGAAAATGCGAATCTTTCATTGAATTCAACGGAAAATGGGAATGTTTCCACCACCAATCCAACGGAAAATGCGAATCTTTCTTCAACCAATTTAAATAATACTTCTTCGAATCCGGAGGTAACCTTAAAACCAGAGGTAACCTCGACTACTACCGAGAATGGGAATCTTTCATTAATTCCAAAGGAGAATGGGAATCTTTCATTGAATTCAACGGAAAATGGGAATGTTTCGACCACCAATCCAACGGAAAATGGGAATCTTTCTTCAACCAATTCAAATAATTCTTCTTCGAATCCGGAGGTAACCTTAAAACCAGAGGTAACCTCGACTACTACCGAGAATGAGAATATTTCATTAATTCCAAAGGAGAATGGGAATGTTTCCACCACCACTCCAACGGAAAATGGGAATCTTTCATTGAATTCAACGGAAAATGGGAATGTTTCCACCACCACTCCAACGGAAAATGGGAATCTTTCTTCAACCAATTTAAATAATACTTCTTCGAATCCAGAGGTAACCTCGAATACTACCGAGAATAGGATTATTTCATCGAATCCAACCGAGAATGGCAATATTTCCTCCACTAATCAAAATAATACTACAACGAATCCAGAAGGAACCTTAAATCCGGAAGAAATATCTACTACCATAGAGAATGGGAATGTTTTAGACATTACGGAACGAATCAAAGATTTTGAACAACAACTGGAAACAATGGCCAATTTGTCAGAGGTCAATCTTGATGAACTTCTTGAAGTAAGGCGTTTGGGCTTATCGAATGAAGAATTGCTTGAATTAGACAACGACTTGACGCTGCCAACGGCTAGAGATAACTCTAATGAAAGTGCAGGAGTGACCACATTAACGACGGAAGCTGAAGTCCAAGGCTATGTCAATTATGTAGCGCAGCGCATTGCATTTGAGCAAACCAAGGGGCAATTGCAACAGAATCAGCTTGCGATCAGAAGTTTAGAGGAAGCATACACGCCTGAAGTAAAAGAGCAGTTAGTGCAGCTACTCGATGTACAAGAGTTTTTGCGCACACAACTTCAGCGACAAAAGCAAACGCTTATACAAGTTAGAGATCAAGAACTTTACGAGACACTTATGCTAGAAAATTTCCGTCCTCAGGTCTCGGCAATTGCAACAACATCCACAACATCCACTACCTCATTGGGTATGCCGCAAACTGTTGCTTTTCAAATTCAGGAGCGGCCAAATACAACTACACCTTTACCTGTCGGACTTCCTTGTCCTGAGGGACTGGTGTTTAGAGTGCAAGTAGGAGCGTTTAGAAAGCCTGTTCCGGCCGAACGCTTTAGAGAATTTACTCCGGTAGACGGCAAGGTATTAGCAAATGGGCTCACTGTGTATATGGCGGGTTATTTTCAGAGTTCTGCCGAAGCGCTGAAACAGCAAAATTTCATCAGGACTTTAGGTTATGCCGACGCTTTTGTGGTGGCGTATCAGAATTGTACGCGTTTAAGTTTGGCACAAGGTCGCGCACTTGAGGGTCGCGCGCCAGTGGCAAATACAACTGTTGCCGCGCAAACTGGCAAGTTTGCGGGACCAGGCCAGGGTCTTTACTACTCCGTTCAGGTTGGGGTATACAATCGTCCGATCACAAGCGAGGCGCAAATTGGACTGACAGAACTCATAGAAGCCAAAACCGCAAAAGGACAATACCGTTATGCAAGTGGTAAGTTCGACAATTTAAAGGATGCAAAAGTACGTCAGCAGCAAGCGGTTGCGAAAGGTATTACAGACGCGTTTATTGTGGCGTATTATCAAGGTAAGCGCATTGATTTAGCACAAGCCAAATTGTTGGCGCAATCGGGTACTGCTTTTGAATCCTTCCAACCTTCGGCTGCACCTCAAGTAATTTCGATGGCTTTACAACAACAAATTGCGACACTCCAACTTCCTCAAGTTAAATCCATTCAATTGCCAGACCCGATTTGCCGCTTTGAGCTCCGTTGTACAGATTGTCAAGAAGCTTTAACGAGGTTCAATAGGGTAGGCGTTTTCGTTTACGACGATCAGAAAGAAATGATTGTATCGGCCATGCAAAAAGAATCGCAGTGGAGCGTTGTACAACTCATGTACTTAAAAGAAATGCCCAAGCGCAGCACAAACCTGAAAGGCGCGACACAAACCCTTGTTTTGGAGCAAAACAAGTTAGATGGCGCGTTTGTGGATTGGTTGCTCAGACAGCACAACGGCTATGAATTGTTCATCGATGAACAAGAGCAAATACAGCTGAGGTATGTAGTTCCTACTGAGGAGTGATCAATTGCTAAAAAGCTGATTGAGAAGCAGGTCAATTGTTTGGGTGCGTGCATTTGGCAAGGGGCCTAAGGCATCTAAATTGAGCACTTTCAATTGTGGATCCAAGAGAATGTAAGCCGGAGCACTGCTCCAACTCAGTTGCTGCCATAGTGTGTGTGTTTGAGGCAGGGCAAGACGCTGCCAATTAGCGCCCTCGAATGCTTTCTGATCGGCGTTTGTCCAAGCTTGTTCGCTGGGGTAAAAAGTAAGGATCTGCACTTTGTTTTCGTAGCGCTTTGCCAAACGTTTGAGAGCGGCCATTTCAGCAATGCACTTTTGATTGCCCGGGATGTAATGATGTAGGTAAAGATATTGGTTGGCGTTCAATTCAATATGAAGCTCATCGACAACATAATTGCGATCCCAATAGGAACCGTTGTCGAGTTTGCTTTTTTCTTGCCAAAAGTAGTGTGCAGCGTCCCGTAAGCTTTTTTGTTGACCATTGGTAGCCATACTTTTTAGCAATGCTAAAGTGAGGGTTTTGTCGATTCGTTTGTTTTGGTCAAATTCTAAGATCAGTTGTAAGGCCACGAAATCGGCCCAGGCTGTGTTGTAAATGTAGGGGTCGTTTTGCAATGCAGCAACCAAAGCAGTGCTATTCGCGGAGGCAATGGCCATTTCTATTGCCAACCGTGTGTTTTGATCTACTTGCGTTTCGTACTTTTCGTAAAAAAGATAGGCATACTCAACGAGTTTTGGTTGGTGGTAATCTATGGTGTCGGTTTGAAGGTAAAAACTGAATTTGTCGTCTTTGGAAGGGCCGCCAATAACTGAAAAATTATCGATGGTTTGGCCCACGCTGTATTTGATGTAGTCGCGCAAGAATGAGGTGGTGTCGTTGCCATAGACAGCAGCTGTCTCAGCTTTAAAGGCCATTACTTTCAGGATAAACTCATGACTGCGGATATCTTTGAGTTGATAGATGTCGGCAAGGTAGTCGTCCATCCAGGCCTCGAAGCCCAAAATGCGGTAATTGATATCGTTGGTGTCGAGCTGATAAAACAGGAGTTCAATCTCTTGTTCGTCGGTGTTGTAAAAAGTTTGTTGTTCTTCTAATGGCAGTTCGACGAGGTAGCGTGCTTTGGGTTGCGCATAGAGCATGGCGCATTTTTTGGCGCCACAGATTTGTAGCGTGCTGGTTGTTTGGAGTTCGAGTTGAGTAGTGAATATACCCATGCTGTCGGGCTTCACGGTTTGCAGCCAGATTTTTTCTTTGCTGAACTGGTTGTCAATCCGATAAATTTGAAGTTCGGGCGCAGACCAAAAAGAGAGGCCGCGCAGCTGTACTTGGCCAATGAGAGGCGCACAAAAGAGGAGCAGAACGGTAAGTAATTTGAGGTGCACGTGCATCAAACGAGGAGCTCAGGTTTGGTTACAAATGGCGTGATATCTGCGCCGTTTTGATACATTTCTCTAATGATACTTGAATTAATGGCGCTGTGCGCTTGAGCAGTCAAGAAGAAGACGGTATCGATACCGGAAATGGCATGGTTCATATGACCAATACTGCGCTCGTATTCAAAGTCTTTGGCATCGCGCAAACCACGGACAATATGGGTGGCACCGATTTCTTTGCAAAACGCAACGGTGAGTTTCTGAAATGAAGCTACTTTGACGTTGGGTTGCGCAGTAAAAAGCGCCTGAATGTGCGCGATTTTTTTGTCGGTTGAAAAAAGACCTTGCTTCTTCGAATTGATGCCTACGCCAATAACCACTTCGTCAAACAAACTGAGGGCCTGATGTACAATGGCTTCATGGCCTTTTGTAAAAGGATCAAAACTTCCAGGAAAAAGACAGCGTTTCATGTGCTTGGCTTGAAAAAACTAAAATAAACATTTCCAAAATTTCGGCAAGCATCAAATTGCGGTAACATTGAAAAATCATGTTGTTTGCCGTGTTCGATAATGACAAGGCCATTTGGACTCAAGAGTTGTTTCTCAAAGATGGTATGGATGAGTTCTTCGTGGAAACCCAAATGGTAGGGAGGGTCTGCAAAGATAAGGTCATATTGAATGTTTTTGGCATTGCGACAATAGATCACACAATCGGATTTATAGACTTGCATTTGCTCCGCAATTTGTAACGTCTGGACATTCTGCTTGAGGTATTGCACACAGCGCGGATGGCTGTCAATGGCGAGTAAATGCTTGGTGCCGCGGCTTACAAATTCAAAGGAAATATTGCCGGTACCTGCGCACAAATCCAATACACTGAGCTCGTCGAAGTCTAGGGAGTTCTCCAACATATTAAAGAGCCCTTCTTTGGCGTAATCAGTGGTGGGTCTGGAAGGAAAGCCCGGTGGTGTGGCAAAACGCTTGCCTTTTAAAGATCCTCGGATGATGCGCACAAAATTTGTTTTTGGTAGGTGGGGGTGTCGTAAAAAGCACAGGTATAGTGCTCGAAATCTTTGAATTGACTCAGTAAGGCTTCAAATGAATTGAAATCAAAATGTTGAGAAGCGTCGAAAAGGTCGAGTTGTGTTGCGCTGGGCAGGTGTAGCTTTTGTTGTTGGGCCAGCAGGAAATAAAGGATATCGCTTGCTTGCTGGTACTCGTTGGTGGTGCAACTGATGAGTTGTCTGTCTTTAATTGTGATCAGTACAAAATGCGTGGTTTCAATCAAAAGTACCACGCGATCTGTGGCGTTTTGGGCACTCAGGTACTGGAGTTGTTGTGCAATACTGTGGCCCACCGTTGGTGTTTGTAGATCGTATTTAGTATAATCATAGAGCCAAACAGGAATACTATAGATAAAAACCAAATCTAGGGCTTCAATAATTTGAAAACAAAGGTGGTTTTGACTCGCTAACTGGCCATGGTTGAGTTGGTAATAAGCGGAGAGCTGAGCGGGGTCAAAAAGAGCTCTCGGAAAAAGCGTGTAGTCGGGGCCAAACCATAAACAAGCGCTGATTGTATTGGTGTTGAGCGCTTCTTTAATGGGGCCAGACATCCGTTCACGGGCAAAAGGCTTGTCGATTTCCAGTGGAAAGTAAGTGCTCAAGACGTCAGTTTGCGTCTGTTCGAGCAATAAAAGAGTGGAATCCGTATAATGAAGTACCAAACGCGACATGGCTTGTTTATAAGTCTTTGGGCTTGTGGCCCTAGTGCAAAGCTACAATATTTAATTTTGTTAACGCGCAGAACGCAACTTTCATGACCCAACAACTCATCTTTACCGCACATCAAAACCAAGCATTCGAACAATTTCTTGTTTTTCTGCGCGCCAAAGAAAACAGAAAAGTGTGGGTGCTCACCGGTTTTGCAGGAACGGGTAAATCAACGCTTATTGCTCATATTGTCAAGCAGATGCAGCAAGAGAAGTTGTCCTTTAAACTTCTGGCGCCCACCGGACGCGCGGCCAAGGTGCTCTCTAATTATGCGGGTTTCCCTGCCAGTACTATCCACCGACACATTTATTTTTCTGGTGGCGAATGGAGTACGCAAGGGCTTACCCTGGCCAAAAACTTACACAAGCATACCTTATTTTTTGTCGACGAATCCTCGATGCTCGCCGCGAGTTCACCCTACGAAGCCAACAATGTACTCGAAGATTTACTCAATTATGTTTACGGCGGTGACAACTGTCACCTTATTTTTATCGGCGACCCCGGGCAGCTTCCGCCTGTAGGCCAAGACCACAGTATTGCACTAAACCCTAAAAAGTTAGTGGAGGCCTTTCCAACGCTGTTTGTGTGGCACAGCCATCTGACGCAAGTGGTAAGGGTCAATGAAAATTCAGGAATCCTGAGCGTGGCCACTTTTTTACGTCAAAAAGAAGCGTTCACCTTGCCTTTATTGCCCCGTCTAGAAGGGCTCTCAGATACCAGTGTTTGTCAAATTCATGGAGGAGAATTTCAAGAATGCTTGGAGCAATCTATTTCAGAAGTTGGTACCGATGAAACCATCTTGCTGACCCTCGCCAACAAGCGCGCCAATCAATGGAATCTAGAAATCAGAAACCGCTTGTTTTACCGCGAAGAAGTCCTTGAAAAAGGAGATTTACTGATGGTGGTCAAGAACAACTACTTTTGGCTAGACCCCGCTTCTAAAATGGGCTTTATTGCCAATGGCGAACTCGCACGCATTGAGCGCGTGAGGAAATTTGAGGCCTATTATGGTTTTGAATTTGCCCAACTCGATTTGAAATTTGTAGATTACCCAGATCAGGGGTCAATTAGCTGTGTGGCGCACATCCAAAGTTTACTTGAAGAAGGCCCGAGCATCAGTCGCGATGTTTTGCGCAAGCTGTTTTATGCCATTGAGGCAGAACACCTCGATATCAAGAACAAGCAAAAGCGCTACCAACAGGTGCTCAAAAATCCGTACTTCAATGCGTTGCAAATCAAATATGCGCATGCGGTTACGGTACACAAAGCACAGGGTGGTCAATGGGCGCATGTTTACGTAGACTACGGTTTTGTTCCTGAAGAGCGCAAGAATTCAGCTTATCTAAGATGGCTCTACACCGCCCTGACTAGAGCCAGTGAAAAACTCTATTTATTGAATTTCCCAGAAGATTTTTTTGAAACTACTTAGCCCAAAGCGAAAATGCTTTTTCTTGGGCGGCAATGCGTGAAGAAGCCGTGGCCACCTGATGGGTTACATAAAAATGACGGTCTACCTCAGGAATAAAATGTTCTAGTAATTGTCCGCCTCTTTCTACTAATAAGGTTTTGTTCTGGTTTTCATAGAAAGACAGCCAGTTGTCTAGACTTGGCAGCGCGCGGTTGCCATTGACCCCAATAATCAGATCTCCAACAGCCAAACCGCCAGTGTCTGCAGGTGAGCCAGGGTAAATGTTCAATATTTGCCACTCTTTACCCACTTGCTGAACCTTGATGCCAAAGCGAGCCTCTGCAAAACTTTTGCTCGGGTTTTGCTTGAGTTCAAGGCCAAAGTATTCAAAGCCTTCTTGCAATAGTGTTTCATAAGCGCAGGTGCCACTCACGTAGTCTTCGAAAAATGTGGCGAATGATTCACCCGCTAAATTTTCAATGGTTGTTTGGTAATCGGCAAGTGTGTAGCCCTTCTGAATAACCCCAAAATTAAAATAGAGGGTTTTCATGACTTGTTCGATGCCTACTTTATTATTGGTGGCTTTGCGCAGCCTGAAATCGACGTAAAAGGCCAACAAGCAGCCTTCTGTGTAAATCGAAACTTTGCGGCCCGGTGCACCTGGTACATAGCCATCTAGCCAAGTGTCAAATGACGCCGCTGCCACACTCATCGAAAAGCGGCCAGGGTTGTCGAGGTGCTTTTGCACCTGTTTGCTGAGTTCTTTGAGGTATTGCTCAGTACTAAATACGCCACTCTTGAGTAAATAGAGGTCTCCGAGGTAAGTTGTGATGCCTTCGTAGATCAAACCCGTTTGGGCGTAGTTTTCATTTTTGAAATTGTAGGGCTGCATTTCGGCTGGCCTGAGCGCTTTGATATTCCAGGAATGGTAAAGCTCATGCGAACAAACGCCGAGTAATTCCGTATAAAGGCTCCCGAAAATATCGCAAGAAGGCCCAAGTGCAATTACCGTTGAATCGAGGTGCTCCACACCGTGATAAGCTGCATAAGGGAGTGCTTGAATCAAGAAAGTATATGTTTGGCTCGGAAATTCGCCAAAATCTTGAAGCTGACGCGCTGTAAATTTTTGGAAGTCTTGTAAAACGCGCTCCCAAGGGATCATTTGCTGCTGATTGAAACAAATATGGAAAGTGCGTCCGTCTACCTCGTAACTCCTGCGTTCAATTGTGTTGCTGCAAATGAAAGGGCTGTCGGCCAAACGGTCAAAATTGGCGATTTCGCAGGTGTTGTTTGGGTCGAAATGTAAGGCTGAAGCAATTTGCCAAGCTGCAGGTAGGTGCAGTTGGAGTTGGTAGGCTTGTTCTGTTCGGGCTACATCGTAAAAGAAGCAGTTGACCGGATTGATATAGAGTTGTTTGGGGTCAAGAAAACTAGAGCCCGCATTGAGTTCGGCAGCGTAATAGCTGTAGGTGATTTTAATTTGAGCGCTGCCTTTGGTGTCGATGACCCAAGTGTCTTTGGTTGTTTTGCGAAACGCTAAAGCTTGGTTGTTGTCTCCAAAAGCTTTGAATCCTTTGATATTTTTAGCAAAGTTACCGATTTCATAGCGGCCGGGTCTCCAACTGGGTAATTCGAGTTGGAGGGTATCTAGTGAGGCATCTTGTTCAAAAACGGCACTGAACTGAATATAGCGTTGCTGTGCTTGTTCGCAATGTACTTGATAGCGCACCATGTTATTAGGCGTAAAGTTCTGCTTGTAATTGTGCAATTTTGTCATCGGCGAGGTAGTCGTCGTAAGGCATCATTTTGTCGATGATTCCGTTAGGCGTGAGTTCGATGATGCGGTTAGCTACCGTACTTACCAATTCGTGGTCATGGGAAGTAAACAAGAGCGTGCCCTGGAATTCTTGCATGGCGTTATTGAGCGCTGTAATGGATTCGAGGTCGAGGTGGTTGGTTGGCTCATCCATAAGCAATAAGTTTCCTTTGGCGAGCATCATTTTAGAAAGCATACAACGGACTTTTTCACCTCCTGAAAGTACAAATGCCATTTTCATGGCTTCTTCACCTGTAAAAAGCATACGGCCTAAAAAGGTGCGCAAGTATACTTCTTCGCGTTCTTCGTCGGTAAGTGCATACTGGCGCAACCAATCGATGAGGCTCAGTTTGGCTTCAAAATAATGGTGGTTGTCGTTGGGTAAATAAGCTGTTGTTATGGTGGTCCCTAAGGTAATTTCACCAGTATCGGCTTTGAGATTGCCAGCCATGATTTCAAAGAAATGTGTCAGGGCAACGGAGTCTCTGGATATGAAGGCTATTTTGTCGCCTTTGTTGACCGTTAAATAGAGGTCTTTGAAAAGCGTTTTGCCATCGCTTGTTTTGCTGAGGTTTTCAATTCCTAAAATCTGATTTCCGGCATCTCTTTCTTGGTGAAAGGTAATGCCAGGGTAGCGACGCGAAGAAGGCTTAATTTCTTCGAGGTCGAGGTTGTCGAGCATTTTGCGACGGCTGGTGGCTTGTTTGGACTTAGCAGCGTTGGCAGAGAAGCGTGAAATGAACTCCATGAGCTCTTTCTTCTTTTCTTCGGCTTTTTTGTTTTTGTCGGCGCGCTGGCGCGAAGCAAGCTGAGAAGACTGATACCAAAAAGAGTAGTTACCAGTAAACATATTGAGTTTGCTAAAGTCGATGTCGCAGATGTGTGTACAAACGGTATCTAAGAAGTGACGGTCGTGGGAAACCACAATGACGGTGTTGCGGAAATCAAGTAAGAAGTCTTCTAGCCAAGAAATGGTTTTGAGGTCGAGGTCGTTGGTTGGTTCATCCAAAATGAGTACGTCGGGGTTGCCAAAAAGCGCTTGCGCCAACAACACACGTACTTTGAGGTCGTTGGAAAGTTCTTCCATGAGCATATAGTGCTTGGACTCGTCTATGCCGAGGTTACTCAGCAGGGTAGCTGCATCGGTTTCTGCATTCCAGCCTTCTAAATCGGCAAATTCACCTTCGAGTTCGGCTGTTTTCATGCCGTCTTCGTCGGAGAAGTCTTCTTTGGCGTAAAGGGCGTCTTTTTCGACCATGATTTCGTAGAGGCGTTTGTGCCCCATGATGACGGTTTGTAAGACCTGAATTTGATCGAATTCAAAGTGGTTTTGCTTGAGAACGGCCATGCGTTTGCCAGGCTCGAGGTCTACACGGCCAGTAGTAGGGTCTTGGTCACCTGTTAAAATCTTGAGGAAGGTAGACTTGCCGGCACCGTTGGCACCAATGACACCATAGCAGTTGCCATTGACAAATTTTACGTTGACTTCGTCGAAAAGTACGCGTTTACCGAATTGTAAAGAGAGGTTGGATACCGAAAGCATGCTGTAAATTTTTGCGCAAAGATACGCAAAAGAAATCAGCTATTGGCGCAGGTGTAAATGAAGGCTGGCGGGAAATTCAGTGCGGTGTAATCGATTTGAACTTGCTTGAAATGCGCGCCGTAGAGTTTTTTGAGTCCTCTGGTATATTGAAATTGAATGAGTTTGCCGTGTTCTTCTAGATTTCCTTTGATGGCCTCTAAAATGGTGTTTCTTAATGCTACAGGGAAATTTGATAAAGGCAAAGACGATAATATGTAATCGGCTTTAGGAAGATTCAATCCGTCTAGGATGGCAGTGATGTCGGTGGCTGAACCATGAACAAGGTGTAAATGAGGATCCTGAAACTTCAATTGAAGGTCGTTATAGAAGGCATCGTTGAGTTCAATTACAACTAAATGGCAACTAGCCGACATTTTGGAGAGGAGTTCTTTGGTAAAAACACCTGTGCCTGGTCCTAATTCGACTATAACATTGGCCTTTGCGAAATGGATAGGTTGCAGCATTTTTTTACTCAAAAAACGGGAGCTAGGCAGCACAGAACCTACCATTCGGTTGGCTTTGAAGAATTCTCTTAAAAACGAGCTCTTAGACATTAGGAATGTGCTATTGAAGCTTGATTGCCTCGGATGATGCCAATAATTTGGCCCTGAAGTTCAGCTTCTTGGAAGGGGCTGAAACGCCATTGTTCCGGGCGCATGTTGGGCGCATATGAGACACTTGGGTCAAAAAGCGTGAGTTCTGCTTTGGCGCCGATTTCGATGGTCTGTAGCGGTAATTCTAATACTTTTCGCGGTCCGGAGTTTAAGGCGCTTAATATTTGCTGTAGCGCCTCAGGTTTTTGACTGAGTAGGGCCGAAAATACGGTTTCTAGTTGTGGGGCACCAAAAAGGGCGAGGTCAAATTCGAGTTCTTTTTCTTCGGGGTCGCCAGGGCGGTGATCACTGACAACGGCGTCTAGTGTGCCGTCGATGAGGCCTGCCCAAAGCGCGTCTTGATCTGCTGCGGTTCTGAGGACCGGCAAAACTTTGAAACGGGTATCGAAGCCCAACATTTTTTCTTCGGTGAAACAAAGATTCATGAGGTGTACGTCGGCAGTGAGGTCAAGGCCTTCTTTTTTGGCAGCTCTGATGAGTTCTACGCCTTCAGCTGTGCTGATACCAGAAAGGTGCATTTTGCCGCCGGTATAGTCGAGTAAGCGGATGTTGCGTTCAATTTCAATGAGTTCAGAAACGTGTGGGTCGGCTTTGAGGCCGGTGCGCGTAGAGGCGCTACCTTCGTTTACTTGAGCTTTTGCGCTTAAAGAGGCATTACGTGCCAGCAAGGAAACGCGACCGCCGAAGTCTTTGGTGTAGAGCAATGCGCGGTGCAATAAGCCTGCACTAATGCTATGGGTGTCGTCTGTAAATAATTTGGCACCACTTTGAAATAGCTCGTACATTTCTGCGAGTTCTTCACCGGCGTTTCCTTTAGAAAGGGCTCCGTTTACACCAATTTGAGTGGTGCTGTTGGCGCCTTGCTGATATACATAACTTGCCAAAGCTTTGTTGTCAATTACGGGTTGTGTATGCGGTTGAATATAAACACGGGTGTAGCCGCCAGCGCTAGCGGCCTCCAAGCCACTTACAATGGTCTCTTTGTGCTCGTAGCCAGGGTCGCAAAAGTCTGCTTTGAGGTCAACAAAACCTGGTGTGACACACAACTGGGCTGAACTTACCTGCAAGGCGTCAGAATGTTGTAGTTTGGTGCCAATTTCGGTAATGACGCCGTCGATAATCAGGAGGTCACAGTTTTGTTGGTTCCAACTTGATGTCGGGTCGTATATTTTTGCGTTGTTGAGTTGAATTTTCATTTCCACCATTTTAACAAGGATAGTTCTGCCAATAGAAAAATAAGTCCAAAAACAAGAAAGAGTCGCCAATAGCTTTTGTTGTCCTTGAGCTCAACATCGGTTAGGCTTTGACCCTCTTTGATTTGGTTAAAGTTACAATTTTTTATGCCGTTTGCTTCGAGTAATTCAAGAAGTGTTGTTTCAGTGAGGAGTTCGAGTTTGGATTCGGTGCGGTTGTAATTGAGTGCCAACTGCGCAAGTGTTTCGGATCCTTTGAGTTCGTATATACCCGCTTTGAGTCTTTCTAAAGCGGCCATACCGCCAATTTGAATGCGCAAGTTATTAGGAGCACCAACATATTGAGCAATAAATTCTGTCTCAGCTGAGATCAAGCGCAAAGGTGCTTCGTCTTCGTGCTCAGCTCTGACTTTGATTTGGGCATCTTTTCCTAATATCGCGTATTCAGGGTAGCGCTTACTGGCAAATTCTGCACAGCGCAAAAGGATGGTTGGGAAGAGAGATTGATTGACCAAGCTTCCGAAAGAAGCTTGCAAGGCGGTGGTCCATAAAAATGCGGTGGTGTTGGCGCGCATAAAGAGTGCTTGGCCAGAACGGGTAAGGAGCAAGGGCGTTGCGCTGCTATAGGCTTGGTTTTTAACAGCGTAGGCTTTTTTGACCAATGGAACATTGATGCGCTCTTGTTTTTTCTCGAAAACACCGCTAAAGAAAGGGTCGTCGTCGTTGATGCGTTGAAGGTTGAGCGCATTGGACTGCGCTGTACCTAACTCTGAAAGGGAAAGCGCGCGCAACAAAGGGTTGTAGTCGTTAAAGGAGATGTCTTCGCCAGGGATAATCAAAATGCGTTGTCCGTTTTGCTGCGCTGTGAGGAGTTCGTCTTGGAGCCCACTAGAAATTTCGTTGAGTCCGTTCAGGACAATGAGGTCAGCTGCAGCAAGCGTATTGGATGCTACTTCGCCAGGAACAGTAGTTTGAACGGTATAGCGCTCCTCAACCGCATAAGCTTTTGCGACATTAGGACTTGCGTTGGCATCCTCAATGAGATAAATATTGGTGCGTTCTGGTACTTCGTAAGAGAAATACCAGGTGTCGTCAAAATGGATTTGTTGGTCGTTGATTTGTGCCTGACCAAGCACGTATCCTTTGTTGATTTCAGTGTAGGGAAAACTGGCCACCTGACTTCCGTTCGCTGCAATTTGCATGAACATGGTGCGCTTGATTTTGCCAATTTTTACGTTGAGCTCCAAGCGTTTTTTAGCTTGTTCACCAAAATTCTGAATCCGTACCATGAGCATTTGCTCCGTTTGGTAGTGCTGTGTTGGTTTGGCAAACCAAATGCTGTCTATATAGGCATTTTGGTTTTGCTGTGCTTTGAGTTGATAGGCAAAGAAAGCTTGGTTCGTTTGAGGCCGCTGAGCAGAGAGCTTGCCTTGGGTTTGCTGAAAATCAGAAATAAAGACCTGTCTGATTTGGCCAAGTTTTTCTTTTTGCTCTTGGTGTTTTTTGATTTGTCTTTGCTGCCAAGTAATGATGTCGTCAAGGCTGCGGCTAAGGGCGTAAACATCTAGGTTGTCTAGGTAGCGCAAGGCCTCTGCTTTGGTCTGAAAACGCTGCTCGGTGTGGTTGAGTTGATTGCTGCAAACAAGAACGCGTGTGTCCGGGGCAGTTTTTTGTAGCATGCGCTTGGCGAGTTCGCGCCCTTCGGAAAGTAGAGTTCCTTCTGTGCCAATGGCACTCATGGAGAAGGAGTTGTCTAAGTAGATGAGTAGGGCTGGTTTGCCGCTTTGTTGCCCTGCGCCATTTTTAATTTGTGGTTGGGCAAAAGCGAAGATCAGGGCTGTAAGCGCTAAAATTCTGGAGATCAAGACCAACAGGTGCTTGAGTTTTCTAGTGCTTTGCTGTTCTTTTTCAAGGAATTGAATGAAGCGCAACGACGAAAAATAGAGGGTCTTGCGTTTTCTAAAATGAAAAAGATGAATGACGATTGGAATCAGTAGAAAGAAAAGGAACCATAAGCGTTCTGGGTGTACAAATTCCATATCTCAAAGTTAATAAAAATGCGCAACTAGCTAAAAAAAAACTGCCCTCAATGAGGGCAGTTTTATCTTTTGTCGGCAAAGTTAGATTTAGCCTTTTAGTGCGTCTAATCTTGTTTTGTATTCTTTTGCTTTTTCGATGTTACCCAACTTCATGTTGGTTTTGTAAAGGATATCGAGGATGGCTTTGTCATCGGCGTTTTGAGAAACGTATTTTTCTAAAGGCTCTAAAGCTTGTTTGAAAAGATCCATGGCTTCAGCTTCTAATTTTGCAGCTTTTGGATCTTTGTAATCGAGCTCTACGGTAGCGTTGCGTTTTTCTACAGCGAGGTTATAAAGGTGTGCACCTAATTGGTATAGCGCTTCGTTGTAGGCTGGGTCGATTTCTAGTGCTTTTTTGAGCGCAATTGTCGCTTTATCGTTTTCCTTTTTGTCCATGTAGCTGGTTCCAAGTACATAATAAAGCTGCTTGTTGAGTGGGTCTAAAGCCAAAGCTTTATTGATGTAGGTTTCGGTCGCTGCAACATCGCCTTTTTGCAAGTTGATATTGACAATACTGATGAGGATGTCGATGTTTTGCGGCATTTGCTCAGAAATACCTATGGCAAAAGACAAAGCTTCGTCGTATTTTTTGGCGGCAAGGAAGTCTTCTACGGCGTAGTTGGCAGCCAAGGAAGTGTTGACCTCTGCATCTTTGAAGCTTTCACCTAAATAGGATTTGATTTCGTTTGCGGCCATGAAAGCATTGGCAGCATCGACGTATTTTTTGGCGTTGTAGGCGATGATCCCTTGGTTAAACATGAAGTCGACACGGCTATTGATGAAGCTTTGCGCGTCTGTAGTCCAGGCTTTTTTAGGGTCGTCGAGGACTTTTTTAAACGACGCCACAGCTACCTCTTTATTGGCGTTAATAGAGGAAGCGTCTTGTGGAGCACCTGAAGTAGCGGACTCAATATTGCCAATTTCGTTAAGGCAATAATAGATTTCGCCTCGGTAAAGGTGCATTTTGAGGTCTTCGGCGGTTTCCGCGTTAACAGCAGCGAGGTCGATGAAGTTTTTGGCTTCAGTGACTGTTTTTTTGTTGGCTGCGACATCACCCATTGGGTTGTATTTGCGCATCAAGAGGATGGCGTCAGTGACGTTCTTCTTTTGGGCAAAAGTAGCTGTGCTTAGGACAAGACTCAGACCAGCTAGGAGGAGTTGTTTTTTCATGGTTTAAATTTTATTCGCTTTGGGCTTCGTTGTTTTCAATTTCCGTGCCATTTTCTACACCTTCAATTACATCTGTTTCGTCTTCGTCTTCGGTGCGTGGTACGCGAGCAATGGCTGCAATTTCGGCATTAGACCTGAGGTTGATGAGTTTCACGCCTTGAGCTGCGCGGCCCATGGTACGGATGGTGTCAATGTGCATGCGGATGGTGACGCCAGATTTGGTGATGATCATGAGGTCGTCTTCGTCGAAGACATTTTGAATCGAAAGAAGTTTGCCTGTTTTCTCGGTGATATTGAGGGTTTTGACACCTTTGCCACCGCGGTTGGTGATGCGGTAAACGGGTTCTTTGTCGTCTGGGTCGTTGAGGAAGGTGCGTTTGCCATAGCCTTTTTCTGAAACCACTAAAATAGTAGAGAAGATGTCTTCTACGCAGATCATGCCAATCACGACATCGGTAGGAGAGGTGAGGCTGACACCGCGCACACCAGAGGCGTTTCGGCCCATTGGGCGAACAGTGGCTTCGTTGAAACGAATGGCGCGACCTTCGCTGGTTGCCAATACGATTTCGTTGCTGCCGTTGGTGAGTTTGGCCTCGAGTAGTTCGTCGTTGTCGCGGATGCCAATGGCGTTGATCCCATTGCTGCGCGGACGAGAATAAGCTTCGAGGGAAGTTTTCTTAATGACACCTTGTTTGGTGCACATGACGATGAAGTTGTTTTCTACGTAGTCTTTGTCGGTGAGGTCGAGGACTTTGACGTAGGCTTTGACTTTGTCGTCGCCAGGGATGTTGATGAGGTTTTGGATGGCGCGCCCTTTAGAGGTTTTGTTGCCTTCCGGAATTTCGTAGACACGCATCCAGAAACAACGTCCTTTTTCGGTGAAGATGAGGAGGTAGTTGTGGTTTGTGGCAACAAAAAGATGCTCGAGGAAGTCTTGGTCGCGGGTAGCGGAGCCTTTGGAGCCCATACCGCCGCGGTTTTGCACTTTATATTCGGCCAAGTTGGTGCGCTTGATGTAGCCAGCGTGCGAGATGGTAACAACAACTTCTTCGTCGGCGATGAGGTCTTCCATGCGCATTTCGCTTGCGCTGTATTCGATAGATGAGCGGCGTTCGTCGCCGTATTTTGCACGTACTTCGAGTAATTCATCTTTGATGATTTGCATGCGACGCTCTTCTTTGTCGAGGATGTCTTTGAGGTCGGCGATGAGCTTCATGAGCTCGTCGTATTCTGCGCGAAGTTTGTCTTGCTCTAGGCCGGTGAGTTGGCGCAAGCGCATGTCGACGATGGCGCGGGTTTGGATGTCGGACAAGCCAAAACGAGTTGCCAAACGGTCGCGGGCGTCGTCTGGGCTCGAGGATGTTTTGATGATTTCAATGACTTCGTCGATGTTGTCTGAAGCAATGATGAGTCCTTCGAGAATGTGGGCGCGCTCTTCTGCTTTGCGAAGGTCGTAGCGCGTACGGCGAATCACGACTTCATGGCGGAACTCTACAAATTCTTGGATGAGGTCGCGTACGTTCAAAAGGCGTGGGCGGCCATCTACCAAACAAATGTTGTTGACAGAGAAAGAAGTTTGAAGTTGGGTAAACTTATAAAGCTTGTTAAGGACTACGTTGGCGATGGCGTCGCGTTTGATTTCAAACACAATGCGCATCCCGTTGCGGTCAGATTCATCGCGCAAGTCGGAAATACCTTCGATCTTTTTGTCGTTGACTAAGTCAGCGATCTTTTTGATCATTTCGGCTTTGTTGACCTGATAAGGGATTTCTGTAACGATGATTTGTTCGCGGCCGTTTTCTTCTTCGATTTCCGCTTTTCCGCGGATCACAACGCGGCCACGCCCTGTAAGGAAAGCATCGCGTACGCCTTCGTAACCGTAAATGATACCGCCTGTAGGGAAATCTGGCGCTTTGATATAGTTGAGTAATTCTTCTGGGGTGATATCGCGGTTTTCGATGTAGGCGATGGTACCGTCCACAACTTCGGTGAGGTTGTGTGGGGCCATGTTAGTAGCCATACCAACGGCGATACCAGCAGCACCATTGACCAATAGGTTAGGGATTTTGGTTGGCAAAACGCTTGGCTCTTGAAGGGAGTCGTCGAAGTTAGGTCGGAAATCGACGGTTTCTTTCTCGAGGTCGTCGAGCATTTCTTCGGCAATTTTGCGCAAACGGGCTTCGGTATAACGCATGGCAGCAGGGCTGTCGCCATCTACCGAGCCAAAGTTACCCTGACCGTCGACAAGTGGATAACGCAAAGACCAAGGCTGGGCCATGCGCACCATGGTGTCGTAAACAGAGCTGTCGCCGTGCGGGTGATATTTTCCAAGTACTTCACCGACTATTCTTGCAGATTTCTTGTGAGGACGATTGGAGAATACGCCGAGATCTTGCATGCCGTAAAGTACCCTGCGGTGTACGGGTTTAAAGCCATCGCGTACGTCGGGAAGTGCACGTGAGACAATGACAGACATCGAATAATCGATGTATGCTGATTTCATTTCATCTTCGATGTTGATCTGAATGATTTTTTCGCCTTCAGCCATATTTTTGAGTTAGTCTATGCGTTAAATTAATTAGCGTCTCAAAATTAATAAAATGAAGCCCCCTGCGGCTTGCATTTACTATTTTTTACTAACAAAATGCGTCGATAAATTGTGAATAAAACCGGACGTCATGCAGAGATAAAAGTTATATTTGTAACAAGCAATCGTAAATAATGGAAGCCAAATTTTCTCCACGCGTCAAAGACATGATCAACTACAGCCGAGATGAAGCTGTGCGCTTGTCCAATGAGTTTCTCGGTGCAGAGCATTTGTTGTTGGGTCTCATTCGCCTCAACGAAGGCACGGCTATTCGCATCCTCAAAGAATTCAACATCGATTTAGTGCAGCTCAAAGACGAAATCGAGAAAATCCTTGCCAAAAGTGCAGTGCGCGAGCTCGTCAATCACAATGTTCCTTTATTGAAACAAGCTGAAAACATCATCAAGCAATCTTACCTAGAAGCCAAAGAATTCAAACAAAACATCATCGGCACAGAACACCTTTTACTGACCATCTTGCGCTACGAAGACGCTGTCGCGTGCCAAGTACTCAATAAATACGGTGTCATGTACGCCAATGCCAGAGAAGAATACGAACTTATGTTACAAGACAAACAACAACCACGCGCCGAATTTCCGGGTTCAGGCCAAGAAGAAGGCGAAGAAAACTTCGGTCAAGCGCAGCGCAAAAGCGCAGATCCTAAATCCAAAACGCCGGTCCTCGACAACTTCGGACGCGACCTTACCAAAATGGCCGAGCTCGGCCGTCTCGACCCTATTGTGGGCCGCGAAAAAGAAATCGAACGCGTGAGTCAAATTTTGTCGCGCCGCAAGAAGAACAACCCCATTTTAATTGGTGAGCCAGGTGTAGGAAAGTCTGCCATTGCCGAAGGCTTGGCCTTGCGCATTGTGCAGCGCAAAGTCTCGCGCATTCTTTTCAACAAACGTATCGTGTCGCTAGACTTAGCTTCTTTAGTTGCTGGCACCAAATACAGAGGTCAGTTCGAAGAGCGCATGAAAGCCGTCATGCAAGAAATCGAAAAGAACCCAGACATCATTCTATTCATCGATGAAATCCACACGATTATTGGTGCGGGTGGCGCAAGCGGTTCGCTAGATGCTTCCAATATGTTCAAGCCAGCACTCGCTAGAGGCGAAATGCAAGCAATTGGCGCCACCACCCTCGATGAATACCGCCAGTACATCGAAAAAGACGGTGCTTTGGAGCGTCGCTTTCAAAAAGTCATCATCGAGCCTACTTCCGTAGACGAAACCATTCAAATCCTCAACAACATCAAGGAACGCTACGAAGATCACCACAGCGTGCGCTACACCGATGAAGCCATTGCAGCCTGTGTGCGTCTGACCGAACGCTACATCACTGACCGCCACTTGCCAGACAAAGCGATCGACGCACTAGACGAAGTCGGTTCAAGGGTACATATTACCAATTTGCACGTACCTAAAGAAATCACCGATATCGAGGGGCTTATAGAAGGCTTGAAAGGTCAAAAAGCAGAAGTGATTCGCACTCAACAATACGAAAAGGCCGCCGAACTCCGCGATGCCGAACGCAAGTTGCAAGAAGACCTCGAAGCAGCCAAAACCAAATGGGAAGAAGAAGCAAAAAATAACCGCGTGGTGGTCACTGAAGAAAACGTCGCTGAGGTTGTTTCCATGATGAGCGGTGTGCCGGTCACCAAAATTTCTGAGTCAGAACTCGGAAAGCTCGTCAAAATGGCCGAGCAAATCCGCGGAAAGGTAATCGGACAAGACGAAGCCGTAGCAAAAGTAGTGCGCGCCATTCAGCGCAACCGCGCCGGTCTAAAAGATCCTAACAAACCAATTGGTTCATTCTTTTTCTTAGGCCCAACAGGGGTGGGTAAAACCCAACTCGCCAAAATACTTGCCAAAAACCTCTTTGATTCTGACGATGCACTCATCCGCGTAGACATGTCCGAGTACATGGAGAAATTCTCGATTTCTCGCCTAGTAGGCGCCCCTCCAGGATACGTCGGCTATGAAGAAGGAGGTCAACTCACCGAAAAAGTACGCCGCAAGCCTTATGCAATTGTCTTATTAGACGAAATCGAAAAGGCGCATCCCGATGTCTTCAATTTGTTGTTGCAAGTACTCGACGACGGCCACATGACCGATGGTTTAGGGCGCAAAATCGACTTCAAAAACACCATTCTCATCATGACCTCCAATATTGGTGCGCGCCAGCTCGCCGACTTCGGAACCGGCATGGGTTTTGGTACCAAAGCACAGCAAGAGGCCCAAGAACAAAATGCACTTTCCGTGGTTCAAAATGCCTTGCGCAAAGCGTTTTCTCCCGAATTCCTGAACCGCGTTGACGACATGATCATGTTCAAGTCACTCAAGCGCGAAGACATCCACCTCATCATCGACATCGAACTCGAAAAGCTTTTGTTGCGCATTGGCAACCTTGGCTACCACGTGAGCTGCACCTCCGCTGCCAAAGATTTCATTGCCGAAAGAGGCTACGACGAAAAATTCGGTGCGCGTCCGCTCAAAAGAGCCATTCAAAAATACATGGAAGACCCACTTGCCGAAGAAATCATCAATTCTAATTTGCAAGAAGGGGACACCATTATTCTCGATTTTGAAACCGGACAAGATGTACTGAAATTAAGCATCGACAAAGCGAAGCCGACTAAAAAGAAAGCAGATCCTAAAGCAGAGTAATGTTGGAGCTCAGTGAAATCGAAGAGCTGATTTTAGCGCGCGCTAAAACGCCTCATTTTACTGCTTTTCATTCATTTTTCTTGGAAAATCCAGAGGCAATTATTCTCTTGATTCAACTCGCAGTTTCAGATAAAAAACATCCTGTACCGGCGTATAGCGCTTGGCTGCTCGTGCACATTGCCAAGGCCAAGCCTCAATTGCTCTATAAATTACAACCTCAATTAGAGGAGGGTTTGCTGCAAACAACCAAGCACGACATTCAACGGTGTTTGTTAGTAGTCTTGCTGCATTTGCCATTGCGTCGTCAAAACGAAGGA
Organism: Crocinitomicaceae bacterium; assembly: GCA_044239425.1. Classification (GTDB taxonomy): domain Bacteria; phylum Bacteroidota; class Bacteroidia; order Flavobacteriales_D; family Crocinitomicaceae; genus UBA952. The sequence goes on along the minus strand of JBIIBL010000003.1, from coordinate 27,655 downwards.
AACTTACTGGAGCTTTATTTCTCTATTTTTCAGGACCACAATTTGAAGGTTGCTAACCGGGTCTACGCGCTTTATCACCTCAAAAGAATAGTTAAAAAATATCCAGAACTAGACCCGGAAGTTAGGGCTCAAATTGAATTGATACATGGCCTTGGAGCGTTAAAACCGGCACTTAAAATTGGTATTCGAAACTACCTCAATGCTTGACCACTACTTCTTGGTAAGGCACACGAACGCGTTCGCCCCAAATACCTGGTTCGGTACCGAGCCCAACGGCTACGACCATATTGATTTCTGCACGGCGCGGCAACCTTAAATGTCGCTTTAAGCGTTTTTCATCAAAGCCTTCTAAGGGACAACTATGAAAACCTTCAGCGGCAATAGAAAGCATGAAAGTTTGCGCGGCGAGCGCACACGATTTGTGCGTAACAACCCTTACGGCTGAGGCGCCTCCTGTGCGATAAAAAGGCTTGAATAGACCGCCAAAGAAGCTCACACTCAAACGCAGTCCAGCTAAGATTCTAAATGGGTCAGCGGCATATAAAAATGGCATGACTTTACCGTAATATTGAAGCATCATTTTTTGAGCCTTTGTTGGCTCGCCATTGATTTCTTTTTGTACCTGAGCTAAATGCCAGTCTTTGCGCTGCTTCCATTTGTCAGGCCGCGTCACAAACACCACCAATTCTTGGGCAGTGCGCGCTGCTGATTGCCCCAAACACAACTCGGCAACTGTTGCTTTTTCTGCCGCTGATGAAACCCAATGGAACTCCCAAAGCTGCATATTGCTCGAGTTTGGCGAAAGAACAGCGCGCTGCAAACTGCGTTCTATGACTTCGCCAGGGACCTTAACTTCGGGGTCAAACTTGCGGTTACTGCGTCTAAATTCGATGATTTGCTGAAATTGTTCTTGTAGATTCATCTTAGTTTTGTTTGATGGCAGTAACGGTATAGCCAGCACTGCGCAATAAAGAAACAACGCCTTCCGAACCACCTAAATGGCCGGCGCCTACAGCAAAAAAGGTGCTTTCTTTGCGCATTTGAGTGCCCATCGGCGCAATCCAGCTTTTGTTTCTGTTGATTAAAAGAAGTTCATTGAATTCGGGGTAGGCTGCTGTTTCTGCATTCATAAGGACATTGAGTTTTTCAAGGTCTTCTTGAAGGTAGCAAGTCAGTAGTGTATCAAAAGTTTTGAGGTCGCTGTTGTAATCTTTTTTAAGCATATCAACCTGTGTTTGCATCGGAAGTTGGTCAAACAAGCCAAGTTGAAAATCGATGGTTTCAAGCCCCATTGTTTTTTTGTTCTTTTTCTTGGCCATCTTGTTGAATTCCATTTCGTAAGAAGCCATATTGCGCATGCTTTCCTGCATCAGGACGCTCGAGAAGAACATAGGTTTGAGCTTGCTGCTGCGTTCAAATTTAGCATCGTTCCATTGAAGGCTGTCCATGCAGTACATTTTGAGTTGAAGGTAGTCTTGTTCTGCCATGAAATCTTTGAGTGTCTTGCCTTCGGGAAGCAATACTTTTTGAGCAATTGCTATTTTCTCTGCGGCGCTCATGTTTAAATCTACTTCCATTGCAATGGTCGCAGAGGCATCGAATGCTCGTTTAAGGCTGTTGCTGAGCTCAAATTGTTCTTTTGGAAGCATATGAATGGTTCCGTAAAGAAATGAAGCTTCTGTAAGGCCATTTCCTGTAATCTGATACAACAATTGCGCTTGAGAGAAGCTCGTAAAGAGCAAGAAGACGAGGAGTGATTTTTTCATGGTTATTCAACTTATAGAGTTCAAAATTACACAAACTTCAGCAACTTCTAGAAAAACTGCTTTTTTGACACTTGTGTCAGTAAATTACTGCCAGCTTGTCTCAAAATAGGGCTTGGTCTATTATTTGTCAAGCTGAAAGCAACGAATAAATTTGTAATTATGTCAGTCGAGAACGAGCTACCTAACGAAGAACAAAACCTAGGTCAAGAAATGAACGAAGATCAAGTAACTCAAGAAAGCCAAGATAACAATGGCGATCAATTGGTCGATGAATACAAAGATAAATTTGTACGTCTTTATGCGGAGTTCGATAACTATCGTCGACGCACCAACGAAGAAAAATTAAATTTAATCGGTTCAGCGGGTAAAGATGTGATCAGTTCTATGCTACCCGTTTTGGATAACTTCGAACGCGCCATTGCAACCAACGAAAATTTGGAAGATTTAGCGGTAATTAAAGAAGGATTCAACTTGATTTTTAATCAATTGAAGGGAATACTAGAATCAAAAGGCTTGAATCCAATGGAAGCCAAAGGTTTGCCGTTCGACAGCGACTTGCACGAGGCTATTGCGAATATCCCTGCGCCCGAGGACGCTCTTAAAGGTAAAGTCATTGAAGATGTAGAAAAGGTTTATTACCTCAACGACAAAGTTTTGCGATTTGCAAAAGTTGTTGTTGGACAATAAATAAAACATGAGTAACAAACGCGATTATTACGAAGTGCTGGGCGTCTCCAAAGGCGCCGATGAGTCTGAAATCAAGAAGGCCTACCGCAAGTTGGCCCTCAAGTATCACCCAGACAAAAACCCAGACGACGCCAGTGCCGAAGAAAAATTCAAGGAAGCAGCCGAGGCTTATGAAGTCCTGAGCAACGCCGAGAAAAAAGCGCAATACGATCGTTTCGGTCACGCCGGAATGGGCGGCGGCGGTTTTGGCGGCGGTGGCATGAACATGGACGACATCTTCTCGCAATTTGGCGACATCTTTGGTGGTGCTTTTGGCGGTGGCAGCTTTGGCGGCAGCCGCGGTGGCTCACGCGTTGTGAAAGGCACCAATTTGCGCGTTAAAATGAAACTCACCCTCGAAGAAATTTCAGGCGGAGTCAAGAAAAAAATCAAGGTTAACAAATTGGTTCAGGCCGAAGGTGTGACCTACAAAAATTGCCCAACTTGTCAGGGCACCGGCCGCATTACCCGCGTGGCACAAACCTTTTTGGGCGCTATGCAAACCCAATCGGCTTGTCATGTGTGTCAGGGGGCAGGCAAGACCGTTGAGTCCAAGCCAGCCGATGCCGACGCACAAGGCTTGAAAAGACAAGAAGAAATCATCGAAATTGACATTCCTGCAGGCGTAGAAGAAGGTATGCAGCTGAGTGTGCGCGGCAAAGGAAACGCAGGGCCTTTCAATGGTGCTGCTGGTGACCTCATTGTCGTAATCGAAGAAATTGCCCACGACGACCTCCGCCGAGAAGGCGAAAACCTACATTACGACGCATTTATCAACTTCAGTGACGCAGTTCTTGGGGCTTCTATCGAAGTGCCAACGGTAGGCGGGAAGGTCAAGATCAAAGTGGATGCCGGTACGCAAAGTGGCAAAGTACTCCGCTTGCGCGGCAAAGGTTTGCCTAGCGTACAGCGCTACGGCACCGGTGATTTATTCGTGCATTTGCACATCTACACGCCAACAAGTGTCAGCAAAGAAGAGCGCGAAATACTAGAAAAGCTCCGCGATTCCGAAAATTTCGACCCGCACAAGGCCCAAAAAGACAAAAGCTTCTTTAGCCGCATGCGCGACATCTTTAATTAATGAAATTCCTGGACTTAGCAAAGCTGGGCCGCACTTCAATAGGGCTTTACATTGGCGGCATCGCCGTGCTGGTATTGTTTTTTATTTTAGGTGGCTTGCCCTTGTTATTCGATGCCAACCATCGCCTGCCAGGTCTTGAACTCGACCTTGAAAATCCGGCATTTATCGAAGCTTATGGCTCTACACGCTTACTAGTAGGAGAGTTACTCTCGTTCTTTTTGGCTTTTGTGGGCTTTGTTTTGTATTTGCGCTATGTACACAAACGTCCGCTAACTTCAATTTTTACTGCTGCGCCCCGGTTTCGTTGGAAACGTTTTTTTGGATTCGGTAGCGCTTTATTTTTCATCGTTTGCTTGTTTACTTATCTAGAAGTGCTCTGGAGCGGACAGCCTGCATCGGTACAATGGAATTTCAAAGCACCTATTTTTTGGCCTTTGTTTTTGTTTTCCATGTTGCTTATTCCTTTTCAAGCAGCTATTGAGGAACTGGTTTTTAGAGTCTATGCATTACAAGGATTGTACTTGCGCACCAAAAGCGTTTGGCTGAGCATCGCTCTGAGCTCCGCGATGTTTGCCTTCATGCACATCTCAAATCCTGAAATCTCCGTGCTTGGCCCAGGGCTTTTACTCTATTATTTTATGGCGGGCCTTTTTCTAGCATTGCTTTCTGTTCAAGACGACGGCTTAGAATTAGCGTTGGCTTTTCATATCTTCAATAATCTTTTTGGTGCCTTTGTTGTCTCGAGCGATTGGCACGCTTTTCATACCGAGGCACTCTTTATCGATCACAGAGGACCTGGGTCATTGTTCTTTCAATTGGTATCCGGATTGCTCGTATTTACAGGGCTATACTTTGTATTATCTAAAATATTCAACTGGAAACCACTCCGGACGTTGCGCTAGTCAAGATTTTTCTTAGCTTTAAATCATGATTAAAGTAGCGCAAATCAGCAAGTCCTATCAGCGCAAGTTGGTCCTAGACAACGTTTCTTTGGAAGTCCCGAAAGGTCAAATTTTTGGACTTTTAGGTCCGAACGGCGCGGGCAAAACCACCCTCATTCGCATGCTCAATCAAATGCTCAGCCCAGATGCGGGAAGTATTTATTTTGATGGGCAACTTTTACAGGCCAGCCATTTGCAACAAATCGGCTATTTACCCGAAGAACGCGGCTTGTACAAAAGCATGGATGTTCGCGCGCATTTATTGTTCTTGGCCCAACTCCGAGGCCTCACCAAACAAGATGCCGCCCAAAACGTCGACCACTGGCTCACGCATTTTGAAATCCAAGATTGGCAAAACAAACGCATTGCCACGCTATCCAAAGGAATGGCGCAAAAAGTGCAGTTCATTGCCGCGCTCGTGCACCAACCCCAACTACTTATTCTCGATGAACCCCTTTCTGGTTTTGACCCACTGAATGTGGAGCTCATCATGAACGAAATTAAGGCGCTCAAAGAAAAGGGCACTACCATCATATTGTCTACGCACAACATGAAAAGCGTTGACGAAATTTGCGATCACGCAGCGCTGTTGCATCAGGGCAAAATACTCGCCCAAGATGCCGTACTACACTTGCGTCAGGCCCATACAAAAGGCCGCGTGTTCGTTCGCTTCAAAGGCAATATGCTCAGTTTTGCCAATGCGCTCTGGACCGATTTCACTTTGCTCGAACAAAAAGAACGCACAGAAGGCATCTTTGAATGCATCTTGCAAATACGCGGCACCAGCACCGTCAATGACCTCATGCGCAGTTTGCAGGCCAACGTAGAAGTCGAGCACCTCGAGCTGTTATTGCCGTCCATGCAAGAAGTGTTTGTCGACCTGATCACCCAAAAAGAAACCCAAGATGTCTAAGTTTTTGCTCCTCACCAAACGCGAAATCCAAGAAAGACTTGGTCAAAAAGGATTTTGGTACATGCTTGTACTTGGGCCGCTTGTCCTGCTTTTGTTATTGGTTGCCATCCTCAAAGCAGCCGACGAAGGCAAGCAAGAGCTCAAAGTACTTATTGCTGACCCCGGGCAAATTATGGCGCATCGCCTTATGGCTCAGGATGAAAAAAACATCCATTACTATTTTATTGACGACTACCTCGAGATGCAAGAATTTGAGAAGGCAAAAGCTTATCAAGAATTCGATGTCCTTTTGGAGCTCAATGAGAAAGTCCTCAACAATAAAAAATGTTTTGTTTTTTACCGAGACCAACTTGGCTTAGATGCCCGTATCCAGCTCAAATTTCAAGTAGAAAAACGCATGGAAGAACTTATTGCGTCGCAACATTCCACTTTAACGGAGCAGGCTTTCAGGCAAATCAAACAAGGATTTGTTTTTGATTTTCGCGACCTCAAAGACCCTAAAAACGAGTCCAAAGAAGCCAACGCATGGGCCGGGTTTGTCTTCGGTGCCTTCATTTTGTTTTTTGTTGGGCTCTACGGCATGACCATCTTCAGGGCTACCGTTCGTGAAAAAAGCAACCGAATTGTAGAAGTGTTACTTGCAAGTGTGCGCCCAGAGCAACTGATGCTGAGTAAAATAACAGGAATTGGCCTAGTGGCGCTTTTGCAATTGCTCGGCTGGGCGGTGGTCTTGAGTTTAGGGCTTTTCTTTTTGCAGCAAACGGTTTTTCTAGATGTATTCGACCCGAGCAATTGGGGAGAGGCCGGCCCTCAAAGACTCAATCCGCTGTCTTCGTTGGTTTTTGAGCAACTGAACTTTCCTTTTTTACTGCTCCACTTTATTTTGTTCTTTGCAGCTAGTTTCTTGTTTTATGGTTCGCTATTCGCGGTCTTAGGTGCCCGTAGCAGCGCCGATGCCGATGGTCAGCAGTTTTTACTTCCCTTGATTTTTATGGTGGCATTTGGCATTTTCGCAGGCATTTACGCCATCTATTACCCCAACACAACCCTTACTGAAGTCCTGACTTACTTGCCGTTTAGTTCACCTGTTTTGGCTTTCATCAGCTTGGCAAAAGGTGCAACGGTTGTAGGCTATACCACCACCATGCTCAGCCTCTTGATCTTATTGGGCGCCGCACTTTTGCTGCTCAAATTAGCGGGCAGGTGGTACAAACAATACATTCTTAGATTCTAAGCATGCGCAGGGCTGTCATCGATCTCGGAACCAATACCTTTAATCTGCTGATCGCCGACACCTTGACACGCGAAGTACTTTTTCAGACCAAAGAGGGCGTTTCCTTAGGAATGGGGGGTATCAACGAAGGACGAATCAGTGCAGCCGCAATGCTGCGCGCTTTTGATACGCTACATCGCTTTAAAGCACTTTGCCAAACATGGCAAGTTCAAGAAATTCAAGCCATCGGTACTTCTGCTTTGCGCGACGCCACCAATGCGCAAGAGTTGTTGTATAAAGTACAAAATGAACTCCATTTTACAATTGAAATCATTACCGGCCAACGCGAAGCTGAATTGATTTATAAAGGCGTGCGCCTGACCCACGATTTTCAACATCCAGCGCTCATCATGGACATCGGCGGTGGCTCTACCGAATTCATTGCGGCCAACCCCAAGGGGCCTTACTTAGCGCAGTCCTTCGATATTGGGGTCTCTCGCCTTTATCAACACTTCGAACTCCAAGACCCCTACACGCCGGCCGATATTGCAATGATCGAAGCCTATTTGGAAGCGCGTTGCGGTGCTTTTTTTCAGCAAGATCTCCCCAACATCCTCATCGGATCTTCGGGTAGCTTCGAAACATTTTACGAATTAATGTCCCAGCAAATCTTTGAAGCGCAAGGGCAATCTGTTTGGGTAGACACAACACAATTTGAGCAAATGCTCGAGCAAATCATTCGATCTACGCAGGCCGAACGCGACCAAAACCCGCACATCATTGCCATTCGCAAACGCATGGCACCACTCGCTGCTATCAAGACCCGCTGGGTCTTGCGTGCGGCTCATATTCAACACATCTTCATTTCGCCTTATTCCCTTAAAGAAGGCGTATTATTTGGCCTATGAAAATTTATAGCGTTTTACTTTTATTCTTTTGGTCTTTTTTAGCCTTTGGACAGTCAGACTTTGATGTGCTCCACTATGATTTAAATATCATTCTCAGCAAAGATTCTAAACAAATTCAACTTACTGAAGCCCTGCAAATTCGGCTCTTAGCGCCAACCAGCCATTTGAAATTAGATCTAATAGCTCCTCAGCATCAAAGGACAGGCATGAAGGTGAGTAGTGTTACCGCTCCATATCAAAATGTCAAATGGAAGCAAACTGAGGAGCAACTTTTGATTGAACTGCCTGCGCAATTACAAAATGGAGACATCCAACTCTTCATTCAAATGAGTGGTGAGCCCAGCGATGGCCTGATCATGACCGACAACAAATTTGGCGACCCTACTTACTTTGCCGACAACTGGCCCAACCGCGCCCGCTATTGGTATGCTTGCCACGACCACCCTTCAGACAAAGCGACTTATCAATTTGTTGTGCAAGCATCCAAAGACTTAATGGTGGTGGCCAACGGCAACTTATTGTCTAAACTTCCAAAAGAGAACGGCGCCTCAGTTGTCTGGACCTACCGCCTTGACGAGCCAATAGCTACCAAAGTAGCGGTAATTGGTGTGGCGGCCTTTGTAACCAAAGAAATTACAGTACTGGACGGTATTCCGATCAGTGCCACAGTTTACCCGCAAGATAGTGTGAAGGCGTTGGCTACGTTTTTTGAGGTGGCCCCAAAAGTGACCGATTTTTACATCAATCTGCTGGGCGCTTATGCCTATCCTGTGCTCAACAACGTGCAGTCAACCACTAAATATGGTGGCATGGAAAACGCAGGTTGTATTTTCTACGATGAAAACTCTTTGAACGCAGATTTGCGCAGCGCACATTTGGTAGCGCACGAAATTGCGCATCAATGGTTTGGTAATGCGGTCACGGAGTCGGGGTGGCCTCATCTTTGGCTGAGCGAAGGTTTCGCCACTTACCTCACCAATATTTACATTGCGCATTCTGAAGGCAGCGTTCCTTTTTTAGCGCAAATGGCCCAAGACCGCAAGCGTGTAGTGCGTTTTGGTCTCGATTTTAATAAACCACTTGTCGATTCGCTCACCACTGACCTCAATTTGTTGCTGAATGCCAACGCTTATCAGAAGGGTAGCTGGGTTTTGCATATGCTCCGCCAAGAAATGGGCGACTCCGCTTTTTTTGAAGGACTTCGTGCATATTACGCCACCTACAAACACCGCAATGCGAATTCTACAGATTTTTGTAACATCATGATAGCACATGTAGATGGTCTAGAAGTGAGGGCAGACCTGAATGATTTCTTTGAACAATGGCTCTACCAAGTTGGGCATCCAAAGTTGAAAATCAACAACGATAACAAGCAATTTCTGCTCATCTCTCAGGTGCAACAACAACTTTTCTCTTTTCCCTTGCAAATTGATTTTGTGGCTGCGGACGGCACCAAAGAAAGGGTAGCTGTGGAGTTTACGCTAAGAGAAATGAAAATATCAGTTCCTGCCTCAATTAAAGGTCAAAAATGGACTTATATAATTGACCCAGGTGTCAGGTTGTTATTTGAGGAGGTGGAGTAGAATTTTAACCCTATTCATAACCGTGCTCATCAAAAGCTTTAATACTATCGGCCACCATCGATTGGATCACTAAGATTTCATCTTCTTTGAGGTAGCGCCATTGGCCCACGGGGAGGTCGAGTTTGATGTTCATGATGCGCACGCGTTTGAGCTTACTCACGCGGTAGTCAAGGAACTCACACATGCGGCGAATTTGGCGGTTGAGGCCTTGGGTCAGGATGATCGTAAAGGTATGGCTGCCCGTTTGCTTCACGACGCATTTGCGTGTGCGGGTTCCTAAAATAGGAATGCCGTTGCTCATTTTTTGAATAAATTCTTTGGTGATTGGCTTATTGACCGTTACTGAATATTCTTTTTCGTGGTTGTTGCGCGCCCGCAAAATTTTATTGACGATATCGCCGTCGTTGGTCAAAAAGATGAGGCCCTCGCTGGGTTTGTCTAGGCGACCGATAGGAAAAATGCGTTTCGGGTGATTGATGTAGTCAATGATGTTGTCTTTCTCGCGGATGTGGTCGGTGGTGCACACAATTCCAACTGGTTTGTTGAACGCGATATAGATGAATTCTTCTTGAGGTGCGCCGATAGGTTCGTCGTCTACGGTAATGATATCGCCTGGCTGCACTTTGGTACCCATTTCGGGAACTTGACCATTGATGCGCACGCGCCCTTGTTCGATGAGTTTGTCTGCGGCCCTGCGAGAGCAGAAACCAACTTCACTGAGGTATTTATTGATGCGTGTAGGTTCGTTTTGCTCCATGTAGTTTCAAAATTAGCTATTTTCACAACATGATGTCCGCTAGAGAAGCTTTTCAGTACGGGTTTTGTTGTTTTCTTTCCGTTTTAACTTATGCGCAAGTACCGCAACTTGACGGCCGCACCCAAGAGGTAAAGGAAGTGCGGGTAGGAACCGGAAATCAAGAAGCCTTAGCTCAACTTTTATTGCAGTGCAGTGCAGGAAAAGTTGAACAAGTTTCAAAGGCGAACGCCTATTATGAATTGCGCAGTTTTATCGATAACCAACAATTGGAGCTCGTAGAGGCATATTACATTTTAAATCAGGCTTCTTACGGGCCAGCCTCAGCCAAGCTCAAGACGGGGCGTTTGGCTTTAGTACCTCGCAACAAGCGATATTTTGCCTCGCAAGCGACTGCAACCGCACTCGTAGGCTTTCAACTAACCGATCCTAATAATGGTTTTGCTTATTCGCCCTTTAATGTAGGGAAGCGTCCACAGAAATATTTTCGATTTTGGTTGGCTGATACCGTGCAGGCTGCCGCACAGGATACACTTTTAGAAATTCGATTTGCACCGCGCAAAAACGATGGGAAATCATTTAGTGGCACCGCTTGGGTCAATCCGACCACAAAATTTGTGTCGCAACTCGATTTACAATGTAAGCACTGTCAGCAGCATCCATTTTTGCCCATTTTTCATGTGGATAGCATCAAAAATTTTGACCTTCAATTGCTTTGTGCTTTTCAGAACAGCGCGCTCGGCCCTGTGCTGAGTCAAATTCAGGCCAACTACGCGGTTCATTATTCTAGCCGCATGCACCAAACAGATACCGTTGATTGCATCTTAAGAACCGAGGCCAAACTCAAAGTATACGACGCAAGCATCAATTTCACGGAGCCTTATTTTGTTTTTGAGGAGGGCGTCAGCGAATACCGACAAATACTGGCTTATCCTTATGCAAGTGTTTTTTGGCAGTCGAACCCTGAGCCATGGCCAGTAATGGCTGTTCAGCAAAGAAATCAGTTCTTCTATGAGCAAGCTACGCTGCGCAATCAGTTGCTTGAAGATGGTCAGATTGCCGCTTACCGATTTTTTGAGCACCCATTTATCCAGTGGTCTGAAAACAGGGTTTTGATCAGAGAAGCGCTGCCCCAAAGTGTGGATGCCAGGCCACCAAATGGAGATGTGTCGAGCCTCTATAAGCTCAAAGTTCAGTTGTTTACAGATTTAATTCCGACTACCGATTCGTTAGTACTTCTCAGCACTTGTGTCATTGATCCGTACGCCACCTTTTATCACTTGCCTGTTGACAAATACGTCAATTGTTTCATTAATATGTACTTTGATTTGTGTGAAATAAAACGAAGAAATTTTGAAGCTAAATGTCGAGGTGAAAAGTTGAATTTGGCTTCTATTCAAGGGCATTATAATGAAACTCAAACAGAACTCGAGTTGCTCTTGAATGAATTTTTAACGCAAGTGGACCGTGGACAAAATCGCAAGGCAATGCTTAAGTGGAATACCTTCATTGTTGAGCGACTCGGTATAGATAACGTGGCGTTGTTCTCTTTATATGAATAAGATGAACCCGTTTGAAAATAACGCGAGAAGCATCAATTCCTGAAAACTGAAGCGGGTTCAAGTTTGGTGATGCGGCGAATGGCAAACAAGGTTCCGGAAATGCTAATAACAGCCGTAATGACGAAAAAGCCAAATTTGATAGCTGGTGAGAACGTAAAGAGTGTGCCCGCATTGGCAATGCCGTTTCGGAAGCCTTCGATCAGCGCATATCCAATCATAAAACCAACTATGGCATAAAGGGTAGCTTGCATTAAAATGAGTTTGCGGATGTAGCCGTTGGTGGCACCAATGGCTTTGAGGGTTCCGTAGTCCTTGATGCGGTCAATGGCGGCAGAGTAGAGGGTGAGCCCAATGATGATAAAGCCCGAAATGAGCGCAAAAATAATGAGCGTTCCAAAAGAGAAAGCGATGCCACTCGACTTCAGTACCGTCAAAATCGTTTGGTTTTTAAACTCGACGGGCATCCAGGCCTTGACGCCCGGAATATTCGCATTGATTGATTTCACTACTTTTTCCATGTTTGCAGTGCGGTCTACCTCTACCAAAAAGGCCGAAGTTTTGGATGCCGAAACATTGCCCAAGAAACGGGCGCGGTCTATGGTGGTGTAGGAAATGAGGCCGCCTCCAAAAGAGCGCGCACCTTTGGTGATGGCGGCGATGCGGACCTGCTTGTTATTGAGTTCAAAATAGTCGCCTTTTTCGGGTTTACCGAGTGCTTTGGCGTCGAAGAAGTCTACCGAAACAGCGCCGTCTGAAATGAGGTCTTGTGGGCTGCCGTCAAAGAAAATACCTTGCTGAATACCGTTGAATTCAGGTAATTCGACCCCAACAATACTTAGGCCGGCAGCGGTGCCGTCTGGGAAACGTGCTGCGCCACTCGCAATGACAAACTGATGCGCTTTTTTGATGTGCGGTAAACTTTCCATTTCAAAACCCAAACGCACATCTATTGGGGCAAGTGCATTGACGTTTTCGGTTTTGTTGTCAGTAACCCACACATAGCCGTCGTTCACCCGCACAAAATAGCACATAGCATTGGTCAAGAAGGTAAAAATACCGGTTTGCTGACCAACCAAAAAGATAGAGATGATAACGCCAAACAACGCGCCAATACTTTTGGGCTTATCGAATTTGATGAATTTGAGGGCGGTGCGCAATAATTGCATGGCTATAGGCTAATGACGCATTCGACTCTACTACCAATCAAAACCGCTTCGGGTTGGTCTATGCGCACCCGTACCTCTCGCACACGGCGGTCTTCGAGGTTGTCAGCACGGTCATTGAAGATCGATTTTTTGGAGAGAAAAGGCGCACAGTAGACAACTGTTCCCGAACTTAGCTTTTCCTTTGTTCCTTGGATATTGATCTGAACGCGCTGCCCTTTTTTGACTTTCATGGCAAAAAGTTCGTCTACTTCTGTGGTAGCGATGAGGTCTCCGGCAGGCGCGAAATCACCGAGTTTGGTTCCGATACTTAATGCTTGACCTAATTTGCTGTCCCAGCTCAAGACCATACCATCGGCTGGTGCGTAAATGTTCTTTTTGTCTAAAAGCGTTTTGGAATAGTTGCGTTCTGTTTCCACCTCACCTAAGGTTGCTTTGGCTTCTGCTAAATCGGCTTTGGCAATATTGAGTTCTGCTTTCAAATTTTTGTAAGCGCTTTCGGAGTCAAACGCTGCTTTTTGGGTGCCAGCTTGTGCGGCAGCTAGGTTGCGGTCGCGTCCGCGCTCGATGTCTGCAATACTGACTTTGAGTTCGATGGCTTCAATTTTGGCTTCAAGGCTTTTAATACGCTGTTGACGTGTCAGTAATTTGGCCTCACTTTGTTGCATTTGCGCTATATCAAGACTTTGATCTAGGGTGAGTAGAAGGGTGCCTTTTTTGACATATACACCTTCCAAAACATGGATTTTAGCGATTTTTCCTGCGCTTTCGGCACCTAGCGGGCTAATTTTGGCGGCGGGCTCTATGCGCGCAATCCCAATAATTTTGTCAATTTTATCGACTTTGTATTTATCGACTTTGACTTCTTTTTCGGCTTTACCACCACAAGAATTGAGTGTTAAAAGGAGGAGGGCAGGGAGGAGGATTTTTGAATACATATCAGTGAATGGCTAATTTTTGAGAAAGGTCGGTTTTGGTTATTTCGGTGGCGCAGCCGGCTTCAACCTCTATGATGCGGTCGGCGTATTGGATGAGGCGTGGGTCGTGGGTCACCACACAAACAGCTTTGCCGCTGCGTGCGAGTTTTACAAGCTCTTGCATGACCGTAGAGATAGAATTGGCGTCTAGAGAAGCCGTGGGCTCGTCGCAGAGCACTAATTGCGGATCTGTTACCAAAGCACGGGCAATGGCTACTCGTTGTTGTTGGCCGCCAGAAAGTTGTTTAGGAAGGTTGCCTTTGCGGTCGAGCATGCCTACAAGTTCAAGCGCGTCGAGTGCTTTTTTCTTGGCTTCTGCCCTTGGCATTTTCTTGAGTTGCAAAGGCATCATGACGTTATCGAGGGCGTTGAGTGGTGCAATAAGGTTGAAACTCTGAAAAACAAAGCCAATGGTGTGCAAACGCAAAGCTGCGAGTTCTTTCTGATTGAGCTCATTGACAAACTGATCCTTGACCCAAAGTTGGCCATAAGACGGGTAAATGACACAGCCTAGCAAGGAAAGCAAAGTAGTTTTGCCTGATCCGGACGGCCCAATGATGAGTAATAATTCGCCGGCTCTGATTTCTAAATCGACGGGTTGTAGCGCAACTATTGTTTGGTCGCCAACTTGGTATTCTTTGCCTACACCGGCGAGTTTGGCGATTGGATTCATGAGAATTTGAGTAAGCGTTTGATCCAGTCCATTTTGGTTTGAGTATAGGGTGGATATTTCAAAGGTACTTCAAATATGTTGGGTTTCTTGAAAACAGACTTCAGATGTGAAAAAGTTATAAATCCTGCCTTGCCGTGGTAACTACCGGTTCCACTTTGTCCGACGCCGCCAAAAGGCAAATTCGGGTTGGTGATGTGCATAAGGGCATCATTGATACAACCGCCACCAAAAGACAAGCGGTTTAGCCAAGATTCTTGCTCTGCTTGGTCGTTGGAGAAAAGATATGCCGACAACGGTTTTTCGTGGTCTTGAATATAGCTCAGTACTTCTTCGAAATGTGTGTAGCGGATGAGCGGAAGGATGGGCCCAAAGATTTCTTCTTGCATAATGGCGTCGTCGAAACCGACATCTTTGAGCAGGGTAGGTGAAATCGTCCTGTTGGTATGATTGATTGCTCCACCAAATGCAATTTTATCTTTGTCAAGTAGGTTCTCCAAGCGCGCTAAATTGCGTTCATTGATAATTTGAACGTAGTTTTTGTTGGCTAGCGCATATTGATTTTTTTCAATTTCTTCCTGGAATAAGTTCAGGCATTCGCGATAAACACTTTCATGGACAAATACGTAGTCGGGTGCAATGCAAGTTTGTCCGGCGTTTAAGAATTTGGCCCACACGAGGCGTTTGATCGCCACGGGCAGGTTGGCACTCGGCGTCAGAATAGCAGGGCTTTTGCCACCAAGTTCAAGTGTGACAGGCGTGAGGTGCTTGGCTGCTGCCTGATACACAATGCGCCCAACTGCAGGGCTGCCAGTAAAAAATATTTTGTCAAAGCGGGTTTCCAGTAAAGCGCTTGTTTCTGCAATGCCACCTTGCACGACTGTAAAAAGTTTCGGGCTAAAATACGCAGCTACGATATCGGCCATGCATTGTGCGCAGTTGGCTGCTAGTTCAGAGGGTTTCAGAATAACGGTATTGCCAGCCGCCAATGCCGCAATCACTGGTGCAAACGACAACTGAATAGGGTAGTTCCAGGCGCCAATGACCAAACATTGCCCCAAGGGCTCAGCGATCGTAAAGGACTTTCCTGGCCAGTTGACTAAATTGGTGCGCACCTTTTGGGGTTTGGTCCAGTTTTTCAAAGACCCCAATGCTTCGTCTATATCTTTGATCAAAATGGCCCATTCGGTCAGAAAAGCCTCGTGTTCGGACTTTCCAAAATCGGCTTGTACGGCAGCGTATAATTTGGCTTCGTTTTCTATCAACATTTGCCTGAAGCTGCGCAGTGCAGTTTGCCTAGCGCTCAATGGTTTGGTATGCTGCGCCTTAAAGTAGTCGCGTTGGTTTTGAAGGGTTGCTGTGTACGTCATGTCGGAAGGTCTAATAGTATAGCTTACAGAACGTTCTGTAAATAGATTTGTTCGTATTCAATAAGGAAAACCAGCTGTATTTGGCTTCATTAAAGGAACAATCGTATCTTTGTTTTAATGTAAATTTATATACAAATCTGCTTTATGAAAACAACCAAAATCATCTACTGGGTAACTACCACGCTCATTTTTTTATTCGAAGGCCTCATGCCTGCCCTTACATCACAGTCCGAAATGGCCAAAGAAGGCATTGCACATTTGGGCTATCCAGCTTATTTTGGTGCAGCGCTCGTTGTGTTTAAAGTAATGGGTGCATTGGCGCTCATCATTCCTCAAGTACCCAAAACACTCAAAGAATGGGCTTATGCCGGCTTTGTTTTTGATTTCATTTTTGCCGCTATTAGTCATGGCGCAGTAGATGGCATCAATGGAGAGAGTGTTTTTCCGTTTATTGCAATGGGTATTTTGTTTCTTTCCTATACCTCTTACCATAAATTGCAAAAGCAATAATTCATGCAAGAACAACCCAACAATCCTTTGCATGGCGTCAAATTAGCCGATATGCTGGATGCCTTAGTAGAGAACTACGGTTGGGAGCATATGGCTTTCAAGGTCAATATCAATTGTTTCAAAAGCGATCCGTCCATTAAATCTAGTTTGGTTTTTCTGCGTCGCACAGCATGGGCTAGAAACAAAGTAGAGTCGATGTATTTGGAAATGATGCGAAAGAGGTAGCTATCTAACTAAACTTTCTAGGCTCACTTGTGTTTAAGTTTAAAAGCAAATTAGATGGCTCAATCCGGTTATGTATTCACTCCTTATGTCGCCCCACAGCAATCTCCATTTGACAAACTATTCGACATTTTTAGCGAACTCATTACCCATACCTCAGGCGACGTCGACGAAGCTCTAGATTGGTTGAAAATTCTAGACAAGGAATACAATTTAACTACCCCTGAATATACCCTAGAAGATTTCATCGAGGACCTCAAGAAAAGAGGTTACCTCAGAGAAGAAATCAAGCCAGATGGGCAAGGGGAGCTCAGCATTACCGCCAAAACCGAACGCGCCATTCGCAAAAACGCAATGGCTCAGATCTTTGGCAACATTAGAAAAAGCGGTAGGGGCAACCACCATTCCAAGAGAACAGGCCAAGGCGACGAAGCCACCGGCGAATTTCGCAACTTCCAATTTGGCGATGCGCTCGAAAGCATTTCCATGACGGAAAGTCTCAAAAATGCCCAGATCAATCATGGAGCGGAGCATTTTGTGTTAGACGAGCGCGATTTAGTTGTGGAAGATACCCATCACAAATCTCAAATGAGCACGGTCCTTATGATCGATATCAGCCACAGCATGATCCTCTACGGTGAAGACCGCATTACGCCTGCCAAAAAGGTGGCCATGGCGCTCGCAGAGTTCATTACCACCACTTATCCGAAAGACACCATTGATATCATTGTGTTTGGCAACGACGCCTGGCCCATCCAAATCAAAGACTTGCCTTATCTCAATGTAGGTCCGTATCATACCAACACTGTAGCTGGCTTAGAGCTCGCCATGGATATCTTGCGCCGAAAGCGCAATACCAACAAGCAAATTTTCATGATCACCGACGGCAAGCCTAGTTGTTTGCGCCTGCCCGATGGTCAATATTACAAGAACAGCAATGGCCTCGATCAGTATATCGTAGACAAATGCTACACCATGGCTGCACAAGCCCGCAAGTTACACATCCCGATCACCACTTTTATGATTGCCCAAGACCCCTATTTACAGGCTTTTGTAGAAGAATTTACCAAAACCAATAACGGAAAAGCTTTTTTTACGGGGCTCAAGGGTCTCGGAGAAATGATCTTTCACGATTATCAAACCAACCGCAAAAAACGTATCAACTGATCATGCAAAATACCATTTATACTCTCGCTGACCTCAAAGCAGCTGGTTACACACCCAAAAGCATCAAAAATGAACTCCGCGACAACCTTATTGCGGTACTCAAAGCGGGCAAACCAAGTTTCCCTAACATGCACGGCTATGAACACACCGTTATTCCGCAATTGGAACGCGCCATTCTATCCAAGCACAACATCAATTTATTGGGTTTGCGCGGGCAAGGTAAAACCAGAATTGCGCGCTTGCTCTTGCACTTGCTAGACGAATACATTCCGGTTGTGGCGGGGAGCGAAATCAACGACGATCCATTGCAGCCCCTCAGCCGCTTTGCCACAGACCTCATTGCCGAAAAAGGCGACGACACGCCCATCACTTGGTTGCACCGTTCTGAAAGGTTTTTTGAGAAACTCGCTACACCCGACGTCACCATCGCCGACCTCATTGGCGACATCGACCCCATTAAGGCGGCCAATCTCAAGCTCAGCTATGCCGATGATCGCGTTTTGCATTTTGGCATGATCCCACGCGCCAACCGCTGTATTTTTGTCATTAACGAACTCCCAGATTTACAAGCCCGCATTCAGGTAGCACTCTTCAATATTTTAGAAGAAGGCGACATCCAAATCCGCGGCTTTAAACTCAGGCTGCCACTAGATCTTCAGTTTGTATTTACGGCCAATCCCGAAGACTACACCAACCGCGGCAGCATCATTACACCGCTCAAAGACCGCATTGGTTCGCAAATTCTAACGCACTACGCTGCAGATATCAAAACCGCTAAGAAGATCACAGCTCAAGAAGCCGAAAAGCTAGAAAATCGTTTTTGTAAGGTGCACGTACCAGAACTCGCCAAAGATATTTTAGAGCAAGTTGCTTTTGAAGCGCGCGTGAGCCCTTACATCGATTACAAAAGTGGCGTGAGCGCCCGTATGAGCATCACGGCCTACGAAAACCTGATCAGTACAGCCGAAAGACGCGCGATTCTCAATAACGAAAGCCAAACGAGCATCCGCTTCAGTGACCTCATGGGCATGGTGCCATCCATTACAGGAAAGGTAGAGTTGGTTTATGAAGGCGAGCAAGAAGGAACCGCTTTTGTAGCGAATCAGCTCATCAGCGAGGCCATAAAGACGCTCTTTTTAACGTATTTTCCTAAAATTGAAAAGTTGAAAAAACGCGACGACAAAACACCATATGATGCGGTTTTGAGTTGGTTTTACAACGCTAATTCTTTTGAATTGCCCGATGAGCAGGGGAGTGCACTGCACGAAAAAACCTTGCTGCAAATTGATCCATTAAAAGAGCTCATTGAAAAGTATCAGCCAAATGTAGCGGTGCAAGACCTTCCATTTTTAATGGAGTTTGTACTTTGGGCGCTTGTCGAATTTAAGCAATTGTCCAAAACCAAAACTGCCGACGGCCTTTCTTTTAATGATTTGTACGATAACCTGCTCAAAGGGCTGTCCTAACTTATTTCTGACGCTTCTTTTTAGGCTTGCCGTACTTTTCTTGCATGGCTTTTTTGTGATCGTAGCGCACATTGACTTTCTTGTTTTTCGCTTTTTTCTCGTGAAAAGAAGCGCCTCTGTCGTCGCGAGAAGCGAGTTTGAGCACTTTGCCCGGAATGGCCAATTTAGGTTTCTCAAACTCGAGCAATTCTGTGCTCCATTCTAGCTCAGCCGGAACTTCCATAATAGGAATTTCTTTTTGCATCAGTTCTTGGATCGCATTCAGGATGTCAAGATCTTTTTCACTGATGAACGTAATGGCGATGCCATTTTTATCCGCGCGGCCGGTTCTACCAATGCGGTGAATATAGTTTTCGGTAGTTTCAGGAATATCGAAGTTGATGACATGAGATACATCCGTGACGTCAATACCGCGGGCAATGAGGTCGGTGGCAATCAAAATGCGGGTGGTGCCCGCTTGAAAAGCCTGTACCGCTTCAAAACGGAAGTTCTGTGCTTTGTTGGAGTGGATGATCCCGAGGGTGTCGCTGTAGCTCGGTTCTATTTTTTCAAAGACGAGATCGGCAAGTGCACGAGAAGATACAAATACCAAAACTTTTGCTTCTAAAGGGGTGTGGTCTAGTAGATGTTGCAATAACATGATCTTAGACAAGAAATTCGGTACGTGGTAACCCGATTGGTCAATTTTGTCCAAAGTAGATCCAGCACGCGCTGCCTCTACGCGAACAGGCTTGATGAGATAATCTTCCAAAAACAATGAAACTTCCTCTGAAAGCGTTGCTGAAAAAACCATGAACTGTTTTCTCGTTGGTAAAAATTCAAAAATATGAAAGAGTTGTGGCCTGAACCCTAAGCTCAGGGTTTCATCGACTTCATCGATCACCACTTTTTTGATATGCTTCAATTGCAAAGAACCACTTTTGGCTAAGTCTAGAACGCGTCCGGGAGTGCCTACAAGGATGTCTAAGCCCTGCAAGACCATTGCCGCTTGTGTATTCATGTTGGTACCGCCATAAACGCCGCCAACCGCCACATTCATGTAAGTGGTCAGTCTTTCGACCTCACTGACCACCTGCGCCACCAATTCGCGGGTAGGCACAAGGATCAAAATTTGTGGATGCGGTTCTTTCGAAAATTTCCACATACATAAGCAAGGCAGTAAATAAGCAAGTGTTTTACCTGTACCTGTCTGTGCAATACCAATGGTATCTGCACCAGACATCATGACATTGAAACCAGAGGCCTGAATGGTGGTTGGCGTTTCGTAACCGAGGTCATCGAGTGCATTCCAAATAGGTTTCTTCAAATTTAAATCGCGAAAAGTCATGCGGACAAGTTTGGCGCAAAGCTAAGCAGAGATTATGACTTTAATAGGCTTTCTAGCCATAAGATTTATTTGATAGGTTTTATATGCCAACTCAAACCAAGTCCAGATGAACTCATACTTATTTTTCCCATTGAGTTAGAAATCAAAGCGCTACCATGTTTTTTGTGCACACAATAAGCGGTAAGATCAAATAGGAATAGAAAACCGCCCTGCACAAGCAGGCTCTTGCCGTAGCCGTTCAAACGCTGGCCTTGTGTTTCTTGTATGCCGAATTGTTGTGCGCGTTGCATCAGTAGTACACCACTTGACATATAGGCCACATCTAAGCAAGTATTCAAAAGAAAAATTTGTTCGGTTTTACGTTGCGCTAGAATTGTCTTTTCTTCGCTTAAATCGGAATCGGTCTTATGTGCTTTCAGAAAACCCGGAACCGCCAAACTTATATTGACGACGTTCCAAAAAACATTCATTTGATGAAAATAGAGTTCCTTTTGTGTTTGAGCTTGACTCCATCCAATGCCGCTAAGCACGAAATTTGAAGTAGCCCATGAACCTAGCCCAACCATGAGCTGTTGATCTATTTGATTGCGATATTGGTTGTAAAGAGAGAAGTTACTTGATTGAGCCATCAGGATTGTTGATGACAAAAACAAGCCGAAAATGACGCTAGACATTCGTTTTTTCATGAGCTAATTTATTCAATTTTATCTTTAAGGAAATAATTGAGTTTCTCAACGCTGGTTTTTGCATCTCCGTAGAGCATTTCTGCATTTGATTTGTAGAAAAGAGGGTTGTCTTCGCCTGAATAACCAACGCTCATTGATCTTTTCATGATCACAACTTGTTTGGCGCGCCAAGCCTCTATTACGGGCATTCCGTAAATAGAACTTATTGGATCATCTTGGGCACTCGGATTCACAACATCATTAGCACCCACAACAAGTACTACATCAGTTTCTGAGATATCTTCGTTGATCTCCTCCATATCGCAAACGATATCGTAAGGCACGTTGGCTTCCGCAAGCAAAACATTCATATGACCGGGTAGGCGTCCGGCAACAGGATGAATTGCAAAACGGACCTTTTTGCCTTTGTTGCGCAACATTTGTGTGAGCTCAAAAATGGGGTATTGTGCTTTGGCTACAGCCATTCCATAACCGGGTACAATAACAACTGAGTTGGCTAATAAGAGATTCGACGCCACATTTTCATGTTCAATGGCAGTGACTTCACCATCTATTACGGATCTTTCACCTGATTGTTGAGTTGAGGTACCACTAGCGAAAATAACGGAGAAGAACGAGCGGTTCATGGCCTCACACATGTGAATGGAGAGGATAGCTCCTGAGCTTCCGACGAGCGCTCCAGTTACGATCAGTAAGTCGTTGCCTAACATAAAACCAGCAGCTGAAGCAGCCCATCCTGAATAGGAGTTGAGCATAGAGACCACCACAGGCATATCGCCGCCGCCAATTGCCATAACCAAAGAAACCCCCAGAAAACAAGACAAGATAAACATGATGCCTAATAAAAGAACGCCATCTAATGCAACTTGAGCGCAAAAGAAGACGCCAAGGATTGCAATCAAAATGAATACGGTAAAATTCAGGTATTGAAGACCTTTAAAACTCCATGGTTTGGACGAAATTCTTCCTTCGAGTTTACCCCAGGCAATGATCGAACCTGTGAACGTTACAGCACCAATAAATACTCCGATATACACCTCAACTAAATGAATGATATGGGCAGCGTTAGAGCTAAACGTGGCATGGTCTAGGTAAGAACCTACGCCTACAAGAACGGCGGCGAGTCCGACAAAACTGTGCAGTATGGCCACCAACTGAGGCATCGAGGTCATTTCGACTTTTCGTGCCGCGATGAATCCGATCACAGAGGCTATACCAATGGCCAATAAGATGTAGACATGCCCCTCTACTCCAGCGCCGAGAATAGTAGCAACAACGGCGATCACCATTCCTGCAATACCGTAGAGCACGCCTCTTTTTGCTGTTGCTTGCGACGACAAGCCACTTAAACTGAGAATAAATAGAATACTTGCGAACAAGTAAGCGACGGTTTGTAATTCTTTGGCGATGTGCATGTTATTTTTTAAACATTTTTAACATTCGGTGCGAGACTACAAATCCGCCCACGATATTGATGGTAGCTACTAAAACAGCCGTAAATGATAAAACAGTCAATATATTATCAATTTCATTTTTTGTTTGTAGCAGACCACCAATAACGATGATACCACTGATGGCATTCGTTACGGCCATTAAAGGTGTATGCAGCGCATGAGAAACATTGTGTATGACTTGCCACCCCACAAATACAGCCAAGACAAATACGGTGAAGTGTTGAATGAATTCTACCGGAGCAGTTTGACCGATGACGATCAATAGCAAAGCAAGTAACACGAGCGAAACAAGTGTCGACTTCAGTTTTTTGCTTGCTTTGAGTTCTTCTTTATTCTCTTTAATTTCTTGTTTGATGGCTTGGGGTTCCTTCTTTTTTGCATCGGTATTTGTTGCAACAGCAAGTGGAATAGGGGGCCAGTTGATTTTACCTTGATGGGTAACCATGGCCTGTGAAACAATCGGATCACTCATGTCAATTCGGAACTGCTCTGCTTTCCCTAAATCGTCTAATAAATTACACAAATTTGTGCCGTAAAGTTGAGAAGCTTGTTTGGGGAGTTGATTGATTTTTCCAATTATTGTGACCCCGTTTTCAGTTGTATACACCTCTCCATTTCGGGTAAATTGACAATTGCCACCGCTTTCAGCAGCTAAATCGACAATAACTGATCCTGGCTTCATGGCAGCGACATGATAATCTAGCCATAGCAGAGGGGCTTTTTTTCCAGGAATTTGAGCTGTTGTAATAACAATATCGACCTCTTTTGCTTGCTCCAAAAAGAGTTGCATCTCCGCTTTAATGAACTCCTCACTCATTTCCTTGGAGTATCCGGTAGCGGTAGCGCCGTCTTCATTGATATCAATAGTTAAAAATTGCGCCCCCATTGAGTTGATTTGTTCTCCGACTTCTTTTCTGGTGTCAAAGGCTCTGACTATAGCACCTAAAGAATTGGCTGCACCGATGGCAGCTAAACCAGCTACACCTGCACCGATCACTAAAACTTTAGCAGGCTCTACCTTACCCGCGGCAGTAATTTGTCCGTTCAGGAAGCGACCAAAGTGAAAGGCTGACTCAATGACCGCACGGTAACCTGAAATATTCGCCATCGAGGATAGCACATCCATTTTTTGTGCTCGAGTAATCCGAGGAATGATATCCACAGCAAACGCACTAATGTTTTGGTTTTTTAAACTTTCGAGTAGCGAACTATTGTGCGCAGGTCGTAAATAACTGATCAGAACCGTGCCGGATTGCATTTGAGCAACCTCTTCTAATGTGGGTTCTTTTACTTTTAAAATAATAGCTGAATGCTGTAAAATCTCATTGGGGGTATCAACAATATGAGCACCTGAAGCGACATATTCTTCATTTGTAAAACCAGACTTACTGCCTGCGTTGTGTTCCACGAATACCTCAAAACCTTGTTTGATTAAGCGCTCTACTGTTTTGGGTGTTGCTGCAACGCGTTTTTCGTCCTGAAAAATTTCAGCTGGAATTCCGATTTTCATGCTTTACAATGGGTTCTTTTGTATAATAACTCATTGATAGACAATAAATAAGGGTAATTGTTCAAAGGAACTAAAAAAATAGAGCTCATTTAAATCAAACTTACCCGATCTGTTGATATTTTTGTCAAAAATTCCAACTTAGATGACGAATATAGACGATTTCGATTATCAACTCCCAGAAGAGCGCATCGCTCGCTACCCAGTAACGCCTCGTCATAACAGTAAATTACTTGTTTATCAAGAAAACACAATGACAAGCGATCAGTATTTTAATTTGCCAAAGCACTTGCCGGCAAATTCCCTACTGATCATCAACAATAGCAAGGTCATTGAGGCCAGGTTGCACTTCGAGAAACTCACTGGTGGCAACGTGGAAATTTTCTGTTTGGAGCACAGCGACAGCTATCAAGATGTCACTTCAGCGATGCAGCAAAAAGGAAGCGTCGAATGGATCTGTCAGATCGGTGGAGCTAAAAAATGGAAAACGGGTTCAGTAGCACTTCAGTTTGACAGCAAAGGCACTACACACACGCTTTATGCCCAACAGTTGCAACGCCTAGACTCCGGATTTAAAATTCAATTTCATTGGACTGACCCCCAGCTTTGTTTTGCAGAAATTCTGCACTTGGCAGGCAAGATTCCTTTGCCTCCATATCTTAATAGAGCATCGGAGGAGAGCGATAAAAGTAATTATCAAACCGTATATGCCAAAGAAGATGGCTCAGTTGCTGCGCCCACTGCGGGTTTGCATCTTACCGAGGAGTTGTTTGCCTCGCTGCGCCAAAAAGAGATCCATGCAGCAACACTCACGTTGCATGTTGGAGCGGGCACGTTTAAGCCTGTAAAAACAAAGACAGCTGAAGAGCACGATATGCATGCAGAATTCATCGAGGTGCGTCAAGAACTTTTAGAGGAATTATTGCGGCAACCCGCGCAAGTGAGAATAGCCGTTGGCACCACCTCGTTGCGCATGCTAGAGAGCTTGTATTGGATGGGCGTTAAACTACTTCAAGATCCCGACCTTACACTTCAAAATTTACAACTGACGCAGTGGGAATGCTATGCCTTACCACAAGATTTTTCTTTTTCAGCTGCGATTCAGGCCGTCCTAAACCAATTTCACAAAGAAAGTTGCGAGCAATTGCTTACCAAAACAAGTCTGATGATCAAGCCAGGCTACCGCATTCGTAGCGTAGATGCCATCTTGACCAACTTTCATCAACCGAAGTCAACGCTGTTGCTTTTGATCCATGCTTTTGTAGGCCAAGATTGGAAGCGTATCTATGACTATGCGCTTGCAAACGACTACCGTTTTTTGAGCTATGGCGACGGTAGTTTGTTGTGGTTGAATAATAAAAATGCCCCGAACCAAATTAGAATGCGGCTTTTGCTTAACTCGTGACCCTAGGGGTCGATAAATTAAGTAAGGTTGAACTTAGGTCTCTATTTTTGTTCATAACGAGTTGTAAATGTTGACATTTAGTCAGGTCATAATTTTTTTTTAAGACCGAACTTCTCTAATTTTACCCTAAATAATGTATCATGAATAGAAGTTTACTTACAATTGTTGCGGTATTATTTGCATTTTTTGGATTTGCTCAAAACAAGTACTATGTATCCACCAGTGGAAACAATACAAACACTGGGCTTAGCGCTTCTTCACCTTTTTTAACAATTCAGCATGCGATAAATACGGCTCAAAATAATGATTCGATCATTGTTTTACCTGGGGTATATACGAATGCATTTGACATTTCTAATAAAAGTATAACAATTGCATCCAATTTTGTGTACGGAAACGATTCAACAATAATATCGTCGACTATCATTGATGGATCAAACTTTGGGGGAAATACAGCTATGATTGGTTGTAATTCATGGACAAACACCTTTAGTTTAGTTGGATTTACAATAAGAAACACGATTGCTCCAGCCTTTTCTATTCAAAACAGAGGTAATTCTGTAATCAAGAATTGTATATTTCAAAACAATGGAAATTACTCCTTATGGGCTACAATGACGGTTCAAGGGAATGTTAAAATTGAAGATTGTATTTTCAGAAATAACAAAGGTCGTTATGTACTTCAGATTGGAGAATCAGCACCACTTCAAATGCCAGTTCTACAATCAAATTTATTCAGAGGTAATGGTAATCCTGCCTTGGTCAATCAAGATTGTGA
Organism: Crocinitomicaceae bacterium; assembly: GCA_044239425.1. Classification (GTDB taxonomy): domain Bacteria; phylum Bacteroidota; class Bacteroidia; order Flavobacteriales_D; family Crocinitomicaceae; genus UBA952. The sequence continues at coordinate 1,506 of JBIIBL010000003.1, read as the reverse complement.
TCACGGCGTTATTTTTTGTGAAACACGTGGAATCATCTCAAACAATGTTTTCTTAAACAATAATACACCTTGTATTGCTCTTGGAGCCAATGCATTTGATACGGTAAATATTTATAACAATACAATTTATAATAACAGTAACATTGGTATCTTCTTTTACAATTGGGGAGGCGGTGGCTTCTTTAATGTATCTAATAATCTCATCAAAGGAAATCACAAAAGCATTGAGTATCATAATTCAGCATACGCAATTATAAACTTTAGGCATAATTCGTTTGATGTAATGAATAATGCTACGATACCAAGCGTCAATAATTTTGTTGTCAACAATACCAATAATATCGTAAATCCTAATATAGGACTCACTTTTGAAGTCTGGAAAGGATATCAGATTCCCAAATTAAACAATCAAAGTATACTAATTGGTCAAGGTTTTACTCTCAATGGAAACAATCTTGATTTCTTTAAAAATACTAGGCCGGTACCAGCCGGATCTACCGTTGATATCGGCGCTGTTGAAAATTCGTTGAGTCAACCACAAATTTTGCTTACAGATTCAATCAGTGTGTGTGCGAATGATACATTGATAAATCTGATGAATTATGTGCAGCCTCAAACAGGGGTGTTCTCAGGAACAGGCGTTAGTTCGAACTTTTTCAATATTTCGCAAGGTTCAATAGGAAATAATAAGGTTTATTACACTTTGAGTGGTTCAAATTGGACTACTGCGGTTGACTCCATGATCATTCATGTTTTAGCAGTGCCAACCTTTACTATAACACCGAGTGCCGCAGCTCCATACTGTGTTGGTCAAAATGTTCAATTAAATGCAACATCGATTTCCGGTGCAACCTATAGTTGGTATAAAAACAATCAACTCATTGCTGCCCAAAATAATCAGACTTTAACAACAAACACAGTTGGAGTTTATAAGTCCGTCATTCAAGCCCTTAATGGTTGTTCCGTTTCGAGTAATTCTATTAATATTACTTTTAACGCTTTACCTACGGTAACGCTTGCCGACTTTACACAAATATGTAATACGCAAACAACAAGTATTACATTGTCTGGAGGGTTACCAGTGGGAGGAAACTATTCAGGTTTGGGAGTTGCCAATAATCAACTCAATCCAACATTAATACCATTAGGGAAAACACCAATTACATATACCTTTACTGATACAAATGGTTGTATAAATAGTGCTACTAAAAAAATACAAAAATTACCCGCCAGCATTGTATTAAACTCAGTTAATAGTTGTTTTGACAATCCAGTGATTGCTACAATACAAGATACGGCAGCATACAACATTACATGGTATAAAGACAACGCTGTTTTCAAGCAAAAGCTACCTGGTTATGCAGATACAGCTGTTGTTTTACACACCAATTTTAATGCAGCCGAGGACTTGTTTATCGCTGCCAATGGAGACAAGTACATTGTCGAAATGGGTGGGATGAAAGTGACAAAAATTACCCCAGCAGGCGTTGTGTCCACCGTAGCAGG
>JBIIBL010000099.1:0-6049 GCA_044239425.1 Crocinitomicaceae bacterium | reverse complement strand
GCTTAAAACTCTTGGCTTCTTCGAATTCTAGCATGGCGTAACCAATGATAATAATGATGTCGTTGATGGCTACTTTTCTTGCGGCCGGGCCGTTCAGGCAAATCATGCCTGTTTGGCGCTCACCTTTGATCACGTAGGTTTCAAAACGCTCACCGTTATTGATATTGACAATCTGAACGCGCTCACCTTCGATGAGGTTGGCGGCATCCATGAGGTCTTCATCGATGGTGATACTACCGATGTAGTTGAGGTCGGCCTGCGTTACGCGTACCCGATGAATTTTTGATTTGAGGACGTTAATGTACATAACTGATAGCGCTTTGTGGCGCGGCAAAATTACATCAAAGAACCGATTCACACAACATATTATCGATGAGGCGCACCTTACCGCAAATTGAAGCCACACAACAAACCTGTTCTTTCTGCCATTGAACACAGTTTTCTAGGGTGTCAGGGTCTACTATCTCTAGGTATTCTATCGTTAATCCGGCTTGTTTAATAATGGCGCAGGCATCTTTTTTTACTTGTTCAATCGTACTTTGTCCTGCATGATTTTTAACAAAGTGCAGCGCTTGCGATATGGCTAATGCATTTTGACGTTCTTGTGCATTCAGTCTTAAGTTTCTGCTGCTCATGGCTAATCCGTCGGCTTCGCGTACGGTTTCACAGCCAATAATGTCAATACCGAAGCCGTAAAAAGTATTCAAGAGTCGAATAATAGCGAGTTGCTGGAAGTCTTTTTGGCCGAAATACGCTTTATGCGGCTTCATTAATGCAAACAAATGATGCACCACATGCACCACGCCTTCAAAATGACCGGGTCTGTGAGCACCCTCTAAAAGCTGACCAATTCTGCCCAAAGGCATTGGTGAAAATGGCAAATCATTAGGATACATTTCCTGCTCGTTAGGCGCAAAAATAACGAGGTTTTCGAGGCCGTTGAGCAGCGCTAAATCGGCTTCAAGCATTCTTGGATATGCTTGTAGATCAGCGCTTTGGTTGAATTGTTTTGGATTGACAAAGATAGAAACCACCACCACGTCATTTGCCGCACAGGCTTGTTTGACCAAAGACAAATGTCCTTGATGTAAGGCGCCCATTGTTGGAACAAAACCAATTTGTTTTTGGTTGGCTCGCATCTGCTGGCGCCACGCGATTATTTCTTGTCTGGTAACAAAGGTCTGCATGGCTTCGTCTATTCTTCAGTTTCAATCGGACAAAGCTATTGCTTTTTAGGATAGTTCAGGTTTATTTCGTAATTTTGCAACCATACTTATATAAATGGAAAAGAAGAAAATCCTATTTATTTCACAAGAAATCTTTCCTTTTTTACCCAAATCTGAAATTTCTGGAAGCGCACGTCGCATTTCTCAAGCAGTTCAAGATGCTGGTAAAGAAATCCGTGTCTTTACGCCGCGCTTTGGCGCGATCAACGAAAGACGCCACCAGCTACACGAAGTCATTCGCCTGTCGGGGCTCAATATCTCCATCGACGACCACGACCACCCGCTACTCATCAAAGTTGCCTCTATTTCTGCAGCCAGAATGCAGGTCTACTTCATCGACAACGACGACTACTTCAAGCGCAAAACCTGTTTGCAAGAAGAAGACGGCACCTTCCACCCAGACAACGACGAACGCGCCATGTTCTTTTGCCGCGGCGTACTCGAAACCGTCAAAAAACTCGGATGGCAACCAGACGTCATTCACTGCCATGGCTGGCTTACCGGCATCATGGCCTTGTACATCAAGTTCATTTTTAATAAAGATCCGCACTTCAAAGAAACCAAAGTAGTTTACAGCCTTTACAACGAAACCTTCGACCAACCCTGGGACCCACGTTTTGCTGAAAAGCTCAACTTCGATGGCTTCCCTACTGACCTCACCGCAGCACTCCAAGATACCAGTTGTGAAAACCTCACTAAAGTTATTTTGTCACATTGCGACGGCGTAAATATCGCGAGTGAAACCCTAGACGCTCCTTTACAAGCGCTTTACGACGCGTCCACAATTCTTAAATTGCCTTATTTTTCAGAGGAACATCAAGGCAAGGAACTTTCTGCCTTCTTTGACAAAGTTATTGACGCTAACGTTCTAGCCTAAGCACATGAAAACCTTAAGCGCACTTCTGCTCTTGCTGTTGTTTTCGACGGCATGCACCAAAAAAGACACAGGTTTAGGTCAAGAAATCATTGACCCGAATGCCCTGCTAAACGGCATCACAACCGATACTTTTGAACTTTACACTTATTCTATCTTAGAAGATTCTACCGAAACCAAAAATGCGTCAAACGTATTATTGGGTTCTTATCAAGATCCAAAATTTGGAAAAGTTGAAGCCTCCGTTTATACCGAATTTCGTTTGCCAGGGCTCAATCCTAATTTTGGTGACCCTACCCAAATTGTCATCGACTCATTTGTATTGGCCTTAGAATACGTTGGATACTACGGTGATCTAAGCGCTCAAAATTTTGAGGTGTACAAACTCACCGATTCCATTCAAAATGCTTCAGAGGTCAAGTACTATCAATTTTCAACGTTGTCAATAGGCAGCACTAATTGGGTAGCCAGCGGCCAAGGCACCATTACCCCAGATCCTATCAACGACGCAGTTGTCGCCGGCGCAGAAGTCGACCCTCAGTTGCGCATTCACCTCGATACCAATCGCGCTTGGGACTTCATCAATGAATCCGCCACCAACCCGGCCACATTCGCTACCAATGCAGCATTTCAAGATTATTTCAAAGGGCTCAAAATTGCCGTCAATAACCCGACCCAAAATTCAGGTAAAGGCGCCATTCTATACCTAGATATCAACAATAACCCGGCTTCCAAAATGACCATCTACTTTAAGCTAGATGGCGTTTCCAAAACCTACGATTTCACCCTCAACTCCAACTGTGCCGATTTCACGCACCTAGAACACGACCAAGCAAATACGCCAGTTGCCGCCTTGCTTGCCGACACCACCCTCGGCCAAAAAGCATTTTATGCGCAGGCCAATAAACTTCGTGCAATGGTCAAAATCCCTGGTCTGGACCATCTTCCAGACAACATCATCATTCACCGTGCTGACCTCAGCCTACCGGTTCAGTTTCAGACCGGCTACCGCTACAAACCAGGTTCGCGCATTACTGCAGCCAGCAAATTGGCAGCTAGCGATATTTTCTATACTTCATTAGGTATTGCGGGCCTCTATTCTGATGTCACCAAACAATACGACCTCGACCTCAGGGCTTATTTACAATCCTTAGTGAACGGCAAATTAGAAAATACTGGCATTGTTGTTTCGCCTTTATTCTTTAGAAATTCAGCCGAGCGCATTATCTTCAATGGTGTCGAAACCACCAACAAGAAAAAGCCCAAACTCGTCGTTACCTATACAACTTATTAATTATGTGTGGAATTGTTGCATACATAGGCAAAAATGAAGCCTATCCAGTGGTCATCAAAGGCCTTAAAAGATTAGAATACCGCGGCTACGACAGCGCAGGTGTTGCTCTTTTGAACAATGGCTCGTTGAACGTTTACAAACGCGTAGGCAAAGTTCAGAACTTGCAAGATTTTGCCGCAGAACAAGACAGAAGCGGTCATGCCGGAATCGGCCATACCCGTTGGGCTACTCACGGCGAGCCTTCAGATGTAAACTCTCACCCACACACCTCCATGGATGGCAAAATTGCGCTCATCCACAACGGCATCATCGAAAACTACGACGTCCTCAAAAAAGAACTCATTAAAAACGGCTATATCTTTAAAAGTGAAACCGACACTGAAGTTGTAGTTCACTTAATTGATTACATCCAGAAAAAAGAAAACGTTTGGTTTGGCGAGGCTTTGCGTTTGGCGCTCAACCACGTAGTTGGCGCTTATGCTATAGTGGCCATGTCTTCTGACTTTCCTAACCGCTTGGTTGCTGCCCGAAAGAGTAGTCCATTGGTAGTTGGTATTGGTTCAGACGGCGCTTATTATTGTGCTTCTGACGCCACACCAATTGTAGAATACACCAAAAAAGTAGTTTACCTCAACGACGAAGAAGTTGCGGTTATTGACCTCGAAGAAGGCCTGAAACTATACGATATTGCCGATCAGCAAAAAACACCATTTTTTCAGGAGCTAGAGCTAGAACTCGAAGCCTTAGAAAAAGGTGGATACGAGCATTTTATGCTCAAAGAAATCCACGAACAGCCGCGTTCTATCCACGATTGTTTCCGTGGTCGCCTCAACTCAGAAGAAGCTTGGGTTGCACTTGGTGGCATCCGCGAATACGAGCAAAAAATGATTTCTGCCAACAGGCTAATCATTGTTGCTTGTGGTACGTCATGGCACGCAGGTTTGGTGGGTGAATACCTCATCGAAGACCTCGCACGCATCAATGTCGAGGTAGAATACGCCAGTGAATTCCGCTACCGCAATCCTATCCTCAACGAGAACGATGTGGTCATTGCTATTTCGCAGTCTGGCGAAACGGCCGACACACTAGCAGCACTAGAATTAGCTAAATCAAAAGGCGCGACCATCCTTGGTATTTGCAACGTTGTTGGTTCTTCTATTGCCCGCATTACCCATGCTGGCTCTTATACCCATGCCGGTCCAGAAATCGGTGTGGCTTCAACCAAAGCTTTTACTGCTCAAGTCACTGTCCTGACACTCATGGCACTTTCTTTAGCGCACAAAAAAGGTACTATTTCTGATTCCAAATTCCGTCAATTGTTGGCAGAACTCGAAGCCATTCCCGACAAAGTCAAACGCGTGCTCGAAACAGATGCAGCCATTGAAAAGATCGCGGCAATCTATAAAGACGCACCCAATGCACTTTATCTCGGACGCGGCAGTTCTTTCCCTGTAGCACTCGAAGGCGCGCTTAAACTTAAAGAAATTTCTTACATCCATGCCGAAGGATATCCTGCTGCAGAAATGAAACACGGCCCAATTGCTTTGATTGACGAAAACATGCCAATCATTGTTATTGCCACCCAAGGAACCTCTTATGAAAAAGTCGTTTCTAACATCCAAGAGGTGAAGGCCCGCAAAGGAAAAGTAATCGCTATTGTAACCGAAGGCGACAAACAAGTTCGCCACATGGCCGACCACGTCATCGAAATTCCTGAAGTAGACGAATTCCTAGTGCCGCTACTGGCCACCATTCCACTCCAATTACTCTCTTACCACATCGCAGTCATGCGTGGCTGCAATGTAGATCAGCCAAGAAATTTGGCAAAGAGTGTGACGGTGGAGTAATCCTGACGCAGGGTTTTTGGTTTGGATACTAACACCTGATTCCCAACCAACATAGGTATCCTGAAATTGACATTCAATTGATGGGTTTTGTTGACACCATCAAATGAAACAACTATGTGGTCAATTATTGACCGTAGAATATCTTTTTTCTGAGATTGGGTAAGTTGGACACCTTCAGAAATTATATTCTTAAAGAGGTCAATTATATCAAACCATTTAGATTCGTTTCCTATCGTTGATAGGTGTGATTGGATTGATTCAATCTTTGAAGAGATTGAAAGGAGTTCTTTGTTGAGTTGTTTTTTGAGAGTGGTATATATGTTGTCGGACTGGAACTCACCCAGGTAGTTCTTCCTCTCGACATCAATGATTCCTTCTTCTAACTTGGATTTCGTTTTTTGAAGTTTCCTCAATTCGATATTCTTTTTTAAAACATGAGAACTCAATTGACGTTTGTTCAACCTACCTTCTGACATTAGAAATTCGTTGAGTTTTTCTTTTATCGGTACAGGTTGATTAAGAATATTAGATATTGAATTCCAAAGAAATTCCTCGGTTTGTGGAATGTTCAAACATCGTTTCATGGAACAATTCGAATTATCAAACTCGGATTTATTAAACTTACGTTCAGGTTTTGGACAGTAGTAGTGTTGAACATAATGTTCTTTACTATTTCTAACACCAATTCTGTGTCCACACGTACAAATCAGAAACTCTCGAAACAGATATGATTTGGTTGTTCTCCGGTACTGACCCTTCACATCAAGAATCCCACTACGTTTTTCTTGAACCCTTTCAAATAGTTCAT
>JBIIBL010000098.1:0-6067 GCA_044239425.1 Crocinitomicaceae bacterium | reverse complement strand
TTAGTGTTGCCAATGGTTTTACCGCAACATGAAACTAAAAAACCTAAGTATGCGCGTTGGGTGTTCTTGTCCGGCCGCATATCGAAAACAAACCACGAACTAAGCATGTAGAAAGCTTGAAAACTCGTCGTTTGGACGAGGGTTCGAACCCCTCCGACTCCACTTTAAATGAGTTGTAAAATGTTGTAAATCAATATTTTATAACTCTTTTTTGTTTTAAATTAAAACAATTGTTAAAACACTTTTCCAAAAAATTGAATTTTTTTAACAAAAATCAACCACATTTTAGCGATCTTATTAGAATTTAAAATCTGCTGCGATCATCCATTTTTCTCGGAGGCGGAAGGCTGGTATTGTTTGCCTTTTGGCTTTGTTGGCCGCAACATTTGATTTTATAGCATTTTGGGCTGCCCAGAGAGCAAGTGGAATTACTTTTTTTGCCGTTAGGATGGTTATTCTTTTGTGCAATGACTCTTGAAGCAGTAGGGCAAATAAGTGGGTAAAACCTCCATATTTCATTGTAGACTGATACTGCGTAAAGAGTGTGTAGTATTCGGTATGTTTACTTTTATTTTGAATGATGATTGGTGGGAAACCTATATGCATCAATTGCAAATTGATAAGCACCGTTGGTACAAACCATGTATTTGCACCTAAATGAGAGCCAACACGCACCCATTCTTTGCCAACTCTAAATCGACCTGCAATTTGATCGTCAATGTCAGTAAGTAAGGTTTGATGTAAACTTAAAATCAGTTTGATGTTGAATATAGCGCTATTTTCTTCTAATAAAGATGTGGTGAGTTTGGCTAAATTTTTGGCTTCATACACTTCCCTTACATTTACTTTTCGGTCTAAACTACCTCCGGATAGAATTTTTTCCGTGTCTTCCAAAGTAAGTGAAGAGTTTTCAATTGCATTTGAATTGTAAACCATTTCAGGAATTTCGGCTAGGGTTATTTCCTTTAAGACTGATTCATTTCCCGCTGACAAATTCAAATATTGACGGTGCAAATCCTGAATTTTATCTTTTGTAGTTTGATTGATCATTTCTATAAAATTGATTTACCGTGAAAACTTATATTCATATACATATTTTCACGATAAATAACTTCATTTATTGTTGGAAATTCAATCGACTTTTCCGTAAATCCCCCTACCCGACTTCGTCTTTTACCAAGTTTTAAGCTTATTTGGTGGAGGCGTTTGGTAAGTTTGGGGTTTAATCATAGTAGAATAAGTACCTTCGTAAGACCTTACAAACTTCATCCACTTTGAGCCAACAAGATCGTTCCGCAGCCGACTTTACTGAACAATTCATCAACCAGACCCAACAGACTATTTTTTTGACGGGAAAGGCCGGTACCGGTAAAACAACCTTGTTGCGCAAAATCAAGGAGTCGACTTACAAAAACTTGGCAATTGTGGCGCCAACCGGTATTGCGGCACTCAATGCGGGCGGAGTGACCATCCATTCCTTTTTTCAGCTGCCTTTTGCGGGGTTTATTCCTGAATTCGGTACACAGCCCGCTTTTTCTCAAACGGTGAAGTTTGAAACCAAAGACACCTTAATGCGGCATTTTGCGATGAACAAAACGCGCAAACAACTCATTCGAAACATCGAGCTGCTGATTATAGATGAAGTGAGCATGCTGCGTGCTGACCTTTTAGATGCCATCGACTGGACGCTGCGCAACATTCGGCGGGTCCACGAGCCATTTGGAGGTGTGCAGATCTTGTTTATTGGCGACCTCCTTCAGCTTCCTCCTGTAGTAAAACAAGAAGAATGGCAGGTACTGCGCAGTTATTACGATGGTATTTTCTTTTTTCACGCAAAGGTTTTTCAAGAATTTCAACCGCTATACATCGAACTCTCGACCATCTACCGCCAGCAAGACCAAGCATTTATTCAGGTGCTCAACAACTTGCGCAATAACGAAATCAGTGCGGCCGATATCGAGATCCTTAATAAATATGTACAACCGGATTTTGACCCCACCGCCAACGAGGGCTACATTACCCTAACAACTCACAACGCCAAAGCCGATGAAATGAACGCAAAGGCTTTGCTTGCTTTGCCGCAAAAGAAAGTGAGTTACCAAGCCGAAATTACCGGCGACTACCCCAAGCATCTTTTTCCGTTAGAGGAAACACTCGAACTCAAAATTGGCGCCCAAGTCATGTTCGTCAAGAATGATTTATCGTTTGATAAGAATTATTTCAACGGCAAAATGGGTAAAATTGCTTCGCTCAGCGAGCAAGAAATTACGGTCTATTTCCCCGAGGAGAAAAAAACCATTACCGTCGAAAAATTCGAATGGACCAACATACGGTATGCCCTAAATGAAGCTACTGGCGAAATCAAAGAAGAAACACTCGGTACTTTCGTGCATTATCCGTTGAAATTAGCCTGGGCCATTACAGTTCACAAAAGCCAGGGCCTGACCTTCGATAAAGCAGTTTTAGATGTCGCGGACGTTTTTGCGCCTGGGCAAGCCTATGTGGCGCTTTCGCGTTTGCGCTCGTTAGACGGCTTGGTTTTGACCAAAGCCATGCGCATGAACGGGCTTTCTAATGACCAACAGGTGGTTGCATTTAGTCAAAACAAAGCGCCCGAAGATCAACTCGCAACTTACCTGAGTCAGAGCACCAAGCATTACCTCATTGCAACTTTAAAAAAAGCTTTTGATTGGTATGAGCTCAGTTCCAAATGGGCCAGTCATGAAGCCAGCTACCAAATGGTGGGTGTCAAAAGTGAAAAGGCCAAAAACAAGAGTTGGATGACGCTGCAAAACCAAGTGCTGCAGTCTACCATGGAGCCCGCCAAAAAATTCAATAAGCAACTCGATCAAATCTTACACGCCCCAACTTTTGACTTGCAATTTCTAAAAGAACGCGTTCAGGCCGCTTATTTTTATTTTTTCAAGAGCCTAGACGACATCCTGACCACCAATCTCAAAAAGGTAGCTGAGCTGAGCCGTGCAAGAAAAACCAAGCAGTATTCCGAAGAACTAGCCGAACTGGACGAACTACTCACCGCAACCATTCTGCAGCTCAAAAAAGCGCGTTTACTTATAGAGGCTGTTGCTGCTGGCCAAGAAATATCTAAAACGACTATTTGGAATACTGAAATCTCTTCTTATAAACTCGCTAAAATAGCAGCCGTCAAGGAAGAACTCAAAAAGGTACCAACCTTACTCGACGAGCCAGACGAAATCTTAGATACCGTATTTGAAAAATCGGTCAAGAAGCAAACGGCGCCCAAAGAGAAAAAATCTACCTATGAACTCACCCTTGAGCTGCTCGAACAAGGCAAAGATGTAGCTGAAATTGCCGGCTTAAGACAGGTTTCCAAACAAACCATCAACAACCATTTTGTATACTTGATCAGAAGCGAACTAATTCAATTGTCCGACGTACTTGCGCCCAAACGCATCAATGAACTTGAAAGCATGTTCGAAGGTTTTACGGGTACCTCTTTAGGCCCACTCAAAGAAAAACTAGGATCCAAAGCAACTTGGGATGAACTCAAGTTGTATCAGGCGTATGCGCAATTGCAGTAAGCCATCAAGGACTCACCAAATTGATACTCACATTAAAGTAGAGCGGATTGGTAAGGTTATTGATCATGACGTATGGCGGCATGTCGTCAATAAGACCAAAAGCACGGTAGTTTTCTTCGCCATTGATGAGGCGGTCCATATCGAAACGATAATTGATTCTGTAGCCCGCTTGAATAGACATCCAGATGAACTCTTTTAAAGAAAATTCATAGACCATGCGCAATCTGATCTCTCCTCTGCGGATTTCAAGTTCGTCGTCGCGCATTTGATAAGCGTCTACACTTGAGGTGTTCCACATCCTGTAACTCTGCCCTTCGAGCTCATAACCCGCAAACAACATGTTTCTACTGTTGATAGTTCTGCGGACGTGAACACGTGCAGGAAATAACATTTCTGTACCCCATTTATTCTGTACATCTGTAGAATTAAAGAGCACTACTGGAATATAATTGATTTCACCTACTCTGTAAGTACGTGCTACCCCAACACCCCATTGTTTGAGCTCAGAGGGTCTTTTACCAAAAATAAGTGCTGCTGAATACTTCATATAGTTGAGCGGCATCATGTCTTTAATTGTGTAATTTCCGCTGTAATCGGCAGAGCCTTGAAAAAGCATAAAATACTTATCGTTGAGCGGCTTGAAAACGGTGGTGCTGAGACCTGCGGTTTTGAGCCCATAGGCACTTAAGGACTTCAACATCGGATTGGTCAAGGAAGCTTCGTCTGCAAAGTTGTAGCGTTGTTCCCAGTAATTACCTCCTAGTTGCCAAACTAAATTGGTCTTGGAAATGACAGGGATGTTAAATGCCAACCTCATGCCGTGTGAACGCAGTACTTGTGCATCTTGCGCATTCAGATTCCAACTACCAGTGCCGGTTTGAATAGAATTGAGGGTGTCGGCAGACATGTTGTAGCCCATTTGGTAGTCATAACCAAAACTAATGAGCTTTGCAGGGCTTAGACCTTCAATTTTTGGGCTACAAAAACGGCGTGCGCCTTCAGCTGAATATTCGACGTTGTCGTAAAGGCTGTAATCTTCTTCTGCGACAGTAGTATCTGTATTTTCAGGAACTTGAGCCCAGAGGTTGCTGAAAGAACCAAAAGTCGTTACAACGAAGGCAATTGGTAAAAATTTAAAGTGGAAAGACATCTGCTTACTTTTTAACAACCAAACGCTTCCAAACATCTGTTCTGCCAAGAGCAGACACACCGATATAACCGCGAATGTTGAGCGTGTTTTCGTTAGACATTTTGATCACACAAGAATAAGTGCTACCGTTGAGCGCATCGTAAATAGTACCATCGGCCCATTCGTCATCACCTTTGTATGTAAAATCTTTGAGCATGCGGTAACCCATTAAAGGCACTTTCTGAAGGTCTGTATCGGGGTTGTTTTTATCAGTTTTAGGCTTTTTTGTAACGGGGTCAATGGGTTCCTTGAGCCATACAATTTTGCCATAGTACTTGGCGCCAATTTTTTCGATTTTGACACGAGCCCTACCGTTACTAGGCTCCCAAACACCAATTAAGCGATCGCCGCCAGTGTTAGGTGCAAAAGACCAAAATAAGGTAGCAACAAAAGAAAAAAGAAGAACAAAAGATAACTTTTTCATGGGGGGTAAGTTTATGAGTTAAGGTTATAAATGAGTAAGCAAGATGCTACTTAGTATTTCAATTCAAATTCAAAAGATCCTTTCAGGGATACATTCGCGTTTACATCTTTCAAAAAGGAGGCATCTAGAATGACGTATACTTGCTTTTCGGCAAAGTAGTCAGTTACATTGGCTTCTTTAGAAGGCTTTAATTGTACAGATTTTAACTTGCCTTTGATGGGGTTGATCACCGCTAATTCTTGCATCGAAAGATCGGGGTTGTCTGAGGCGAAACTGACCACCAAGGCGTTGATATCTTGAAAAGTAGAAGGATCTATACTTTCAACTGTGGCATTCTTGAGTACTGCATTTTTGATTTTGATGCCTGCTTTGTAATCTGAGCCAAGAATTTCTTTGAGGTCAATTTTGGCTACATACTGAGCGGGATTGGATCCCTGAAACAACGGACCTACGTACTCAAATTGAATATCTTTGAGGGTAAAAGACTTTGTGTTTTTGGGAGCGTTGAGTAATTTAAAAAACCAAGCACCGAATGCAATGATAATTGCTCCTACAATAATGTTGCGAAATAATTTCTTCTTCATAAGAGGGGTTAAGGAAGCTAAAAGTATTTATTTTAATATACAAAGCACCTTCTACTTACATTAAAGAAATTTATGCTATTAATCAAATTTATTTATATTAAAGAACCCTTAAAACGACTCCCCAACTACAAAATAAAAATAGCCGCCTTCTCGGCCATAGCCGTAGTCTAAACGGATATTCAAACGCTCTGCTGGGTCTACTACAAAACGAAGCCCGGTACCAATCGAATATTTCGAATTGCTTGCAGTAGGTGTTGAAGACGGGCCAAAGACATCTCCTACACCTGCAAATGCAACCGCGCCAAAA
>JBIIBL010000030.1:0-22651 GCA_044239425.1 Crocinitomicaceae bacterium | reverse complement strand
AGACATGACCAACATATATGGTGCTCTTTTAATTGAAATCAACCCGGATGTCATGCCTTATTGGCAAAGAGCCGTCAAACGCCTGATGGATATCGTAATTTCGTTCATTGCACTTTTGTTATTGATTCCCTTTTTTATTTTCTCTTCGTTTGCCGTGAAGTTCTCTTCACCAGGTCCTATTTTTTTCTTGCAAGATAGAGTAGGGCTAGGTGGAAAGCGCTTCAAGATCATCAAGTTCCGTACAATGTTCACCGATGCAGAGAAATCGGGTCCGCAACTTTCAACAGAAGGAGACCCGCGCATTACACCAATTGGTCGCTTTATGCGCAAGACACGCCTTGATGAATTCCCGCAGTTTTTCAATGTCTTATTAGGACAAATGTCTTTAGTGGGGCCACGCCCAGAGCGCCAATATTACATCGATCAAATTGCCGCCATTGAGCCGCAATACATGCAATTGACCCGCGTTCGCCCAGGCATTACTTCTTGGGGGCAGGTCAAGTATGGTTATGCTGAAAACGTCGATCAAATGCTCCAGCGCATGAAGTTCGACCTCATTTATATGAAAAATAGAAGCATTGCACTTGATATCAAAATCATGTTCTATACTGTGATCATCGTTTTCAAAGCACAAGGAAAATAACAACTTGTCGCATTCAAATAAAAATGCTATCTTTGCACCCTTAATTCACTTATTTATAAACCTGGGTTTCGGACCCAAAACTGTAAAGTACAATGGCAACACGCATTCGTCTTCAAAGACACGGTAAAAAAGGCAAACCATTTTTTCACTTGGTAGCAGCTGACAGCCGTGCAAAACGCGATGGTAAATTCATCGAAAAACTCGGAACATACAATCCAACCGCTAATCCTGCAGTGATCAACATCGATTTCGATGCTACGCTTGCTTGGGTTCAAACTGGTGCTGAAATGTCCGAAACTGCTCGTGCTATTCTATCTTACAAAGGAGTTTTGTACAAAAATCACTTGCTTAACGGCGTGAAAAAAGGTGCATTAACTTCTGAGCAAGTAGAAGAGCGTTTCAACCAATGGTTAGCTGACAAAGAAGCTAAAATCGAAGGGAAAATCACTGGTCTAGTAAAAGGTGCAGAGAAAGCGAAAGCTGATCGCATGGCAGCCGAGGTTGCAGCTAATGCAGCAAAAGCTGCTGAAGTACAAGCTAAAAATACACCAGAAGTAGAAGAAGTAGTAGCTGAAGAAGCTCCTGCAACTGAAGAAGTAGTAGCTGAAGAAGCTCCTGCAACTGAAGAGGTAGTTGCTGAAGAAGCTCCTGCAACTGAAGAGGTAGTAGCTGAAGAAGCTCCTGCAACTGAAGAAGCTCCTGCTGCTGAAGAAGCATCTGAAGAAGCTGCTGCTGAATAAGCATATGCAAATTCAAGATTGCTATTATTTAGGTCTTATCGCGAAACTTCACGGATTTAAAGGTGAAGTTTCGTTGTTTTTAGACGTTACACATCCGGCCGATTACCAGGGTTTAGATGCCCTCTATCTCGATATCAACGGCCAACTCACCCCTTTCTTTATCGAAGGTTTCAAGCTCAAAAACAAAGGCTTTGCAGCCATAAAGTTCGAAGGTATTGCAACCGAAGAAGCAGCCCAGCGCTTGGTAAAGAAAAAAGCCTACTTACCTTTAGAAGTATTGCCAGAGCTCGATCAAAGCTCTTTCTACGACCACGAAATCATCGGTTTCCGGGTTTTCGACACCACCCGTGGTGCAATTGGTGTTGTAGAAGACGTCATCGACATGACAGCCAATCCTTTGCTTCAAATCAACCTGAACGGCACCGAAATCTTGGTGCCCATTTTTGATGGTCTTATTCAAAAAGTAGAGCGCAAAAAAAAGGAGCTCTATATTCAAGCTCCTGAGGGTTTAATTGATTTATACCTGACTACTTAGCGCTCAATAAGCCTAGCGCTATTTTCATTCGAATAACCTTTTTGGCAGCTGCATCTACTTGCGCTTTAAATGCGGCATCTTTGCGGTAGTGCGAAAGGAGCTCAGTATGTGCTTTTTTGGCGTCTACGGGCATTAGGACGATATCGCAGCCTGCTGAAACGGCTTTATAGGCGGCTTCCGGAACAGCAACTACACCACCCATGTTCATGGCGTCGGTCACAATAAGGCCTTTGTAGCCCATTTCCGTTTTGAGTAAATCAGTTACAATTGCTTTTGAACAAGTGGATGGCAAGCCGTTGGTGTTGTATTTGGAGTTGTTTTGAACGGCGATGTGAGCCACCATTATAGATAAAACGCCTTGTGCAATAAGTGGTGGGTAGTTTTGGATTTCTTTGAGCTCTCCGTCAATTACTTGAAGTGCTTTATGGGTGTCGCCAGAAACCAAGCCATGACCCGGAAAGTGTTTGGCAGTGGCTACAATGCCTTGCACTTGCGTTTCTTCAATGAAGGCACCCGACCACGGAATGATGTTGGCCGGAACCGCACCAAAGCTTCTAAAACCTACGGTTGCGTTCGGAGACATGTCTACAACTGGTGAGAAATTATAATTGATGCCGATGTCATTGAGGTCTTTGGAAATAGTTTGGGCACAAGTACGCACTTCTTCAATTGACTTGAGTTCATTGGCTTTCTTCACAATTGTTGAGCCCATGATTTTACGATTGACCAAACTTGGCTCTGCATCGGCACTATACAAGAAGGGAAGATTGCCGTAGGTGGCATTTTGTTTTTCAAAGTCGGTGATCCAAGAAGTGAAGCCTTCTTTGGTGCCATTGAGCATGAGTACACCGCCAATAATGCGGTCTTTGATATGTTGGTCAATGGTGGCTTTCTCTTGGCCCAAGCGCCCAACTGCAGGCATAATAAGTTGGGCAACAATTGCGGTGTCGTCTAGGCTCGCAAAGACTTTTTCTACGGCGGCGTCTAGGTCTTTGTTTTCTTTGAGGAAATCCTGTAATTCAAATTCGGTCTGAATTTGTACAACTTCTTGCTTGCGCTCCTTTTTTTGAGGTGTTTGCGCGCAACTATTAAAGAGCAGTCCGATGCTCAGTAGACTTAATATTGGTAACTTCATGTTTCAAAGATAAAAGTTTACAACTAACTGGCGTTCGATTCCAACTTAAACAAAACCATTTTTATGCAACGCGACATCTATTTGATTGAGATTCAAAGTGTAGGTGTTGCGCAATCCTTCAAGTTCATTAAATCCTAAAAATACTTTCCGCTTTTTTAAAGTGAAAAACTTTGTGCAAAAAAAAAGGCTCCATTTGGAGCCTTTATTGTGTAATGAGAATAGATCAATGTTTTTCGTTGTGAACCTTACCCCCTTGCGAGTGCTGTTCTTTCATTTCTGCTTTCATTTTTTCAAACTGAGTAGCAGTGAGTACATTTTTAAGCATTTCGATTTGTGCTTCGCGGTTAGATTTAATGATGCTGCGCTTTTCTTCTTCAGAAAAAGTGCTGGTGCGAATGCCTTCGTTTTTTTGAGCGATACCTAAATTGATGGTGTAAACTTGCTCTTTTTGTGCGGCAGTAAGTTGCAGCTCGCTGGCCATTTTTTCGGTCTGGAACTTAGCGCGCTCTTCAGGAGTTTTGAATTCTTGTTCTTTTTGAGCAGGTTGTTGGGCCATTGCGGTTGCACTTACCAATAAACCAAAGGCGACGTGAAGGAATTTTTTCATGGTATATCGAAATAATTAATTTGTATTTGCGTTCAACGAAAATACGCAAAAAAGTTACACGATTACTTGCTTGCTCTTTTGCTTTACTTAACTTCGTGACAAATGCGCATGCTTGCTGAACATCCTGACCTTAGACGACAATACGAGCAAAAAGTTGCTTCGGATCCTCGTTTTGGTTTTTTTGCGCAGGTTTGGGTTCAAGATTGCTTGCACCTTCAATGGCAATATATTTTAAATCAAAATGAGCGCATTCTTTTAAGAATCCCTGTAATGAAGAAATGGGGGCTCAGTGCCTATTTACAACCGCTCTTTATCCGATCATTGGATATCATAGGGAGTGATTGTAAAGAAGAATTAGCTGCTTTGCTTGCTTTTTTGAAGAAGAGCAACTTCTTGCATTTAAATATGACGCTGTCAAAAGACCTCCAATTTCCTTTAGTTAAGGGTAAGTTTCAAGTGCTTCAATTAGGTAAACCCATCGATGAGCTTCGTCAAGGATATGCTGAAAACATCAAGCGCAGTTTAAAAAAAACAAAAGAACTTAAAATGGACGAAGTGTCTTACGCCACATTTCAGACTTTTTTTATCGCACAAAAAGGAGAGAATCTCGGTAATTTAAATGCTGCAGCATGGGAGCGTTTGGAAAAATTAGTTGCGCTAGCTCAAACAAAGGAGACTGCGTATTGCTTTGGTGCGTTTGATCAAGAGCAATTAGTAGCGGCAGGACTGTTTTTCAAGTGGCAAGACCAGTTGTATTTCATGAAAGGGACACTCAATAATGACGGTAAAAAAGTAGGTGCTTTGGCCTTTTTAATAGATGCCGTTTTAGAAAAATTCAGCCTCAACTTTCAAACACTAGATTTTGTTGGTTCTAACCAAGAAAGCATTGCCGCTTTTTACAGAAAGTTTGGCGCCATAGATCAAACCTACGGTATCGTTAAAGGACGTATTCCTTTGGTTTAAATCTCTTTTTTTCTCGCTACGCGCTTATTTATACAAGAGCTCGTCTATAAACAACCAAGTAGGGTTACCCGCACCTAAGTGCCAAGAAGGGAGTAGACCTGGGTTTGATACTGTATAGCGTAAAAATTTGTATTTTAATTGTTTATCGTGATTTAATTCAATTAAAACTTCATCTTTAAACGGATTTTTGTCTGTAGATGTGGCCTTTGGTAAGTCTTTCTGGGTAAGAACAAAAAAGTCTGTCCCGTTCAAGCTCGCTTCGATGGTAATTTTGCTCGGCGCAAAGATCCATGCTTTTTGATCTCTAATAAAAGAAACGCCAACCTCATCGATTGTTCTGCTCTCTGCGAATTCGATAATGGCCACGACATCTTGATTGTAATATCCTTGATAATCGCCTGTTCTAAATTCGTTGCCTCCAATTAGTCCGTCAATAAGTGCATCTTTACCAGAAGCGGTATACTGATTCGAATAGGTGCTTTTTAATTGCAGCTGGACGTTCGGGTCTTTTTTAATGAACGCAGAAGATACTTCAGCACTCCAGTAATTCAATCCTTGCCTTTTAACGAGTAGATCCTTGTATCCTGCTTTGATAGAAATATTTGTATTGGAGCGAATATAAAAAGGCTGCTGGTATCTTTGCCATTTTTGACCATCGATTTGATAATACAAGGTTGTTTCAATTTGCTTTTGCATGGCTGAAATGCGAACAACATCAATTTCTATCAATAGAGAATCGTTAAATACGCGCTGTTCTGTTTTGATAAAGGGCACCGGTGCAAAAAAGGCGGGCACTTTGTTGATCAATGGTATTTGCGCGATAGTTTGTGTTTTGGGCTCCGTACCCATGACAAAAGTAAGGATGCCTCCTTGCATGAGCTGCTCATGGCTGATTTCCATTTTCTCGAGGTGCTGGCCATTCCATGAGACATTTTTGATGTATTTGTGCTCTTTAGATTGCTCATGGCAATTGATCTGGATGCGCTTGCCATTTTCTAATTTGATAGTAGCGCTGTTCACGAGTGGGCGCCCAATTTGATACACTGGTTTGCCTGGCGCTATTGGGTATAAACCTAGGGTGCTCAGTACATACCAGGCGCTCATTTGGCCGCAATCTTCGTTGCCAGAAAGGCCGTCTGGGGCGTTGTGGTACATTTCGCTCAGAATGCGGTCGACATAAAGTTGGGTTTTGTGCGGCGCATTGGTGAAATTATACAAATAGGCCATGTGATGCGAAGGCTCGTTGCCGTGTGCATATTGGCCGATAAGGCCCGTGATGTCGGCTTGTTCGCGGCCGCTGAGTTTCATGTCGGTGGTAAAGAGGCGATCGAGCCAAGTTTCCAATGAATCGGGGCCACCGAGTAGGGTAGTCAGCAGTTCTATCTGATGTGGCGCATAAAGTGAGTATTGCCAAGAGTTGGCTTCTGTGTAATTGAAATTTACTTCTGAAGGTTCAAAGGGGCCATACCACTGTGCGCCGCGGCGAGCGCGCATGAATTTGGTATTGGGGTCAAAGAGGTTGACGAAATTGGTGCTGCGCTGCTCAAATTCAAGCGCGATAGCTTTATTGCCGAGTGCGCCAGCCATGGTGGAAATACAGAAATCGTCGTAGGCGTACTCCAGTGTGCGCGACACCGATTCTGGTTCGTCGGCTGAGCTGATCAGGCCATTTTTGGCATAAGCCAACTTGCCAAATTCATTGGCTTTGGCGGTGCTCACCATTGCTTTGAGCGCTTTGTTGGCATCGAAATCTCGAATGCCTTTCATATAGGCGTCCGAAATGACACTTACGCTGTGGTAGCCGATCATGCATTCGGTTTCGCACGCGGCAAGTTCCCAAACAGGTAGGTCGCCACCTTCTTCGTACTGACGTAAAAAAGTGCGGATGTAAGCGCCAGTGCGTTTTTGGTCAATAATCGTTAAAAGCGGATGATTGGCGCGGTAGGTATCCCAAAGCGAAAAGACGGTATATTGTTTGTCCTTTAAGTTGTCGAGTTGGTGAATTTGTTGATCGCGTCCGCGGTAGCGTCCATCGATGTCGCTCATTAGGTTGGGTGCTACCATACTGTGGTACAACGCTGTATAAAAAATAGTGCTCGTTTCGCGGTCTGCGTTCATACTGATTTTCTGAAACTCTAGGTTCCACTTTTGAAGGTTTTCATTGTAGACCTGAGCTATAGAAAAATGCGGAATTTCGGCATTTAGGTTGCCCAAAGCGCCATTGACATCGACATGTGACATCCCCACTTTGATCGATAACTCTTTGGTGTCTATCGGGAATTCAAGTAAAAGTTTAAGGGTTCCGTTTTGATCAATCAATTGGTAATTGCTGTAGGGAATTGATGTTGTTAAATGAAAGTAGAAGTGTTGTTGATTGGCCCAGGCCTCAGATATGCGGTAGCCATTGATATTTTGCTTGTCTATAACATTGATTTCACCTTTGGTGAGTTTGTCCCGGTAATTGAGGTCGAGGAGGATGTATTTTTTTTCCGTGGCATTCAAAAAAGTGTATTGATGTAAGCCGGCTCTTTCGGTAGTCGACAAATTGACGCGGATGTTTTCATCTGCAAGCAACACTTCATAGAACCCGAGTCTGGCTACTTCGTCTTTATGACTAAATGTAGCGCCATAACCATTGGGGTCTTCGAATTTGCCTTTCCATTTGGCTTCGCCGCTTTGCGGAACAATTAACAAGTCGCTGTAGTCTGGAACGCCTGTGCCGCTTAAATGCGTGTGGCTAAAGCCGTAAATAAGCGAATCTGAATAATGGTAGCCACCGCAGCCATCCCAGCCGTCGTAGCGGGTATCGGGGCTTAGTTGCATCATTCCAAAGGGCGCGCATACGCCTGGGAAGGTATGGCCATGGCCGCCGGTTCCGATCAGCGGATTGACGAGCATGGCGGGCAAGAAGACCTCTTTTTGTTTGGGAATTTCTTTAGCAGCACCAAAAGTATTTTGGGCTTTGTCGCTGGCTTTCTGAAGGGCAGGAACTTGCGCTAGGCTTTGCAAAGAAAGAAGTAGAGCAAGAAAGCCAAAATTGAATTTTGTCATGAATGAAATTTGCGTTTGTTGAGGGCACTGAAGTGGCGAATTCCTTTGCCGAAGTAGTCCCAAAAGATGAGGCCGTGGTACTTGAATGGTTGGTGCTTAGCTGTAGTGCGCTTTTTGTAAAAAGTACCAAAATAGCGATACAAAGCCATGTGGGCCAGAAAAACTTGCCAAGTGAGTTTGGGTTTGCCTTTTGCTAAAAATTGCAGGGCAGCCATGCCGTCTAGAGCCATGCGTATAAAAAGGAGTGCAAATAAAAAGCGCTTTTGGTTTTTGACGATGGTCCAGAGGCTATTTCGAAAATTCAGAAAAACCTTGTGTGGATTGTCGTAGCTGAGTGTGCCGCCACCCAAATGATACACTGTTGAGCTTGGCAAGCAATATAGCTTTTTGCCCGAGCGCGCCAAGCGCAAACAAAGGTCGATCTCTTCCATGTGGGCAAAAAAGGCAGCGTCAAAACCACCCGCTTCATGAAAATCTTGTGCACGTATAAGCAGCGCTGCGCCAGATACCCAGGTCACTTCTTGCGGGCTGTCGTATTGTTGTTGGTCTTCTTCTAAAGTCTCAAAAATTCGGCCGCGGCAAAACGGAAAATAGAAGGTGTCGAGGTAGCCGCCAGCGGCACCAGCGTGTTCAAAATATTGAGGAGCGCCCTCGGAGCGCACTTTGGGTCCAACAGCGGCGGTATCTGGCTGAGTTTGCAAGAACTCCAAAAGTGGGAGGTCCCAATTTGGTGTCAGGCGAACGTCGCTATTGAGAATGAAATAAAGTTCATATTTGCCTTTTAACTGAGCTAAAGCTTCATTGTAGCCACCTGCAAATCCAAAATTTTGAGCGAGTGCTAAAACCTGAACTTTTGGAAAGTTGGTCTTGAGTAATGAAACCGAGTGATCCGTGCTGGCGTTGTCGGCAATGATGATGTCCCAGTTGGGACTGTTTTCAACTACACTGGGAAGGTAGGTTTGCAGGTGCTGTTCACCGTTGTAATTGAGAATGACGATGGCGCTTCGCATCTGGCTTAGTATTGGCGAAAGAAGTCAGTGGAGTTGCCGCCAAAATGCTTGACATTGAGCATGTTGGGATCGTCGACGGTGCCATTAACGGTGTTGCGTTTGTTGAGAATTTGCTGCCAAGCTGGGTTGCGGAGCTCGCCAACCATGTCGGAATGCAGCAAGCGGTGGTTGTTGCTCACGAGGTCGGGGTTGTAGAACACAAAACGCCGGTTGCTGTAAATACCGATTTTGTCGTAGGTCCAGATTTCGTAAGGGTATTCGCTCGGTGAAGATTCTTTTACGACCACCGAGTTGGGCTGGCCGTATTTGAGGTAGACGCGACCGCGGTCGGTTTCGAATCCTTCCATGTAGTTGTTGGCATAATGGAACTCAACAGAACGCACCTGGCTTTGGTACTTGATCCATTGCTCGTAGGCTTTAGCGCCAGAGGTTTGGTACCAAAACGCTTGTAAGTGTTGGCGCATTTGGGAGGTATCGTTGGCTTTCAGGATATCGATAAGCGAGCGAATTTCGCCGGGTTTAGCAATGGGGATTAGGCTTTCCAAGAAGTAAGCAATGCTGTCCGATGGGATAGAGGCTTGAAATGCAGGATCGAGTACCATGGAGGCGAGGTCGAAAGCAATTTCGCTATCGTTGAAGCGCTCAAAATCAAAGCTCTGACTGCAAGTTTGGCCAGTTTGGAGGTCTTTGGCTTGTAATTGTATTTGGTAAGTGCCCGTGAGCAAACTTGAGATGTCGATTTCTTGCATGAGTGCCAAAACAGGCTCTCCTTCAAACGGGTAGGTTTTGATGTAGCCCAGTGCAGGATAATTTTGACCGGTTTCGGCGTTCACAACTTTGCGCTCAATTTGAATGGTGCTTTTCCCGCCATAAACTTCGGTATAGTAGGGCAGGTTGTTCATCTCTTTATTGAAATAATTCTTGAGCAACGGGATGATGTAATAATTCGATTTGGTGAATCGGCTTTCTTCTTCGCTGACGAAGGCGAGGTCAACGAGTTCGATCGAAGAAAAGCTGAGTTGCTGATCTAAAGGCGACACAACAAAAGGAATAGTTCCTGAAATTTTGCTCTTTTCGCGGTTGGCGTCTTCGAGCTGAACAGCTAAGGTATAGTTGCCTTTGGAGAGCGGTATCCGTACAATTTCTAGGAAGTTGTTCTGGGTCGAGTCTGAAGAAATCGGGGAGTCGAGGGCGTAGAAATCTTTGAAAACAACCTTGCCGAGTGTGTCTGCAATAGCAAGATCGACGATGACCGTTGCTTTTTGACCGCCTTCGCAAGGAATAAATTGAACGGTATAGCCCGCAAATTCGATGTATACCTCTAGATAGTGCCCGACTTCAGGGGCGTAAAACTGTTTGGTGTCGAGGTAGGCCTTGATTTTTGTTTGGGCTTGGGTGCTCAGGGCAAACAGAAACAAGAACAAAAGGAGCTGCAACTTTTTCATAGGCCTAAATTTACAAAAAGGACCTCAATCTTCGATGTTCAGCCTGATTTTCTGACTGAGTTGTCGGTTATAGGTTTCAAGGAGGTATTTAAAATAGTTGTCGGTGCACTTGGAGATGCATTTGGTGTAGTGTTTGACGCGGTGCTCGATGTGGTCCTGGAGCACGTGCTGAAGTTCTAAGGCGTGGTCGAGGTCTTTGGCAGAAGCTTCGATGGCTGCAAAATGGTTGTCGATAGAGAGGTCAATTGCTTCTTTCCCTTTGCCGCCTTTGTCAATGCAAGCGAGGTAACAATCTTTGATCGAAAATTCTTCTAATATGTGCGTTCGAATCAGTTGCTCAAAACCTTTAGGGTATTCGTATTCTACTTCGAACTCCATGTCTTCGAGCTCTGAAATGCGAGACTCCAGGAAACGATCGGGGAAACGGAAGGCGTCTTGCCAATTGATGTAGTCTTGCCAATAACCGAAACGGCGTACGTTGTTACCTAAATCGATGATTTTAAACTGCGATTTGTTGGGAATGCGACGCGAACCGCGGCCAATCATTTGGTGGTATAACGTAAGCGAGCGCGTGGCTCTATTGATAATGATCGTTTGAACAGAAGGTTCGTCGAAGCCTGTGGTGAGGATGCCAACGGAGGTCAGGATAGCATCAGGGGTTTCTTTGAACCAACGGATGACGTCTTTGCGGTCTTTGTCAGAAAACGTGGAGTCGAGGTGGCGAATGTTGTACTTGAGTTTCTTGAAAGATTCTTCGACTCTTCGTGAGGTTTCGATACCAGCATTAAAAATGAGTGTTTTCTCGCCAATGGCTACTTCTTCATAAGCAAAAATGAGTTTTTCTTGCATGAAATAGTTGGAGTAGAGGACGTCGCTGGAGCTAACGGTAAAATCGCCGTTTGAGCCAATTTTGAGTCCGTGTAGGTTGACGTCATAAGAATAGGTTTCGGCATCTGAAAGGTAGCCTTCGCCAATGAGATTAGAGATGGATTCTCCGACTAGTAATTTGTTGTAGTGATCTTTGAGTGGGAGGTTGCGGTTACTGCTCAAAGGCGTAGCTGTTACCCCAAGGATATTGGCGTCTTCGTAAAACTGAAAAATTTTGCGAAAACTGTTGTAGTGGGCTTCATCGACAATAACGAGCCCAACGTTTTCAATGAATTGATCGTTTTCATTGAGGCGGTTGTTGAGGGTCTCGACCATCGCAATGAAGCAAGTGTAGTCGTCTTGGTCTTCTAAGGTTTTGACTTCCGAATTGATGACTTTATTAGGAACCTGGATGGCCGAAAGTTGCTTTGAAGTTTGGATGGAAAGCTCAATGCGGTGGGTGAGGATCAGGACTTTTTTGCCGGACTCTTCTATATAACGCTTTGCAATAGCTGAAAAAATAACGGTTTTACCACCACCCGTTGGCAATTGATAAAGTAAATTGAAATTGCTACCGTTTTTTCGGAGTTCGTCTAAGACCTGGTTGACGGTCTTTTCTTGAAAAGGATAGAGTTTTTTAGCTTGGTATAAATCGAGGTCTAGCATCGTCAAAAAGGGAAGTTTGCAAAAATAAGGCCTTTTCCCTGATCTTGCTAATGAAATCGCTTATTTACTGAGATGTTGCAGCAAAATTCCTGCAGCTACGGCCACGTTTAAAGATTCGGCATTGCCTTTTTGAGGAATGCCAATTCGGTTTTTAAGGAGTGCAGTTAGGTTGTCGCTGATGCCGTGGCCTTCGTGGCCCAAAACTAAAAATTGTATTAGGTTTGGGTCAATTTGCTCGAAATCAGTGCCGTCCATAAAGGTTCCGTAGGTTTGGTCTGCGTATTTTTTGAGGAGTGGCGCGAGTTCTTGGTAATGCATCTGCACGCGAAAAGCGGAAGCCATAGAGGCGTGAATGACTTTCGGGCTGAGGTAGTCGGTTGTGCCTGGGGCACAAAAAATATGTTGGATTCCAAACCAATCGGCGGTTCTGATGATAGTGCCGAGGTTGCCAGGATCTTGAATTTGATCGAGCAACAGCGCTTTTTGACCATTCTTCCAGGGTTTGTTCTTGGGGTACTTTACAATGGCATTGACCTTTTTGGGCGTCTTGAGCTGTGTGAGTTTTTCGAGGTCGCTCAGCGGCGCTATAAGTAATTCTTTGTTGTAGTTTTCGTATTCAGAGGCTTTGTCTTCGGTGAGGATAAGGCTCATGATGAGTTGAGGGAATTCGCCGAGGAGGTCCTTGATGAGTGTTTCACCTTCTAAATAGAGCAATTGCTCAGCGTTGCGGTGCTTTTTGAGCTGCAATTTTTTGAAGTCTTTGATCTTTTGCTGACTGAGCTTTTCCAAGGTGAATATTATTTACTTTTGTAACATAATGCGTCGGATTTCAAAAGTACAATTATTTGTCGTTACAACATTGCTTTTAGCAAGTTGCCGTTTGGCGAAAAATGTGCCTAAGGGTAATTACCTGCTGCGCAGTACAACAATTGCACTCGATAATCCGCTCACCACTAAGCTTGATCGCTATGAGCTTGCCCAGGTATTGAGGCAGCAGCCCAATGCGCGGTTTTTTGGGGCGCCTTGGAAACTATGGTTGTATAATACCATCGACTCTGCTAATGTCGCCAATAAAAAAGCTCAAAAATATGCGCATTTCGAAGAAAAATTGAGTCGCAAGAGGGCTAAAGTATTAGCTGTGAATGAGCGCAGAAATAAGCGTGCCATTCAGAAAAAGAAAGCCGATTACCGTTTTAAAAGCCTACCCGACAGTACTTTTAAACAAGCCATTTGGGCCGAGAAACTCAAATATAAATACGGTCAAAAGCCTGTTGTTTTTGATACATTATTGCACCACAAAAACGAAGATCAACTTGCGCGTTACCTCGTTAAAAAAGGGTACTACTATGGCAGCGTTCGCTCCGAAATCAATTACAATCCCAACAAACAATCTGTTCAGGCTATTTATCACATCGACGAAGGTCGCCAATACATCATTGATTCCGTTACTTATTCGGGTCCACGCTTGCTGCGCGACCTCCACCAAAAGCTCATCAAAAAAGAGTACTTACCACTTGGTGAGCATCCGCTTAAAGGCCAACCCTTCGACCTCGACTACCTTTCGGCCTACCGCGAAAAAGTAGCCAAATTCATGCGCGACGAAAGCGTTTACAAATTCAATAGCAGCAGCATTCAATTTCAAGCTGACACCAACCGTACCAACATGACCGTTCATTTAGTGGTCAAATTTGAAGACCGATTTGTTCCTTCCTTTCAAAACCCAGACAGCCTTATTCGGGTGCCCTACCGCGAAACCAAAATCAACAAAGTTTTCTTTCATTTAGCTGATACGTTGCAAGTTGCCGGGAACTTCGCCAACCAGCTGGCGAAAGATGCAATCAGTATTTACGACTCCTTGCAACCTCAATATGTGAGCACGCAGCAACAATTGCTCTACAACGAACTCCTCTACACCAAGAAACAAGCCTTAGATCTCAAAGTGCCTTATGGCACCAAAAGCAATTGGCGCAGCATGACCATCAAATACAACGGCAGCTACCCTTGGGTCAATGCCGATGTACTCGAGATGCAAAACTATCTGGAGCAAGGCAACACCTATAAAGAATATTATTTAGACCGTTCCTACCGCTCGTTGGTGCAGTTGGGGGTGTTTTCATCCGTCAAACCCTATATCGAAGAAGTCCCTGGAACCAACCAACTCAATGTGCATTATTATCTAGAACCGGCTAAAAAACAATCCTGGGCTTTTGATCCGCGGTTCACTTCTAGCTTTGGTTTGTTAGGTGCGGCAGCTTCTTTGAATTACACCAATAAAAACTTATTTGGCGGCGCAGAACGGCTTACCTTTTCTTTGGGAGGTGGTTTTGAGTCGCAGCCGCCTGTTTTTGATGCCAACTCAGAAACCCAGTTAGTGGCTGCCGGACGCACCTTTAACACCTTTGAGCTAGGGCCCAGTTTAAAAATCGATCTTCCGGGTTTGTTTCCTACACCCGTCAACTTATTAGGGAAACGTCAAAAACCACGAACGGTCATTAGCACCGCCATGAACTTCGAAAAACGCAACATTTTCGACCGTCGTGTTTTTCAGCTCAATTATACCTGGCGCTTTTTAGTGGGCAAAACACAAGTTTTTCAGATGGGCTTGCCTGGGGCTTCGGTCATCAAATATGTCAATATTCAAAAATCTGAGGCCTTTGAAGCGCAGCTCAATCAAGTCAACGACCTCTTTTTGTTCAATACCTACAGCAACCAATTCATTTGGCAAGATTTCAAATTTGCCTACGAATATTCCAACAAAGACAAAGAAGTCAAGACGGGCCAGAAAAGACATTACAACGGTACGCTTTATTTCAATAGTACCCTCGACGCGGCGGGTAATCTTCTATATGCATTTAGAGCGCGTCAGGATACCCTCAACGGACAATACCTACTAGGAAAGCAACCGTATTCACAATTCGTGCGCCTAGACAACCAGCTCAATGCCTCGATTCGCATGGTCAACAAAAGCACATTGCACTTGCGCATGCATGCGGGCGCCGGAATTTCTTACGGAAACTCTCAAACCTCTATGCCATATGACTACAGCTTTTTCGGTGGAGGTTCTAATGACAACCGCGGCTGGCGTGCAAGAGCCTTAGGCCCCGGATCTTACAAATACCACCTCGATACCAGCCGCTTGGCCACCCAAATTGGCGACATTCGCTTTGGCGGCGCCTTAGAATATCGTTTTGACATCAGCTCCACTTTTAAAGGTGCGATTTTTACTGACTTCGGAAACATCTGGACCTACCGTGAAGACGCCTCGCGTTTGGGCAGTCAGTTCAATTGGCAAACGTTTGTTCCCCAACTGGCCATCTCTTCAGGAGTAGGACTCCGCATGGACCTCGATTTCTTTATCTTAAGATTAGATGTCGGTTTCCCGATTTTCGACCCCGCTTTTGCCGATGGCGCCCGCTGGGTATTCCAAGATTTTAAAACCCGCGAAACCTACTATCAAGAAGGTATGCAGCATTTCAACATGACCCTTGATCAGGTCAAGGAAATCATGCCAAGACCTTTCTTGCCCAATTATTTAAATTTCGGAATTGGTTATCCTTTCTAAAATGAGAAACTTCCTATCCTTCCTCGTGTTCATTGCACTCCTGACTTCCTGCATGAAAGGGCAGAAGGTCGATCTGATCATCCACAACGCCAAGATCCATACCATGGATTTATCGTCTTCGGTTCAAGATGCTATTGCCATACGCAATGGTAAAATTGTAGAAGTAGGCCCAGAGCGCCAAATTTTAAATAAGTATCGTTCCGACGAAACGATAGATGCACAAGGAAAGGAAATGTATCCAGGTTTCACCGACGCACACGGCCACATGCTCATGTACGCCAAACAATTACTCGGGCTAGACCTCCGCGGCGTGCGTTCAGAACAAGAGTTGCTGCACCGCTGCGAACAATACAAGGCACAACATCCAAATCTGAAATTTGTATTGGGGCAGGGTTGGGATCAAACCCAATGGGCCGGCCAGCAAATGCCCACCAATACCCAGCTCAACCGCTTGTTTCCAGATATTCCAGTTTGCCTTTACCGCATAGATGGTCACGCAGCATTGGTCAATGATTACCTCGTTAAGAAAAGTAAGTTGCTAGATCAACTCGGTCAATTGAGTGGAGGAGAAGTTCTGTTTTTACCTCGAGATTCCAATTTTGGCGAGAAAATCATCCTACAAACGTCTAAGCCTACCGGCGTATTAATTGACAACGCCATCAATGTAGTGCAACCATTTGTTCCCAATTATTCCCCAAAAGAGTACCTCAAAGCTATGTTGCAAGTTCAAGACGAGCTTTTGCAATACGGCATCACAGGCGTGCACGAAGCAGGCATCGATTTTGAGCACATCGCTTGGTTCAAACAACTCATTTCAAAAGGCAAACTCAAGCTGAATGTCTACGCCATGCTCATGAACACGCCTTTAAACCGGAATTTTGTGCAGCAAAACGGGCGCTACCGTTACAAAAACTTGAGCATACGTAGTTTCAAATGTTTTGCCGATGGTGCGCTGGGTTCTAGAGGCGCATTATTGAAAGCACCTTATCACGATCATCCAGAAGGTAAAGGTTTATTGCTCACCGATATCGCACGCATGCAAAACCTAGCGCAGTTTTGCTTGCGCAATGGTTATCAAATGAACACCCACAGTATCGGCGATTCCGCAAATGCGTTAGTGTTGTCTATTTACGAGCAGGTTTTTAAACAAAAGCCAGACCACCGTTTCCGCATCGAACACGCCCAAGTAGTAGATCCTCAAGATTTTCAGAAGTTTGCCAATTTTGCTGTTTTTCCGTCTGTGCAGCCCACCCATGCGGTTTCCGACGCCGATTGGGCCGAGGCACGCCTTGGTAAGGCCCGAATGAAAGGAGCTTATGCTTATAAAACCTTACTCAATCAGTTTGGCATGATTGCATTGGGCACAGATTTCCCCGTGGAGCAAACCAATCCTTTTGCCACTATTCAGGCCGCTTACAATAGTCCGTTTGGGCAAGCGCTCACTTTAGATGAAATTATCCGCGGCATGACCATCTATGCTGCTTTCGCCTCGTTTCAAGAAAAGAACCTTGGCACCTTAGAAAAAGGGAAAGATGCCACCTTAGCTATTTTTGAATACCCCGTCAACGGCGTGGCGGGTCAGGTTCAAAACTATGCTTGGCGTACTTTTATCAAAGGGAAATGCGTTTTCAAGTTGGAGGCATTGTAAACGAATTATTTAACATCATGAAATGGACTTTTATTTTATTCCTTTTGTTTTCCTTTCAAGGATTTAGCCAAAATATGGATCGGGTTTCAATCGAAGTTCAGATTGAAAAATACGATACAAACGCGTTGAATCAACTGCTCAATTCATGGCATGTTTCGGCAGCTCAAGCCAATTTTGACGCTTATTTTTCTGTGACCACTCCCAATTTTGTTTTTTTAGGTACGGCCCCCGGTGAACGCTGGGCAAAGCCCGAATTCATGGCTTTTTGTAAACCTTATTTCGACAAAGGAAAAGCCTGGGATTTCAAGCCGAGCAAACGAAATTGGCAGTTTGCAGCTGATGGCAAGGTCGCTTACTTTGACGAAGACCTCCAAACCTGGATGGAAGGTTGCAGAGGAAGTGGCATTTGCGTACTAGAAAATGGCCAATGGAAAATTGCCTATTATAACCTGACGGTCTTGATCGAAAACGAAAAAATCAAACCGTTCATCAAACTACGCAAGCACTAATGTTTGTTGCCGACAACCGCGTAGCCAGCGCAAAGCAATATTTTTTTGAGGCTTTAGCTGATTTATTTTCAAATAGCGAGTGCAAATTGATGTGGTCTTCTTTACTGAACGCTTATTTTGGTTGGTCTTCGAGCGATGTCTTACTGAATAATAACCAAAGGTTTTCAGAATCAGATTTACTGCGCATTCGTTCTGTCGTCAAGCGCTTACAAGCCAATGAACCTTTTCAGTATATCATGGGCGAGGTTTATTTTGCTGATTTAAACCTAAAAATTGACCAAAGGGCGCTCATACCAAGACCCGAAACTGAAGAACTAATTGATTTGATTCTCAAGTTAGACTTGCCTTTTGGATCCATCCTTGACCTCTGTACGGGTTCTGGCTGCATTGCTTTAGCACTTCAAAATAAGTTCCCAAATGCCAAGGTTGTTGGTGTTGATTTATCTTTAGACGCTATAGCACTTGCTCGAGAAAATGCGCTTCATACCAAACTCGATGTTGAATTTGTTACCGAAGACATCCTCACTTGGCAAGCTGCTCAAACTTTTGATTTGCTGGTTTCGAACCCACCGTATATTCCCCAGCAAGAAGCCCAATTGATGGCCGCCAACGTTTTGGATTTTGAACCACACATGGCGTTATTTGTCCCGGACCACAATCCATTGTTGTTTTACAAGCGCATTGTCGCGATTGCTCATGCAAGCTTGCAGTCTAAAGGCTACCTCGCTTTAGAAATACACGAAGATTTGGCCGCTCAAACCTTGGCGCTCTTGCAAACAGACGTATTTCAAAATCCAAGAATTTATCGGGATTTACAAGGGAAAGAGCGCATGATTTTAGCACAAAAAGCGTAACTTTAACTCATGGATAGCCAAGCAATACAAGCCCAAATGGCTCAGCTGAGTGTCACGTTACACGCACACAATCACGCGTATTACGTGCTCAATCAGCCGCTTATATCCGATTACGAGTTCGATGCCCTACTCAAAGAGTTAGAAACCCTCGAATTAGCCCATCCAAACTTAGCTGATCCAAACAGCCCCACCAAAAGAGTAGGAGGCGACCTCACCAAGAAATTCGAGACCAAAAAGCACCGTTTTCCGATGCTATCGCTTTCCAATAGCTATTCCGAGCAAGACATCATCGATTGGGCGGAGCGCTGCCAAAAAACTTTGCAAGAGGCCTCAGAATTTGTCTGTGAGCTCAAATACGACGGCGTCGCTATTGGCATGCAGTACCAAAATGGCCAACTATCGCTCGCGCTTACCCGAGGCGATGGCGAACAAGGAGAAGACGTCACGACCAATGTGCGTACTATTCGCTCTGTTCCTTTGAGCCTTCACGGCGGGTTTCCTTCAGATTTCGAAATCAGGGGTGAAATCTTTATGCCACAAAACAATTTTGCTTTGCTCAACCAACAGCGCGAATCGCAAGGTGAGGCTTTGTTTGCCAACCCGCGCAACACTGCCGCTGGTACCCTCAAATTGCTCGACTCCAAAGAAGTTGCCAAGCGCGGTTTGGATTGCTTTCTTTATGGGGTTCATGGCCTAAACAGCCAGGTATTAGGTCATTATGAAGCCGTGCAAGAAGCCAAAGCATGGGGTTTTAAAGTGCCCGACCCAGCCAAGCGCATGATCGAAAAAACAAATTCCATCGACGGCATCATGGATTTCATCCATTACTGGGATGCCCAACGTGCACACCTGCCTTTTGACATCGATGGCGTAGTACTCAAAGTCAATTCTTACGCACAACAAACCGAACTCGGCCTCACCGCTAAATCGCCGCGTTGGGCCATTGCCTACAAATTCAAAACTCAGCAGGTCGAAACACTCCTAGAGTCCGTCCATTATCAAGTTGGCCGCACGGGCGCCATTACACCAGTTGCTTATCTCCAACCCGTTCAACTTGGTGGCACCACTGTGAAGCGCGCTTCGTTGCACAACGCCGATCAAATTCAAAAACTCGACCTCTGTGCGGGCGATACCGTTCAGGTCGAAAAAGGCGGCGAAATCATTCCTAAAATTGTAGGCGTTAATTTGAATTTACGCAAGTCCGAAAACCGCATTTCCTTTATTGAGCATTGCCCTGAGTGCGGAACCATATTGGAGCGCCAAGAGGGCGAGGCCCAGCATTACTGCCCAAACGAACTCGGTTGCAGGCCGCAGGTAACTGGTAAAATCCTTCATTTCATTAGTCGCAAAGCACTTAATATCGATGGTTTAGGTGAAGAAACCGTAGAAATAATGCACGCTAAAGGATTAATTAAGAATTCTTTAGACTTATACGCACTTACCTTTGATCAGCTGCTCAGTTTGGAAAGAATGGCCGAGAAATCTGCCAATAACCTTTTGCAATCTATAGCGGCGTCCAAGGCCGTTCCTTTTGAACGCGTGCTTTTTGGCTTGGGCATTCGCTTTGTAGGTGAAACCGTAGCTAAAAAACTAGCGCAAGCTTTTGGTACCATGGAGGCCATTCAAGCAGCAACCTTAGAAGAACTCTTGCTTGTCGATGAAATTGGCGACAAAATTGCGCAATCACTGCTTTCTTATTTATCTAATCCTAGCCAGCAAGCATATATCGCAGGCTTAAAAGCAGTAGGTTTGCAATTGGAAGCCAGCCAAAAAACCTTAACTTCGAACTTGTTAGAAGGCAAGATCTGCGTCATTTCAGGTACTTTTGAGGCCTTTAGTCGGGACGAACTCAAAGAACTAATTGAACTAAATGGTGGCAAATTCGGTTCTTCTGTATCGGCCAAAACACATTTTTTAATAGCCGGAGCAAATATGGGGCCTGCAAAATTGCAAAAGGCAACAGACTTAGGCGTAACTTTGTTGTCGGAAAACGACTTCATTAAAATGATTTCTCAGTGAGTAAAACAAGTATTTGGGAGCAAACAAAAAGCATTGTTGTGGTCTGGTCTTACCAAGATGAGCAACAAATGCGTGCTTTTGTAAAAGCCATCGATCATTTTTTACATCAGAAAAAATTTGCACAAACCCTCATTATTGTCAACGTCCCTAAAGACCTCGACAAAAAAAATCTTCCGCCACACTTTCTCATCTACTACAACTCTCCTGCCGATTACTCAATGTTCGGCAAGTTAAAAGACATTCAACTTGATGCAGAACTACACAAAAACTACGACCTCCTCATTTGGAATGGTAGTCTAGATGTCAAGATATACGGAGCGCTGAAAGACACCAAAATCAGCAAGCGCTTACTGCTCAATGCCGAAGGTAAAAACTTTGATTTACAAATAGATACCGCGCAAACAGACGCGCATGCGCAACTTCAATACATTCAACAAACCTTAGAAAGAATAGCCCAATGAAATCATTTAAAGGCTCGGGTGTAGCACTCGTTACACCATTTCAGTCCGATGGCAGCATCGATTTTCAAGCATTAAAGCAACTCGTTCAACTACAAATTGAAGGTGGCACAGACTTTTTAGTGGTTCAAGGCACAACCGGCGAGTCGCCGACGCTTTCTCAGGACGAAAAACGCTTGGTATTGGATACCGTTCTTGAAGTCAATAATGGTCGCTTACCTGTTGTATATGGCATTGGTGGCAACAACACCGCTGGGCTCGCTGCTTTGTTTCAAAACTTGCCAAGTGGCGTCGACGGCATTTTGTCGGTTTCACCTTACTACAACAAACCCATTCAAAAAGGAATTGTGGCTCATTTCAAGCAAGTAGCTTCCTATACCGATCTTCCTATCATTCTCTATAACGTTCCGGGGCGCACAGGCTCTAATATGAGTGTGGAAACCACCCTTGAACTCGCCGAGCTTCCAAATGTAGTTGCGGTCAAAGAAGCATCGGGCAACATGGAGCAAATCATGGATATCATTCGCCAAAGAAAACCAGGTTTTGGGGTGCTTTCTGGTGACGACAACCTCACTATGCCGCTGATTGCTGCGGGTGCTGATGGCGTTATTTCAGTGGTGGCCAACGCTTTTCCTGAGCGCTTTTCTCAAATGGTGCACGCCAGCATGGCTAACGACTTAACACTAGCCAAAGCGGCGCATTACGACCTCTTTAACGTCACCAAAATGTTCTTCGAAGAAGGAAACCCTGGTGGGGTAAAGGTGGCATTAGCGGCGCGTGGCCTCATGCAAGAAACCATGCGTTTGCCGTTGTATCCTGTCTCTGAAGGATTGCGCACGCGTATTCAGGCCGAAACAACACGCCTGCTTGCCTCTTTGTAAGTCCTATGAAGCTTCTCTTTCTTTGGCTTGCCTGTTTCGTTCTATTTTGTAGTTGCGACAACCATCCCAATCCTACAAACGAAGTTCAAAATACTCCAAAAAGTCAAGAAAAGAAAGATCCCGAAACAAAAGCGCTGCAAATAGCTGAGGGTTTGGTTGATATTCAACAAATCAATTCAACTATTCAGCTCGATTTAAAATACGCCAGCACAGACAACTTTCTCCATGAAAAACTTTACGAGCGGCTCACAACAGCTTATTTACAAAAAGATGTAGCGCTGCGGCTCTCCTTGGTTCAAAAAGCGTTGTCACGCGCGTATCCTGGTTATAAACTCTTGATATACGACGCATTGCGCCCTGTTTCGGTGCAACAAAAAATGTGGAAAGCCTTAGATACGCTTGCGCCTTCTGAGCGCGGCAAATATGTATCCAACCCAAAGAACCTAAGTTTGCACAATATGGGTGCCGCCATTGACCTCAGCATTTCAGATGCAAAAGGAAACCCACTCGACATGGGGGCAGGTTTCGATGATTTTCGCCCAATTGCCTATCCGAGTTTGGAAGATTCCTTTCTGAAAACAGGCCAACTTACACTTTTGCAAGTCAAGAACAGAAAAATCTTGCGCAACGTCATGCAAGCGCAGGGGTTTAGGCAACTTCCAACCGAATGGTGGCACTACAACGCCTGCAGCAGAGATGAAGCAAAACAGAAATACAAAGTGACATACACAGAAAACGATATTTTTACAACATCATCATTGAAATCAAACTAAACATCATGAAATCTATTTTACTTTCCGTAGCTGGTCTTTTACTTGGGGCAATCACAAATGGCGTCATTGTTCAGCTCGGTTCTCAACTTGTAAAAGCCCCCAATGGTTTAGACTTATCTACAGAGCAAGGTTTGGCTAAAGCGCTGCCTCTAATGGGTGTTGAACATTTTATTTTTCCTTTCCTTGCACATGCCATTGGAACCTTTGTGGGTGCCTATTTTGTCAGTAAAATGCGTGTGAACCGTACCTTGATCAACGCAATGGTCATAGGCTTTGCGTTTTTAG
>JBIIBL010000097.1:0-6329 GCA_044239425.1 Crocinitomicaceae bacterium | reverse complement strand
GAGTTTTAAGCGCTAGAAAAACGTCAATTTATTTATTTTATTTGAATAAATATTCGATATTTGTAACCTTTGAAACCTGAATAACGTTAAGATTGTTCGTGCTAAAACCAACTTTCGTGAAAATAGTTAAACCACTTCTAGTCGTCCAGATTAGCCTCATTACCCTGATAATGAGCTCAATATCTTGGGCTCAAGACCCTACTTTTACGCAATTCTATGCCAATCCAACCTATCTCAATCCTGCTCTTGCGGGGTCTTCCGGATGTCCTAGAGTTTCGTTAAATTACCGCAACGAATGGCCACAATTGACCGGAAACTACGTCACTTATGCTGCTGCCTACGACACCTACGCTAAGAATATCTCTGGAGGTTTTGGTCTATTAGCCATGCACGACGTTCAAGGCCAAGGCACTATTCAAACTTCCATGATCGGTGGCATCTATTCTTACAACGCCAAAGTAACGCGCAAATTTTCCATCATGTTTGGTGCAAGAGCGGCTTACTTTCAAAAATTTCTCGATTGGGACAAACTCACTTTCGGCGACATGATCGACCCGCGTCGCGGATTCATCTACCAAACCGGCGATGTTCCACGCGGAAACGGCCGTCGCGGTTTCTTTGACGTTAGTTTTGGCATGGTCGGTTTTACAAAGAATTTTTATTTCGGCGTTGCCGGACACCACCTCAATCGCCCTGACGAATCCATGATCCTCGGTGAGTCTCGCTTGCCCATGCGTATTACAGGACACATGGGTGCCAACATCAAGTTAGGTCAGCGCGGTCGTTATTCCAGCACTACCTTCTTATCACCGAACATCATTTACCAATACCAAAATGGTTTTCAAGAATTAAACATCGGTGCTTACCTTAAATACGAAAACTTTACGATTGGTGCATGGTACCGCAACCGCGATGCTTTCATCATGACTGTAGGTATTAACACAGATAAATTTAAAGTCGGTTACAGCTATGACCTAACCGTCTCCAAATTAGGTAACGGTATTTCAGGCGGATCCCACGAAATTTCTATGGGTATCAACCTCAAATGCAAGAAGAAGCCTAAAAACTTTAGAAAAACCTCTTGTCCGTCTTTCTAAATGTAACCAAACGATAATTAAGAACTTTACGTTATAAACGCAAAAAATATGAAGCGATTGATTCAAAACATCTTCGGAATTGCACTAACAGGAATGTTGGTGCTTTCTTCGTGTTCAAAAGAGCGCTCTTCAGCTACCGGTTGGGAATTCAACAACTATAAAAACGGTGGTTTTGAAAAATTCGACGCCCGCGAGCAAGAAACTGGACCAGGTCTCGTCATGATTGAAGGTGGTACATTTACAATGGGCCGCACCGAACAAGACGTTATGGCTGACTGGAATGCACGTGCTTCCCGAGTAACCGTCTCTTCTTTTTACATCGACCGTACCGAAGTCACGAACTTCCATTGGTTAGAATACATGTACTGGATGCGTCGAGTGTATTACAAAACATACCCACACGTCTACAAAAAATGTTTGCCAGACACCCTCGCCTGGAGATCTGCACTCAGCTACAAAGAGAAATATGTAAACTACTACCTTCGCCATCCATCTTACCGCGACTATCCAGTTGTTGGTGTTTCTTGGTTGCAAGCAAACGATTTCTGCAAATGGCGTACAGACCGTGTTAACGAAGCTATTTTAGTACGTGAAGGCATTCTTAAGTGGCACTTTGCCGAAGAAGGAAGCGCCGATGTAGGTGCTGCTAATCGTTCAGATTACGATAAAAAATATGCTTCTGTTCCACAAAACATGTTCTCTACCGAAAACTACCTCAATGGAAACTACACCATTGAATCAGAAGGTGGTTATGTGCTCAACAAAGACAACAAAGCCAAACCAAAAGTGGATGCCAAAACCAAGCGTTCTGTTCCACGAGACCCATATCAACTCGAAAACTACGATCCAATCTATGCCGACATGGACAACGGCCGTTTAGGCACACGTCCTGTCAAAATGGAAGACGGAATTTTGCTACCAGCTTACCGCCTCCCTACTGAAGCGGAATGGGAATTTGCAGCACTTGGCCTCATCGGCAACCTAGATCCAAATTCAGAAAACATTAACGACCGCCGCATTTATCCTTGGGATGGCCATTACGTGCGTCAAGAAGAAGAGCAATTTGCAGGTGCAATTCAAGCGAACTTCATGCGTGGTAAAGGCGATAACATGGGTGTTGCTGGTCGCCTCAACGACGGCGCCGATATCTCTGATCGCGTAGATTCATTCTGGCCTAACGACTACGGTCTTTACCACATGGCTGGCAATGTATCTGAGTGGGTTATGGATGTCTATCGTCCACTAACTTCTGAGGTAGCCGATGGTTTCATGCCTTTCCGCGGTAACAAATTCCAAACGCAACTTCTTGTACCTAATGGTCTTTATGACAAACCTGTTAAAGCGAACGAAAACATCTACGATGTACATGGCATGAAAGAATTTGTCAACGAATTTGCGCGCGTACGTTATTTAGCGCATGCCAACAAAAAATACAGCCAAGACGCGAGCTCAAATTTCCAATCTAATATGGTTGACAAATCTGCTACAAAAGATACTAGCAAAGGATCTACAGACACTTCCGCAGGCGCACAAAACGCTCCTAAACCAGGCGCTGTAAACAACAATCCTATGAATTCACGTATTTATGCGAAACAAGATCCGCGCAAATACCAATTCAATGCGCCATCTAACTACTACATCTCTAACAACTCTCAATTCACGTCTCAAGAGCGCATGCAATTTGAGTTTTTAGACACCCTTAACATGATGCTCGACACCGCAATTGCGTTGCACAATCAAGGTCGTACTATCGCAGCGTCTGCCTATGTTGAGCGCGTACTTTTCAATAAAGACTTACCAAATGAGATTCAAGAAGGAGCTAAAAAACAAGATCTTCTCGAACTCATGGGTCTTGCTTTCAACTATGCTGAACCAACTGCCTACCTTGGTATTGATACCGCTTTATTTAGCCGCGAATACCTCGAGCGCAAATTCTTGTCTTACAGCACAGATCCAACCATCACTACCTGGATTATGACACTCCGCAATGGCCTTAGTGAATTCATCACTACAACCAAAGGCAGCCAGCGTTGGAGAGATGTCACAGTAGAAGAAAACGCTGGCCGTCTGAACTACCGTAAAGACGATTATATAGATTACCTCGACGGCGATCTTGAATCTTCTATCTATTACAACAATACGCAGCGTAAAGAAGAAATCAATAGTGGTATTCGAGACCCCAAACTCGTGATGTACCAAAGTGAACATGAAAACAACAACCTCGGCAACGAGTCTATCAACGCTGGTAAATCAGGTTGGCCTACAACCCTTGTTTCCGACAAAAGTCGTGTTTACAAAGGTGGTTCATGGGCAGACCGCGCATATTGGTTAGCAGTCGGTAACCGCCGTTTCCTCGACGAAGACAAATCTTCAGCAACAATAGGCTTCAGATGTGCAATGGACCGCATCGGAAGTTCAAGAAGACCCGACATCAAAGAATAATAATCACATATATTCCATAAAAGCCCGAAGATTTCGGGCTTTTTTTTTGCAACTTTGTTTTATGGAAAAATGGCTTGCGCTTTTTGACGCCTGTAGTGGTGTTAATACTGATAGCAGACAAATACAAGAAGGATGTCTTTATATAGCACTGAAAGGTGAAAAGTTTGATGGCAATCTATTCGCTGAAAAGGCCATTGCGCAAGGGGCTCGTTTTGCAATTGTAGACAACCCCGAGTTTGCCAACGAAGAAAATATATTCTATGTTTCTGATGGATTGCATTTCCTACAGCAATTAGCCCATGCGCACCGTAATCGTTTTGATATACCCGTTCTTGGCATTACCGGAAGTAATGGCAAAACAAGCACCAAAGAACTGGTCAATGCCGTGTTGCAAACCAAATATAATGTGTTGTGTACCCAGGGAAATCTAAACAACCATATTGGCGTACCCCTCACACTACTCCAACTCAATGCCCAACATGAGCTTGCTATCATTGAAATGGGTGCCAATAAACCTTTGGACATCGATGAACTTTGCCGCATTGCCGCCCCTACCCTTGGCCTGATCACTAATATTGGCAAAGCGCACCTCGAAGGCTTCATCAATTTTGAAGGTGTCCTCCAAACAAAATCAGAACTTTACGATCACGTCAGCACTCTAAATGGCGCTTTGTTTGTAAATGCCGAAGACCACATTCTATTGGCAGCAGCCCAAAAAAGAAGGTCGCATATCCTTACTTATGGCGAGCAACACGGCGAATTGCGTGGTCAACTCGCTTATTTGGATCCTTATGTGCACTTAACTTGGTCTTATCAGCAATACGTGAGTCCGGTTATTGATACACAAATGGTAGGGAAATATAATTTCTTTAATTTTCTTGCCGCCTTGCGCATAGGGCTACATTTTGAGATTGAGCCTGGCTTACTTAACCGAGCAATTGCCGACTATAAACCGACTAATAAGCGTTCACAGGTTGAACAAACAAGCTATAATACGGTTATTGTCGACTGCTATAATGCGAACCCTTCCAGTATGCAAAGTGCACTGGCCTCTTTTGTCGAAATGGAGCATCCGGATAAATTAGTTATTCTTGGTGACATGCTCGAACTTGGAGCGGAAGGCCCAGCTGAACATCAGAAAATCATAGATTTTGTTCGTGAGCACAAATTAAAGCTCCTAACCGTAGGTCAAATTTTCCGAGAAATTGATGCGAACGGCTATGCGCATGTAGAAGATCTAAAAGAACTGCTAGCCAAAGACCAAATCCAAGACAAACTGATACTTTTAAAAGGATCTAGAGGGATTGCCTTGGAAAAGTTGATGGATTGCCTGTAGACTAAGAGCCATACTGCATTAAAAATGCCTTTAAGAACGGATCTAATGCACCATCCATGACGGCGTCTACATCGCCAGTTTCAGTGCCAGTTCTGACATCTTTAACGAGTTTATACGGGTGCATCACATAATTGCGGATTTGGCTACCCCACTCGATTTTCTTTTTACCGGCTTCGATTTCATTGCGCTTTTCCATGCGCTCGCGCAATTCCAGTTCGTATAATTGCGAACGCAAAAGTTGTAAAGCCTTTTCTTTGTTTGCTAATTGTGAACGCGATTCGGAGTTTTCGATGATGATCCCCGATGGGGCGTGACGCAAACGAACAGCTGTTTCTACCTTATTGACATTTTGTCCACCTGCACCACCCGAACGGAAGGTCTCCCAAGAGATGTCAGCCGGGTTGATATTGATTTCAATTTGGTCGTCGACTAGTGGGTATACGTAAACCGAAACAAAACTAGTATGACGCTTGGCATTGGAGTCGAATGGCGAAATGCGCACCAAACGATGGACACCGTTTTCACCTTTGAGGTATCCAAAAGCAAATTCGCCCTCAAATTCTAAGGTTACGGTCTTTACACCGGCAACGTCGCCTTCTTGAAAATTCAGTTCCGTAATTTTATAGCCGTGTTTTTGACCCCACATGAGGTACATGCGCATGAGCATACTCGCCCAATCGCAGCTTTCTGTGCCGCCAGCACCTGCAGTAATTTGTAATACAGCTGATAAACCATCTTCCTCATTGGAAAGCATATTCTTGAGCTCAAGTTCTTCGATTTCATCCAGTAAAGAGGTGTATTGTGCATTGAGCTCTGACTCTTCTGCCATACCTTCGCGCACAAATTCCATTAAAACATCGAGGTCGGCAACGGCTGTTGCAGTTCGGTCGAAGGTCTCGACCCAAAATTTGAGACCGCGGATGTGCTTCATCTTTTCTTCGGCCTTTTTGGGATCGTCCCAGAAGGTAGGGTCTTGGGTTTTGAGCTCTTCTTCTTTTAGCTGCATTCGTTTTTCTTCTATTTTGAGAAACGATTGGATCGTCGAAAGTCGGTTTTGTAAGGCTTTGTACTGTTCAGTAGTCATGAGGCAAAGTTAAGCATTCTCTAAAGGAAAGAAAAGGAATGGTACTGCGATGATTCATTCAAAATGTGTACATTTGTCACAAATCAATGAAACATGAATATTCCAGCTGAACTCAAGTACACCAAAGACCACGAATGGGTAAAACTCGAAGGTGACATCGCCACAATTGGCATCACTGAATTTGCACAAAGCGAACTCGGAGACATCGTTTATGTAGAAGTAGAAACCGTAGGTGAAACTATGGCGCAAGAAGAAGTATTTGGTAGCGTAGAAGCTGTTAAAACTGTTTCTGATCTCTTCTTACCTATGAGCGGCGAAATCATCGAATTCAACGAAGCTCTTGAAGCAACCCCAGAAGTAGTAAATAACG
>JBIIBL010000103.1:0-5609 GCA_044239425.1 Crocinitomicaceae bacterium | reverse complement strand
TTTGCCTTCACAGAACAAGGAGTTGCGATGCTAAGTGCAGTATTGAATTCTCAACGAGCAATTCAAGCAAGCATTCAGATTATGCGTGCCTTTGTCCTTATGCGTCAATGGGCATTGACCTATCGGGAACTTTCGGATAAACTATCAGATTTTGAAAAACTTCACAACCAAAAATTCAACGACATCGACCAAGTACTCAAGTATTTATTACAAAAGGATCATTCTAAAACCCAGCAAGCAATCCGTGAGCAGGTTGGGTATAAAAAGTAGCACTAAAATAGGAGCTTAACCTAAAATCTTGACATCCCAATTTGTGACACCAAGATGTGACATCCAATGATTTCTCCCTAATTTTATAAATCAAATTTCTTCTATGAAACCGTCGAAAATTTCCAAATCAAAATCACTTTCAAATCCTAAACTATCAACACAGCTCAAAAAAGAATCACTTCTTGTTGGGAAAAATTCTTTAGAAGTTCTGCTCGAATTTGAGCGTTTAGAAACCTCGGCAAGTTCTCCGATTTTCTAAGCTGTCAGGTTGGAGAAAACCTCAAAATTGAATTCGCATATTTAATTCCTAGCTTTTTGTCGCTCGAGGATCAAGTTCATGTCAAAAATGCATTACAAACTCATCCGCAATTACGAACCAAATTCACTCATTTGGAGAAAATTAGCCCATTGAATTCCAGATATTAGTACAAAATTTTACTCCTTGAATAAATGAAAACCTTATTACTACTCACCTTACTCCTTCTAGCGGCTTGCCAAGCACCGACTGCCGTCGACAACACTGAAGGTCCGAAAACCTGCTTTTGCGAAGAAGATACACTTGCGCGACTTCCCCAATTTACTGGCTTACAACATTGGACTTTTCTCTCATTAGCATTATCCTTGCAACTCTAAAAACCCCTTATGCACCCAGAAATACAAAACTATCACCAACAGTTCGAAGCTGAACAAGCTCAAATTTGTACAACTTTAGCAACCATAATTACTGCAAATCTCACTCAGTCAGAAAGTAAAATTTGGCATGGGCACCCCGTTTGGTTCTTGGATGGCAATCCGATTGTGGGTTATAGCCAGCAAAAACCGGGTATTCGTCTGATGTTTTGGAGCGGTGCAGATTTTGAAGAGGCTGATTTAATAGTGAGAGCGGGGAAATTCAAAGACGCCTCTATTTTTTATAACCAAGTTTCGGAAATTCAACAAGAAGACCTCAAGCGTTGGTTGGAAAAGGCAGTAGCTATTCAGTGGGATTACAAGCATATTGTCAAGCGCAAGGGGGTATTGTTGCGTTTGAAATAGAAAATCACGACATAAATGACACCAACACCCGAACATAATGCCAAAATTGCCAAACTGACTTTTGCTGCTGTATATCCCCTTTATGTCGCAAAAGTGGAGCGTAAGGGAAGAACCGAAGAGGAGCTGCAGCTTGTTATTGAGTGGTTAACAGGTTTTGATCGCCAAAAACAACTACTTTTGATCGCTGAAAAAGTCACGTTTGAAACCTTTTTTGAACGCGCTAAATTGCATCCGAATGCGCACCTCATCACTGGGCTCATCTGCGGCTACCGAATAGAAGCCCTCGACAACCCTTTGACACAAAAAGTGCGTTATTTAGACAAACTTATCGACGAATTAGCAAAAGGCAAGTCGATGGAGAAGATTTTAAGAAAATAAAAAAGGAATATGATGAAGTATATCGCATTGTGGGCCGTCTTACTGACAATAAGTTCAGTTTATGGCCAAACTACATTTTTAGGATTTGACCACCCGGATTGTCGGGATTCACTTTCTAATACTTACACC
Source organism: Crocinitomicaceae bacterium (assembly GCA_044239425.1). Lineage (GTDB taxonomy): Bacteria > Bacteroidota > Bacteroidia > Flavobacteriales_D > Crocinitomicaceae > UBA952. Next base: position 3,797 of record JBIIBL010000103.1, on the reverse strand, counting down.
TATGTAAACTGGTTCAGTCAGAATGCATCATTAGGAGGCTTTCGAGTTTACAGAAATGGTACAGAGGTGTACAACCAAACAGGTCAGGATGCAAATAAACCCGCATGTTTGGACCTTCAATTTGTAAATGATGGCGTCGGTTTTATGGTGGTTTTTATTCCATTAGGTGGCTCTACACGTTTGTTGCGCACCGAAGATTACGGAGTAACTTGGCAACAAATTGCCAGTGGCGCGCCTAATTATGCTGGCATGTACATCATCAACGACTGGACAGCCTATATGGTGACTCATTACTTCTCTTCAGCCCAAAATATAGTCGAACTGTCAAGAGGAAGTGTACTCACAAGCAATCAAGATAATCAGTTCATCAATGATCAAAATTTCACTTCTGATATTTTTGTAACAGACACACTACTCAATGCAGATCGCTGCGATTCCTCTTCTTTGTCATTTGCAGTAGCTTACAATGGAGATACGGTTGCATATCACATCAATTTTGAGGTACTAAATGCTGGTATCAGTGAAAATCAAGTAGAAAGTTTAGCTACAATTTATCCGAATCCGACTACCGATGTTTTTTCTTTAGCTAATGTAACATTTTCAGGTCCAAGAGGTATTGCTATTTATAACACAACCGGCATGCTCATTAAAGAATATACAACATCTGAAGCAGATGCAAATCAATTTTCGGTGAGTGAATTGGTTCAAGGAACTTACTTTTTTCAAATCCAGTCGTCTAAAGGAAATCAACTTTTGAAACTCGTTAAGCAATAAGCAACACATGAAAAAAACAATTTTACTAAGTCTATTGGCCGTTTTTGTCTTCGGTTGCGGAAAAATAAACACACCTAACGCCGAGTCGGAAAAGATTTTTGGTACTTGGCGTTTTGTAAACAGTAGTGGTGGTTTTTCGGGCGCAGGCAATGCGAGTTATGATGCAACTGATACCTACGAATACAAAGAAAATGGAACTTTTTCGCACTATAAGGGTAGTCAGTTATTGCATCAATCGAGTTTCTCGCTGCAATTAGGCCCGAGTATTACGAGTCAGACAGATCAGCTCCTGGTTCATTATGGTAACGGAATGTCGCAGCAATTGTCTCAGTCATTTAATATACATCATGATACACTTCTGTTGAGCGATGAGGTTTTTGATGGTTTTCAGTACGTCTTCGTTAAACAATAAGCATGAGAGTTACGCTATCCTTTTTTCTGTTGGTTTTCTTGCTTTCTGAAAGCACAGTTGCCCAAACTTCAAAGCATCTTTTTACCTATGGTCTGACACTTGGGGCAAACCGCCCACAAACTGAAATATTATTCGGCGATCAAAAGTTTGCGGAGCAAATACTTCCTTCAACGGGCTTTAATTTTCAATATACCCGAATGGTGCATCCAAAAGTGCCGCTGAATTTCACAGCAGGTTTTGGCCTGATGGGCGTCAAATTGTCGGCTCCAGCTAATGGTGCGTTTATGGGAGACGGCATGTCTCCTTTTTCTTGGGGCACCTTTACGCTTACCAATTTACGTTTGGAGGTGGGTAGTGGTTATGAGTTATTCCAAAAAAACCGCTCCACTTACAGTGTTTTGGGAGGTGTAGGCATTCGCAAAATGAGCAATGGAAGTTATGGAAGTATGTCTTTCGAGCCTCAGGGCGAGTTGTATCGCGTAGAATTTGAGACGTCTAAGCCATCAGTACCTTTTGTCAGTTTGGGTGCGCAGTGGACGTATCAATTGAAAAGCGCCAATTTACTTTCTGTCAAACTGAGCTATGATCATTCTTTGAACAATATCTACGACGGAACTTATATGTTGTATAATCAAACGAGCTACGGCTCTTACAACAATCAAGGGCGCTTCCTGAATCTTCAAATTGGTTATACCCTCAACGGGCAAAATAAAGCAGCGCGTCTTGCGCTTTTGCAACAAGAGCAGCAACTCGATCGCAAGGCAGCTAAAAAAGTGTATCGCAAAGAAAAGAGATACATTGATCCGAAAAGTACGTTTTTGCGCACAAGTAGCGGCATTTATCTTTCGCGCACGCGTATTACCGATGATCCGAATAATGTCATGAAATCAGGTTCGGTTCCAGACTTCATGCCTCAGTTGGCCTTTGAAAAAGGAATGGGGAATAATTTATATTTAGAGGCCAGCCTTTCTTCTGGGCGCATATGGTTCACAGAAAAGTACACGGTCATACCTTATTCGAGCATGGCAACGAGTACCTCAAGTCATTTGCAACTAGGCCTGGGCGCTATGTATCGCTGGACTCTCCCATCTAATTATACCATTTTGAACTTTCATGCGGGCTTGAGTTCAGGCTTGCTTTTCGATAAAGTAGGTAATGCGTGGTCTAGTTCTAGTCAATGGGGAGGTGCTATGAACAACACACCCTTTGAATTCAGCACCCAGATTTCGAGTACAGTTGTTTCCAAGTATGTTGGTGCTGTTTATTTAGGCGCCTCCAAAGATTTCAGGTTGGCCAATCGGGTTTATTTGAACTTAGGCTACCGCCGTTATTTTGGCTTCAATACCCTCATCAACTCCACCATTCAACACACCGACTTCCTCACCCAACAGAGCTCCGTTATACAAGCGAAAGTCAAGGGAGGCGGAAGTGATATTGTTTTGGGCTTGAAGTTTAAGTTGAATAAATAGAAGGCACAAACCTGTCGCCCTCACAAAAAAACGGAAGTTTATCATTAACTTTATCTAATGAAACTTACCTACATTTTAACAACTATTTTCTTCCTCTGCGGACTCCAAATTTCGGCTCAAAATTATTTCATTACAGCTGCTCAAGATTCCACTCCTTGTAGTCAAATCAACTTTTTCAATACCAATGCGCAAGGCAAAATGATCCAATTGGAATACGTCGATGCCGCCAACAAGACCATTCTTCTCAAAAACCAAGATATTCCGGATATCATCCGTTTGGTGCAAGATGGCGTAATGTATATCAAAATGCCTATGAAATTGGCCAAGCCAGACGGATATTACCGCTATGGCAAGCGTGTTGTGAGTGGTCAAATCAACGTAGATGTTTTTGATGACGTTCAAACTACGTATCGTCTGAAAGAAAATTTTGATGGTTCTTTTAATGAGCAAGGTGTCATGAAAGCAACTACTGAAGGTACTTATATGAGACACGTTTATTTGCCAAATGGCCAGGTTTACGAAGTTGCAGGCCTAGGAGGTTTGAAGGCGATTAAACCCATTAGAGAATTCATGTTCAAATGTGAGCCTTATAAGACGGAATATTTTTCGAATCCTAAGTATCAAACTTGTACCTTTGAAGAAGCAGTAGCAGATTACAACAGCATCTGCAAAGATCAAAAATAGATGACACCATGAGCGAAATCAACATAGACAATTACCTTGACAGTCATTACATTCACCGCAGTAATTGGTTGCGTGCAGCAGTTTTGGGTGCAAACGACGGCATTATTTCTGTATCTAGTTTGGCAATTGGTGTGGCGGCTGCAAGTTCAACGCGAGAGCCCATTGTTTTGGCTACTGTAGCTGGGTTGGTAGCAGGTGCGCTGTCTATGGCTGCCGGCGAATACGTTTCTGTGAGTTCTCAGATGGACACCGAACATGCCGATATCGAAAGAGAAAAGCAAGAACTCGCCGAAATGCCCGAAGAAGAACTTCAAATTTTAGCTCACATTTACGAGCAACGCGGGCTCAAGAAAGAAACCGCACTTATCGTTGCCCAAGAGCTCACTGCCCACGACGCTTTAGCTGCCCACGTGCGCGATGAACTCGGCATCAACGAAATTACCCAAGCCAATCCGATA
>JBIIBL010000129.1:0-2781 GCA_044239425.1 Crocinitomicaceae bacterium | reverse complement strand
TTTTAGATGCCAATGGCGCTCGCCTTCAAACTGGTGATTCTGTTGTTGTTATCAAAGATTTACCTGTGAAAGGCGCTCCCAAACCAGTTATCAAAGCAGGTACCAAAGTGAAGAATATCCGCCTGAGCGACGGCGATCACAACATTGATTGCAAAATTGATGGTTTCGGCGCAATGGCGCTTAAGTCTGAGTTTGTGAAGAAAGCGTAGCAAACAAAATTGTATATTTTACAATAATTGTCGATTAATTAACTTACTTTCAATGGATTAAATCCATTGCTGATGTTCACTAATTCCTTCAAGTCTCGCTTTGAGAAGCTGACGCTTTACTTCGGTATCACTGCATTTTTAGTGCATTCGGCGATCATTTTTGCTTTGCGCTTGGAGTTATTGAATCCGCAATACTTTCCAGAAAATCTCTTTGGAAACCCTTTTGCAGCCTTGTTTTCACCTTTCAGTTCATTGTTGGTTTATGAGGTCTATTTACTGATTTTCTACCTGCGCCAGAGCTATACCAAAAGTGTAGCCAAGCAACTAGAAATTATGGCGCTCATCCTCTTGCGCAACTGCTTCAAAGATATTGGCCAACTTACCGAAGGAAAGGTTTCACTGTTGAATAGCGAGTTACTCAAAGACCTCACTGGTTTTGTTGCGCTCCTTTTATTGGTTTGGATTTTTTATCATCTAGACGCCAAGCGAACGGAAATTAAATACGAACTCACGGCGGCATTTATCAAACTCAAAGAGCGCATGTCTGTATTTCTTTTGGTGGTTTTCTTTGCGCTGTCCTTCTATTCTTTCTCCACTTGGCTGGTCGATTTAGTCAAATATGCCGACAACCATGCTGCTCTGATGGATCCGTCGCATATTTTTTATACAGAATTCTTCACTTTACTCACTTTTGTAGATGTTCTCTTGCTTTTGAGCAGCGCTAAAAATCTTCAGAATACGATTCTCATTATTAGAAATTCAGGCTATGTGCTGGCCACTTTTTTAGCGCGTATTTCTTTCTCATTAGAAGGATGGGAGCGCATTATATTAATAGTTTTAGGCGCGCTAATAGCCGTTTTTATGCTTTGGATAAGTAGAAGAAGTGTATTTTTGGAAAAAGAAAAGTAAACTCATGAAAAAGTTTTTCCTACCCTCTGTAATTGTTTCAATTACCATTTCTTTACTCTTTGTCTCCTGCGACCGTGCGTCTTGCGAAAATGCCCAAGCCGCTACAATCGAAGATTACACTGGTTTAGATGGTTGCGGTTTGGTGATCAAGCTTCAAAATGGAGAGGTTTTAGAGCCCGTTAATCTTAATGATTTCAATATCACGCCAACCGACGGCATGAAGGTTTGGGTCAAATACCATGAAGTTGCAATGATGAGCATTTGTATGGTAGGCCCAACTGTAGAAATCGATTGTTTGGCGAAGCGTTAACGCTTGCTGTTTTTCATGGCTTGGGTGCGCGCAATGAAATACGGATTGACTAAATTGGCTTTGTTGTAACAAAGCGGCTTACCTGTTTCGGCATGAACAACCTCACCACCTAATGCTTCTAGAATAGCTTGCCCTGCAGCGATATCCCATTCCATAGTGGGAGCAAAGCGTGGATAAATATCTGCTCTACCCGTTGCTAAATCAAAGAATTTGAGCGCCGACCCTTTTTTGATGTAGTCTAGCTCATGGCCTTTTTCCTTAAGTACATTGATGATTTGTAAAACTGGCCCACTGTGGTGGCTTCGAGAGCAGGTCATGACCAGCGGTTCGTTTATTTTTTCAGGTATACCTAATTGTTTCCAATTTTCTATTTGATCTACATCTTTAAAATGTAAAACAAAAACGCCGGTCTCTTTAGAGCCGAATAAAATTTCTTCTTGAACGGGGGAGGCGATGAGTCCAAAAATTGGCTGGCCATTTTCAATAAGGGCGATATTAACAGCGAATTCACCATTGCGCTTGATGAATTCTTTGGTACCGTCTAGTGGGTCTATGCACCAACACTGCTGCCAATGTTGTCTCTGTTCAAAGGGCGCTTTGTCGCTTTCTTCGCCTGTGATTGGAATGCCAATTGGCGCTAATATTTCTTCAATACAAGTACTCGCAGCGAGGTCTGCGGCAGTAACCGGAGAACCATCTGCTTTGTCTTGGCTTTCGAAATTTTGTTCGTAAATGGCCATGATAGCCTTACTTGCAGCAAGTGCAGCTGAAATAGCGGAGTGGTATGCTTCTGGAAACTGTTGCAATTAGAGTTGCATTTCGGGAACAAATTCGGGCACTACTAACTCACCTTCCGTTTTGGCGATAATTTCTTCGACACTTACACCAGGTGCGCGCTCGAGCAAATGGAATTTACCTTCTTTGATTTCGAGTACCGCAAGTTCAGTTACAACTTTGCGCACGCAGCCCACACCTGTAAGGGGTAAGGTACATTCTTTTAATATTTTGGATTCTCCCGCTTTGTTGCTGTGCATCATGGCTACAATGATGTTCTCGGCAGACGCAACGAGGTCCATGGCGCCACCCATTCCTTTGACCATTTTGCCAGGGATTTTCCAGTTGGCGATGTCTCCGTTTTGAGAAACTTCCATGGCGCCAAGTACGGTTAGTTGCACATGTTGACCGCGGATCATCGCAAAAGACATCGCAGAATCAAAGAAAGAAGCACCTTCGCGAGCTGTAATGGTTTGTTTGCCAGCATTGATGAGATCGGGGTCTTCTTCTCCTTCAAACGGAAAAGGACCCATGCCTAATATGCCGTTTTCTGACTGAAACTCTACTTCAATACCTTCG